>DASRUX010000391.1:0-18322 GCA_035655235.1 Rhodocyclaceae bacterium | reverse complement strand
CTTGAAGGTGGATTCCAGATGGCCGGACTCGGTGGAAAAAACCGCCACCGGGCCAAAGGTAGGCGCCACCGCCAGCCGCTGCCCATCGGGCGACAAGGCCTGGGAGGTCGAACCCTGTACGGGCAGGGAGATTTTCCAGGGCCGGGCATCGGCACAAAGGGGAAGAAGGACGAGCAGAAGAGGAAAGACCCATTTTGGACAAAGCACGGCGCACTCCGATGAATTCAATGTCATACGCATTCTATCCGGAATGCATTGCCCCTCGCCCCCTGGGGCCGATAGCCGGGGGCTGCTCCCCATTACCGGACAAGGCGAACGCCCCCTGGAAAAGTTGACAGTTACCCGAGGAAAGCCAATCCGCTTTAATCCGCCGTCGATTCCAAATGAATACCGGGTCCTCCCGGACGACAAACGCAGCCTGGATAGCAGTTCCCTGACACCAAAGGAGGGTTTAGTGGCTCGCACTACCAATCGCCGCGTGGTAATCACCGGCTGTGGCGCCGTATGCGCCCTTGGCAACAACGTCGACGAGATCTGGGATGCCATTTCCCGTTACCAGGTCGGCTATCAGCGCGAAACCTACGCCGATCCCAAGATCGTCGCCAAGTACTTCGGCCAGATCAAGAACCCGCCGTCGACCAAGAAGATTTCCAAGGCCATCCTGAAATTCCTCCCCGACTTCGGCAGGCACGGCATGGTTGCTGCCGACGAAGCGATCGCCAGCGCCTTCGGCGAGGAGGCCAACCTGGATGATTTCTACGACCCGTTCGAGCGTGGCGTGATTTTCGGCACCGGCTGGGCCGGCCAGGATTTGCAGACCGAAATGAGCGATCTCTATCGCGACAGCGGCTGGGCCTCGCCCTTCTCCAATCTCATGGCGATGCCCAGCGTCGCCACTGCGGCACTGTCCATGCATTGGAATCTGCGGGGCTACCAGAACACCCCGATCGCCGCCTGCGCAACCGGCAGCATCGCCGTGGGAGACGCCTACGAGGTCATCCGCTCGGGGCGGGCCAAAATGATGCTGGCCGGCGGCGGGGAAAGCATCAAGACCCTGTTCAACGTATGGACGGTGGATGTCCTGCGTGCCCTATCCAAGGAGCAGGAGACGGTGGAGAAGGCATGCTGCCCGTTCAGCATGGACCGCAGCGGTTTCGTCATGTCGGAAGGCGCAGCGGTGCTCTGCCTTGAGGACTATGAGAGCGCCAAGGCCCGCGGTGCCAACATCCTCGCCGAAATCTCCGGCTTCGGCAGCTATTCCGACGCCTACGACATCACATCGCCGGCCGAGGACCTCCAGGCGCGCACGCGCTCGATCCGGGCCGCCTGCGAAAACGCCGGCATCGACGCCGGCGACATCGACTACATCAATGCCCACGGCACCTCGACGCCCCTCAACGACCTCAACGAAACCGAGTGCCTGAAGCTGGCTTTCGGCAAGCGCGCCTACGACATCCCGACATCGAGCACCAAGTCCTACACCGGGCACCTGATCGCCGCGACCGGGGCACTGGAATCGATCTTCTGCATCAAGACGATGCAGACCGGCCTGGTCCCGGCGACCATCCATCTCCACAACCCGGACCCTGCCTGCGACCTCGACTATGTTCCCAACGTCCATCGCCAGGACCAGGAGGTCAATGTCGCCCTGAACGTCAATTACGGCTTCGGCGGCGCCAACAGCGCCCTGGTCTTCACGAGGTGCAATTGATGGAGCTGCAGTTCGCCCCCAAGGACCTGGAAAAATGGGCGCATTTTTCTGGCGACTACAACCCCATCCATTTCGACGAAGACGTAGCCGTCAAGGAATTCGGCCTGGACGGCGTCATCGCGCATGGCATGCTGGCCCTGCTGCCGCTCAAGGACTTCGCGGCGCGGGCGACCTGGGAAACGGACGGCTGGATTCAATGGCAGGCCCAACTCAAACGCGCCCTGCCCATCAAGCACACTTACGCCACCTCCCAGGTCCAACGCCCCGCCAGCAGCATCCTGCGCTTCGGGCTGGCAGAAAACGGCAGCCCGGAAAAAAGTATTTCCGGCATCTGCTCGCCGGTCGACTTCGATACGTCGATTTATGCCCAAGGCCCGCGTTTCGAGGTCAGCCCCGCAAACCTGGGCGAAAAGCTCGATGAATTCCGCGAGGGCTATCCGGGCATTGAGGCGCTGTGGATTTTCCTCGACGCCCTGATCTTCTCCGAATACATGACCCGGCACGCACGCACGATGTTCCAGGAAGAGCTGTTCGAGCACTACGGCATCGACAGCCGCCATCAGGACATCTCCCGGGAATTGATCGTGATGCAGACCACCCACATGGTGACGGCGACGCCGTCCCTGATGCGGCGCCCCCTCGCCGAGGCGCCGCGGGCAATCGCCTACGACGCCCAGAAAAAGGGCCGGGTGGTCACCAACGATGCCGTCTTCGCGCTGGTCGACCTGCCGGTCTGGCTCGACGGGAAGCTGGAACTGGTGGCCGAAATGGGCGTGATGGCGCGGCGCAGAGCTTAGTGTTCTTTTCAATAGGAGAGTCGGAAAAATGGAAATCCTGGAATTCCTCAAATCGAAAATCATCGTCCTCAATGACGTGGACATCGACACGCTGACCGCGGAGCGAGAGCTCAAGACGATCGGCCTGGACAGTCTCGACTACGTATCGATCCAGATGGAGATCACCAAGAAGTACGGTGTCCAGATCGACTACGACGACTTTTCGTCGGGAAAGATTTCGACCTTGGGCGACTTCGCCGGCTACATCGGCTCCCGTCTGACGCACTGAGCGGCAAGCAGACGGCCATTTCATCATCGAAATAACAGGAGCATCAGCATGAGCGGTTTGGAAACGATTGCGAAATTCGGAAATATTTCCGACGAACAACGCTGGAACGCCAACCGGTACGACTTCCCCTGGGTGGCGGAGCTGGACGAACACGACCGGGGGATCATCAAGCTACTCGACTGCCTGCGGGACGGCGAATATTCCGGCCAGGCCTCGGCAGTCCAGTTCTACGACCTGCTGTTCCAGGAACGGGAAGCGGGCTATCCCCGGGAACTGCTCTACGACTGGTCGCCGCTGCTCTCCTACGTCAACATCATTGTTTACGAGGAAATGCGGCACGGCATCACGCTTGGCCTCCTTTACGATTACGTGACCACCGGCCGCACGGATTACATCGCCCAGGCCTCGGTCCGCGACTTCGGCGCGCGCTACGTCTGGTGCTATGAAAAGCGCCGCTACTGGAATCTCTACAGCTATGCGCTGGCCCACCTGTTCGCCGAAGTGATCAATACCGAGCTCTACCGCGATGTCGTCGCCACGGTCCATCATCCGGAACTCAAGGCTGCCCTCGCCAACATCCGCAACGACGAGGCCCGGCACATCGCCGCCTGGTCTGCCCTGATCCGCGATCTGATCAACGCCGATCCTGCCCACAAGGCGCGCGCCCTGGAAAATGTCGAACGCGGCCTCACCCACCACAACGCCATGGTGCACGAGACCTATTTCGAAGGCCTGAACAAGATGCTGCCCCTGTTCATCCCGGCCCAGGGCAACAAGTTGAGCGCCATTCAGCGCATTTCCCACCACAAGCATCGGGTGCTCAACGACCTTTTCGGCAACGACAACCCGTATACCGAAACCGATGTCCTGAATATTCACATGCGCTATCTGAGCCTGGCCTCCGGACAGAGCCGCGCCGAGTATTCCGAGACCAGCCCCGCCAACATCGCCTTCGTCTGAGCGCACCGCGGCGGCACCCAAGGCGGGAGGCATGGCCTCCCGCCTCTCCACTCAAAACACCCCATGACATCTGCCGGAATTCCGGACAAGACCAAGCTGCGAGGATCGAATCGACATGCCTGAGCAAAATAGACCCTGGGTGCTCGTCACCGGGGGCACCCGCGGCATCGGCCGCGGCATCGTGCAGGGCCTCGCCAAGGCTGGCTATGACGTTGCCTTCACCTACCGCTCATCCGACCGGGAGGCCGAAGAACTGAGCGGCGGACTGGTCGAAGCGCCCCAATGGTGCGAAGGCTATCGCTGCGACATGGCTCGGGGCGACGAGGTCGCCTTCCTGGCCGAGAACCTGCTCGCCAAGCACGGCGCCCCCTACGCCATCATCAACAACGCCGGGATTACCCGCGATACGCTGTTCATGAACATGGACCGTGAGCAGTGGGGCGGCCTGATGGCATCCAATCTCGATTCCGCCTATCACGTCATCCGAGCCTTCGCGCGGGCCATGCTAGCCGCTGGCGACGGCTGCATCGTCAATATGAGTTCGGTCACCGCCTTCAAGGGCAATGTCGGCCAGGCCAACTACGCGGCCTCGAAAGCCGCCTTGATCGGCATGACGCGCTCCCTGGCGCTCGAATTCGGCCGTTTCAACATCCGCGTCAACGCGATTGCGCCCGGGTTGATCGCCACCGAAATGACCGAGCAGATGGACGACGCCCAACGCAAGAAGATGATTGCCCAGGTGCCGTTGCGCCGCATGGGCACGGTCGACGACGTTGCTGCCGTCGTGGCATTCCTGCTCGGCCCCGGCGGCGCCTATTTCACCGGGCAGACCCTGGTTGTCGACGGCGGCCTCACCGCATGACCCGAGACGCAGACTCCGCCCACCAGCCGGAAACAAACACCATGAAGCCCGTTTCGAAAACCGCCTTCTATTGCTGCGGAATGCGCATGTTCGACGCCATGTCCGCCCGCCCGGTCTGCGGCGACACCCTCGCCGCAAATTTCATCGACGACAGCCAGCGGGATTTCGTCGAAGGCTTCCGCCGCTTCTCCCGCCAGAATGCCAGCACCGTCGCCCGCCACCGGCTGATCGACGACCATCTGCGGCGCATCCTGCAGACCCGCCCGGACGCCCGCATCATCACCATCGGCGCCGGCTTCGACACCCGCCCCCATCGCCTCGCCGGCGGACGCTGGGTCGAGCTGGACGAACCCGAAGTGATGGCTTTCAAGGAAGAGCGCCTGCCCATCGCTCGCGCCGACAACGACCTTATCCGCCTGCCCATCGAATTCGCCCGGGAATCCCTTGCCGAGAAGCTCGCGCCCTATGCCGCCGACGCTTCCCCCATCGTCGTCCTGGAGGGTGTCGCCATGTACCTCAGCGAAGCGGAACTGCGGGCCACCGCCCGAGCCATCAAGGAGAGCCTGCCCGATGCCGTCGTGCTCACGGACCTGATGTCGGCCGCCTTCTACCGCCGCTACAGCCGCAAGCTGTTCGACCGTTTCGAGAAATTCGGCGCCATCTTCCAGACCGGGCAAACCCATCCGATCGAGATCTTCAAGGCCGAAGGATTCCGGGTCCAGGCGCAGCAATCCATCACGGAACTCGCCGTCGACGCCGGAACCTTCGGCATGCCGCGCTTCCTCTTCCGCCACTTCTTCCCCACCCTGCGCGAAGGCTATTCCGTATGGATCGTTTCAACCCAATGAACGACAGCGCCGGTTCCGAGCCGGCCAGCCCCCCTGCCGCCGCAAGCACCCTGCTCTCCCTCCGGGACGTGCGCCGCCGCTTCCATCTCGGCGAAACCGTCGTCGACGCCTTGCGCGGCGTTTCCCTCGACATCCTGACCGGTGAATTCCTGGCGGTGTGGGGGCCTTCCGGCAGCGGCAAGTCCACCCTGATGAACCTGATCGGCCTGATCGACGCCCCCACCAGCGGCGAAATCCGGCTCGACGGCCGGGATACGCGCACCCTCGATGACGATGCGCTCACCCTTTTCCGCGGCGACAAGATCGGTTTCATCTTCCAGAACTTCAACCTCGTGCCGGTACTCACGGCCCTGGAGAACGTCATGCTGCCCCTGCAGATTCGCGGCGTCGCCGAACGGTCGGCCCGCGCCCTGGCCGCTGCCGCCCTCGCCGACGTCGGCTTGACCGCCTGCGGCAACACCCGCCCCGACAAGCTGAGCGGCGGGCAGCGGCAACGCGTGGCCATCGCCCGCGCCCTGGCCGGCCAGCCACGCTTGGTCATCGCCGACGAACCCACCGCCAACCTCGACTCCGAGAACAGCCAGGGCATTGTCGCCCTGATGCGCGAAATGAACCGCTCCCGGGGCGTCACCTTCGTGTTCACCACCCACGATCCCCGGCTTCTCGCCCATGTGGACCGCAAGATTCTCCTGCGCGACGGCCTGATCGAAAGCGATGAGGTCGGCGCATGAACCTTCTGAAGACCGCTTTCCGCAGCCTGGCGCGCAATCGCCGCCGGTCCTTCGCCACCCTCATCGCCATCGCCCTCGGCTTCTCGGCCATCGCCCTCTTCGCCGGGTATACCCACAACGTCTATGACGGCCTCTCCCGCCAGTCCATCCATGCCGAGCTTCTGGGCCATCTGACCTTGAGCAAGCGCGGCATGTCCCGGGAAGGGAAGCTCGATCCGGAGCGCTACCTGCTCGATGCCGAAGACATTGCGCGCATCCGCACCGTGCTCCAGGACGAGCCCCGCATCAAGCGGATCGCGCCGCGCCTTGCCTTCAACGGCCTGGTCAGCAACGGCAGGGCGAGCACCATCTTCATCGCCGAAGGCGTCGCCCCGGAAGACATGCAAAGCCTGCAGGACGGCTACCTGACCCCCGAAGAGGCGGCATCCGGCGCCTACGCCAGCTTTCTCAAGCAGCTCGACCCGGCGCGCCTGGAAGTGGTGGAACTGAGCGCCGGCCTGGCCGAGTTGCTGCACCTGCCGGTCGGCGGCCAGGCCGCGCTGCTGGTCAATACCCTGGGGGGACAGGCCAATGCCCTGGACATCACGGTGGGCGGCACCTTCAATACCGGCAACGCCGGCAGCAACGACAAGTTCGCCTACGTCCCTCTGAGTACCGCCCAAACCTTGCTCGACGCCGACGGCAAGGCCGACCGCCTGACCCTGCTCCTCGACGATGCCGCCGCCACGGAAACGATGCGCAGCCAGCTCGCGGCCAAGCTGGCCAAGGCCGGCTTCGACCTGGAAATCGAAACATGGCAGGAACTGTCGAGTTTCTACCAGCAGGTGCACAACATGTTCGACATGATTTTCGGCTTCATCTTCAGCATCGTCCTGACCGTGGTGGTGATGAGCGTGGCCAATTCGATGAGCATGACCGTGGTCGAGCGCACCCGGGAAATCGGCACCCTGCGCTCCGTCGGGCTCAAGCGCAGCGGCGTCGTGCGCCTGTTCGCCGCCGAATCGCTGGTCTTGAGCCTGGCCGGTTGCCTGCTGGGCCTGCTGCTCACCTTCGCCGTCCGCTACGGCATCAACGTCGCCGGCATCTCCTACGTCCCGCCCAACAGCGCCGTGCCGATTCCCCTGCTGGTGGACCTCGACCTGCCGCGGATCGCCTTCGCCCTGGCCCTGATGGCCACGGTGGGAACCGCCGCCGCCCTGCTGCCGGCCCGGCGCGCCGCCCGCCAACCGATCATCGATGCCCTGGGACACGTGTGAGCCAGCCATGACGAGACGACTTTTGTGGGCCCTGGCCCTGCTGTCCACCAGCCTTTCCGCCTTCGCCGCCCCGGATGCCCAGGCCATTCTCCGCCAGGCCGACCGGGCCCGGGGCGGCGGCCTGCCGGGTATCGTCTGGGAGATTCAGCTGACCTCCCGGGAAGGCCAGAAGCAGCGGGAGGAAATGCGCCTGGAGGTGCGGGCGGTGGACGACGCCAGCGTGGCCGAAACCCTGGAACCCGCCCGCTTCAAAGGATCGAAGCTGCTCCAGGTGGGCCGCAACATGTGGCTCACCCGCCCCGGCCTGGCCAAGCCCATTCCCATCTCCCCGCGCCAGCGCCTCAGCGGCGAAGCCGCCAACGGCGATATCGCCGCCACCGACTATGCCGGCGACTACGAGGCGCAACTGGAAGGCGAGGAGGCGGTGGATGGCGAAGCCTGCCATGTGCTGCAGCTCAACGCCCGCCACAAGCGGACTACCTACGACCGCATCCGCTACTGGGTGTCGGCGGCGCGGGGGGTCGGCGTCAAGGCCGAGTTCTACTCCCTGTCCGGCAAGCTGCTCAAGACCGCCCGCTTCAAGTACGACAACCGCATCGTGTTCGACGGGGCACGCATTCCCTTCGTCAGCGAAATGCTGATCCGAGATGCCCTGGTCGATGCCGAAACCACGATGGCCTTCGGTGCGGTCAAGGTCCGCAAGATCGCCCCGGACGAGTTCGAACTGGGCCAGATGCAATGACCCTGCGGCGCGGGCTCCTGCTCGCCGCCGCCCTGGGCGCAGCCGCCGCCGGAGCCGCCGAGGAGGGCTGGTCGACGCGCTGGGACGGCGTGCTCTACGCCTACAGCGAGGGCTATGCCCGGCAAGGCGGGAGCGTGCTGAATCCCGGCAACCGCATCGCCCGGATCCCCCGGCGGCAGGATACGGCCGAGGGTCGCTTCAATTTCAAGCTGGAAGGCGAGGACCTGCGCCTCAGCGCCCGCCCCATCCTGGGAATCCGGCAAAGCGAGGGCGACGGTTCCGGCCCCAGCCACCAGGGCTATCTCAGCCAATGGCAAGGGCAACTGCGCCTGGGCCAGCACTGGCGCCTTACCGGCGGGCGCGATCTGCTCACCTGGGGACCGGCCCAGTTCCGCTCCCCCGCCAATCCTTTCTATTTCGACAATGGCCGCAGTAACCCCCTGCGGGAATTGTCGGGTATGGACAGCGCCGGGCTCAGCTGGACGCCGGATCGGCAGAACGCCCTCCATGTCGCGCACATCGTCGGTTCCGGCCACGCCGCCCCGGACCCCGATCCTTGGCACGACGCCTGGCTGGCCCGCTTCGAGCATCGCGGCGAGGCCTGGGCGGGCGGCCTGGCCGTCGCCCGCCCGGCTGGGCGTGGCGCCTTCCTGGGCGCCCACGGCCAAGTCACCGCCAGCGACGCCCTGCTCGCCTATGGCGAGATCGGATCGTCCACCCGCAGCCGGGCCCTGCAGTCCCCGGCCGACCCCGCCCAGCCCTTTGCCCTGGGCGAGGAATCGCCCCGGCGCACCAACGCCCTGGTCGGCGCCCAATACACCTTCGACAACGGCCAGTCCCTGAGCGGCGAATACCTCCACCACGGCCATGGTTTCACGGCCGGCGAAGCCCGGTCCTATTTCGCCCGGGCCGCCGACCCCGCGGCACCGCAAGCGGCCGCAATGGCCTTGGGCTATGCGCCGCCGCTCCTCGGGCGGCGCTACCTGCACCTCGTCTGGCAGAACAGTACCTGGGACGAGGACGGCTATTGGCGGCTGATGGTCTCCCGCAACCTCGACGACGGCTCCAGCGAACTGGCAGGCTACGCCGAGGCCGTCCTGAGCCGGCGGGTGACCGCCTTTGCCCTGGGCACCTTGACGGCCGGTGGAGCGCGCGCCGAGTTTTCCTCGCTCCTGGCCCACAGCCTGAGCATCGGCGTGAAGGTCGCCCTCCCCTGAAGGCAGCCGGCAAGCGGTGGCCTTGCCACCCGCAGCCCAAGGCACTACATTCCCTGCAACCTTGCCGATGGAATGCCTTATCGTGGATTTCCGCTCCCACCCCCTGCGCCAGCGCCTCAACGACGAGGTCCACGCCCGCCCGCCAGTGCCCCTGGAAGCCCCCGCCCGGGTCAGCTTCCTCGCCTTCCTGCATGACGGCGCCGAGCCCGCGGCCGAACGCGCCCACCTGGCCGCTCTGCACCAGCGCCTGGGCCTGCCGCTGACGCTGGACGGCGATGCCGCCCACCTGATCGTGGACGCCGGCGCCTTCCTCCTCAAGTGGGAGCGGCACGGCGAGTTCTCGACCTACAGCGTCTTCGTCATGGCGCCGACCGGCGCCGGGCAGGCCCTCGACGCCGCCCCGGCCGACTGGGTCGCAGCCATCCCGGGGCAGCTGATCGCCGCCACCCATCTCGACATGCTGCCGGCGGCGGGCAACGACCCGCAGACCCTGCTCGCCAGTCTGTCGGCCCCCGGCGAAGTGATCGTCGCCTCGCGCATCGGCGGCGGCGCCGCCTGGGTCTTCACCGATTTCCGCATCCGCGACGGCTTCTCGCGCTTCACCGTGGTTAACGAAAGCCTCGACCGGCTGCGCGCCGGCCGGACCGTGCAGCGCCTCCTGGAATTCGAAACCTACCGGGTCGTCGCCCTCCTCGCCTTCCCGGTGGCCAAGACCGTGGGCGCCCTGCTCAACCATGCCGAGGACCAGTTGGCGGCGCTGATCGACCGCATGGCCACGGCGGCATCCCCCGAGGACGAGCGCTCGCTCCTCGCCGATCTCACCCGCCTGGCGGCCGAGGTCGAGCATTCGGTGGCCAGCACCAATTACCGCTTCGGCGCCGCCGCCGCCTACTACCGCCTGGTGCAGCAGCGCATGGCCGAATTGAAGGAAACGGTGGTTTCCGGCTACCCCAGCATCAAGGGTTTCATGGAGCGTCGCCTGGCCCCGGCCCTCAACACCTGCGCCGCCGTCGCCCGCCGCCAGGAAGAGCTGTCGGCCCGCATCGCCCGCACCAGCCAGCTGCTGCGTACCCGGGTGGATATCGAGCTGGAACGCCAGAACCAGGAACTCCTGTCCCAGATGAACCGCCGCGCCAAGCTGCAACTGCGCCTGCAGGAGACGGTGGAAGGGTTGTCGGTGGTGGTCCTCACCTACTACGGCTCCCAACTGGTCCAGTACCTGGCCAAGGGCACCAAGGAGCTGCACCACCTCTCCACCGATGTCATCACCGCCGTCTCCATCCCCATCATCGCCGGCCTAGTGGCCTGGGGCACCCATCGCATGCACAAGAAGCTCGCCGCTGAGGAAGGCGAGGCGCATTAATCTATAATCACGCCTTAAATTTTTGCCCAGGGAAACCCCGCCGTGACCGCTCCCCTTTTCGAATCCTCCATCAAGAGCCTGCCCCTCCTGTCCAAGGGCAAGGTCCGCGACATCTACGCCGTCGATGCCGACAAGCTGCTCATCGTCACCACCGACCGCCTGTCCGCCTTCGACGTCATCCTGCCGGACCCCATCCCCCGCAAGGGCGAGGTGCTGACGGCGGTGGCCGATTTCTGGTTCGAGAAGCTCGGCCACATCGTCCCCAACCAGCTCACCGGCGTCGATCCGGAAAGCGTGGTGGCTCCCGAGGAGCGGGATCAGGTGCGCGGTCGTTCCGTGGTGGTGAAGCGCCTGAAGCCCCTGCCCATCGAGGCCGTGGTGCGCGGCTACGTCATCGGTTCCGGCTGGAAGGATTACCAGGCCACCGGCGCCATCTGCGGTATTCCCCTGCCTGCCGGCCTCAAGCTGGCCGCCAAGCTGCCCAGCCCCATCTTCACCCCGGCCACCAAGGCCGACGTGGGCGACCACGACGAGAACATTTCCTTCGCCAAGGCCCAAGCCAACTGCGCCGCCGTCCTGGCCGACCAGCTGGCCGGCACCGGCAAGAACGGCGCCCAGATCGCCGCCGAAGCCCGCACCGCCGCCATCGCCCTCTATGAAGAGGCCGCCGCCTTCGCCCGCGGCCGGGGCATCATCATCGCCGACACCAAGTTCGAGTTCGGCATCGATGCCGCCGGCACCCTGCACCTCATCGACGAGGCCCTGACCCCGGATTCCTCCCGCTTCTGGCCCGCCAGCGAGTGGCAGGAAGGCGCCAACCCGCCGTCCTACGACAAGCAGTTCGTCCGCGACTACCTGGAAACCCTGGACTGGAACAAGAAGGCCCCCGGCCCCAAGCTGCCGGCCGACGTCATCGCCAAGACCAGCGCCAAGTACGTGGAAGCCTACGAGCGCCTGACCGGCAAGGTTCTCTAAACGCAATTCAGCAATCCCCCCGCGAACCGCTTGCGGGGGGCATTGTCCCAACGGTTGATCGCTTTTCGAGACATCGTCATGGGACATACCCCAACCTTCCTCGACCGCCATTTCCCCCTGCCGCCCGTGCAGCGGGTCGGCCTCGACCGACCGGCGCAATGGCTGAAGGCCGGCGTGGGCGACCTCCTCGCCAATCCCCTGCCGAGCCTGGCCTATGGCCTCCTGTTCAGCATCGGCGGCGACCTCATTCTTCTCGGCAGCCTGCACGAGCCTTACCTGTTCATGACCGCCCTGTCGGTCTTCTGCCTGGCTGGCCCGCTGCTGGCCGCCGGGCTCTACGAACTGAGCCGGCTGCGGGCTATCGGCGGCCCCCGGCCGGGCTTCCTGGACTCCCTCGGCAACCTGGGCCGCAACGCTCCTGCCCTCACCCTGTACGGCCTGCTCATCGCGGTGGTTGCGGTCCTTTGGGAGCAGGTCACCGCCGTTTCCTTCTCCCTGATCGCCAACCAGGAGCTGGGGCTCAGCCAGATGGTCAACCTGCTGACCACCGGCGAGCACCAGGCCTTCATGGCCACCTGGCTCATCCTCGGCGCCTGCCTGGCCCTGCTGGTCTTCGCCTTCAGCGTGGTTTCGGTGCCCATGATCCTGGATCGGGACGCGGACTTCGTCACCGCCATGGCCACCAGCCTGCGGGCCTTCTTTCTCAACCTGGAAACCCTGGTGCTGTGGGCCGGCATCATCGCCCTCCTGGTCTTCATCAGCTTCGCCACCCTCATGGTCGGCCTGGTCTTCGCCATGCCCGTCCTTGGCCATGCCACATGGCATGCCTACCGGGAACTTGTAAAATAAAGCCCTGCCCCATATTCAGCGGGCGGCGGTGGCCATCCACCCCGCCCGCTTTTTGATTCCGGAACCAGACCATGACCACTGCCAATCCCCTTCTCGATTTCTCCGGACTGCCCCGTTTCGACGCCGTCGAGCCCGCCCATGTGAAGCCCGCCATCGAGGCCCTGCTGGCCGATAGCCGCCAGCTGGTGGAAAAGCTCACCGCCGCCGACGTGCCGGCCACCTGGGCGGGATTCGCCCGCCCCCTGTCCGACGGCATCGAGCACCTGTCCCGGGCCTGGGGCATCGTCGGGCATTTGCATTCGGTCAATGACATCCCACCCTGGCGCGAGGCCTACAACGAGATGCTGCCGGAGGTGACCCGCTTCTACAGCGAACTGGGCCAGAACCTGCAGCTCTTCGAGAAGTACAAGGCCATCCGGAATGGTGCCGAGTACCCGCAGCTCGACCCGGCCCAGAAGAAGATCATCGACAACGAGGTCCGGGACTTCCGCCTATCCGGCGCCGAGCTGCCGGAAGACAAGAAGCCCCGCTTCCAGGCCATCCAGGAGGAACTGGCCGGCCTGTCCGCCAAGTTCTCGGAAAACCTCCTGGACGCCACCAACGCCTTCGCCGAAATCATCACCGACGAATCCCTTCTCGCCGGCCTGCCGGAGGACGCCAAGGAAGCCGCCCGCGCCTCCGCCAAGAATGCCGGCGTCGAAGGTTGGCGCTTCACCCTGCACGCCCCCTCCTACGGCCCGGTCATGCAGTACGCCGACAACCGGGACCTGCGAGCCCGCCTCTACCGGGCCTACGCCACCCGGGCCGCCGAATTCCACGACGGCGCCAGCAAGCCGGAATGGGACAACACCCCGCTGATGGGCCGCATCCTGGAACTGCGCCAGGAAGAGGCCGAGATGCTGGGCTACCAGAACTACGCCGAGATTTCCCTGGTGCCCAAGATGGCCGAAACCCCGGACCAGGTCCTCGGCTTCCTGCGGGAACTGGCCGCCAAGGCCAAGCCCTTCGCCGAGAAGGACCTGGTGGAACTGAAGGATTTTGCCGCCAAGGAGTTGGGCATCGCCGACTTCCAGCCCTGGGACGCCGCCTACGCCTCCGAAAAGCTCCTCCAGGCCCGCTACGCCTTCTCCGAGCAGGAGGTGAAGCAGTATTTCACCGAACCCACCGTGCTCGACGGCCTGTTCCGGGTCATCCAGAGCCTCTTCAACGTCACCGTCAAACCGGACACCGCCCCCGTCTGGCACGAGGATGTGCGTTTCTTCCGCCTGGAAACCGCCGAGGGCGCCCTGGTGGGCCAGTTCTACCTGGACCTCTACGCACGGGAAACCAAGCGGGGCGGCGCCTGGATGGACGAGGCCATCACCCGCCGCCGCAAGGCCAGCGGTTCCGGCATCCAGACGCCGGTGGCCTACCTGAACTGCAATTTCTCCCGGCCGGTGGGGGGCAAGCCTGCCACCTTCACCCATGACGAAGTCCAGACCCTCTTCCACGAAACCGGCCACGGCCTCCACCATCTGCTCACCCGGGTCGAGGAGCTGGGGGTTTCCGGCATCCACGGCGTCGAGTGGGATGCGGTGGAGCTGCCCTCCCAATTCATGGAGAACTATTGCTGGGAGTGGGAGGTGCTCCAGGACATGACTTCCCATGTGGACACCGCCAAACCCCTGCCCCGGGAGCTGTTCGACAAGATGCTGGCTGCGAAGAGCTTCCAGAGCGGCTTGCAGACCGTGCGCCAGCTGGAATTCAGCCTCTTCGACCTGCAGCTCCATTACACCTTCGACCCCAAGGGCCAGCGGAGCATCATGGGCCTGCTCAACGAGGTTCGCCGGGAAGTGGCGGTCCTCTTCCCGCCGGAATGGCACCGCTTCCCCAACAGCTTCTCCCACATCTTCGCGGGGGGATACGCCGCCGGGTACTTCAGCTACAAATGGGCCGAGGTGCTTTCCGCCGACGTGTACGCTGCCTTCGAGGAAGCCGGCAATCCCTTCGACCCGGTCACGGGAAAACGCTTCCTGGACGAAATCCTGTCCGTGGGCGGCTCCCGCCCGGCCATCGACTCCTTCCGCGCCTTCCGCGGCCGGGAGCCCAGCGTGGACGCATTGCTGCGGCATAGCGGTATGATTGCTGCCTGATCAGCCACCGGAGTACACCATGCGACAACTCGCCATCCTGGCTATCGCCCTGGCCAGCGCCAGCGCTTGCGCCCAGACCTACCGCTGGGTCGATCCGGCCACCGGCAAGACCGTCATTTCCGACTCCCCGCCGCCGTCCACCGCCAAGAAGGTGATCAAGGCGGAAGCGGAGGTGGCGGTCAACTCCCAATCCTATGCGGTCCGCCGCGCCGCCGAGAATTTCCCGGTCACCCTGTACACCACCACGGACTGCACCAGCCAATGCGCCCAGGCGCGGGAGTTGCTCAATGGCCGCGGCGTCCCCTTCCAGGAGAAAATCCTCCAAAAGCCGGAAGACTTCGAGGAACTGAAGGCCTTGATCGGAGATTACGCCCTTCCCTCCCTGAAAGTCGGCAAGCAGCCGGTACGGGGATTCCAGGCCGAGGGCTATAACAACGTTCTCGACTTGGCCGGCTACCCCGCCAAGGCGCCCCCGGGCAGCAAGCCCTCCGGCGGCCTCGCCAAATGACCGCTGGCATGCGCATCGCCGCCTGGAACGTCAATTCCCTCAAGGTCCGCCTGCCCCACCTCCTGGACTGGCTGGCGGACAAGCAGCCCGACGTAGTCTGCCTCCAGGAAACCAAGCTGGAGGACCAGAACTTCCCCGTGGCGGAAATCGAGGCGGCGGGCTATCAGGTCGCCTTCTCCGGCCAGAAGACCTACAACGGCGTGGCCCTCCTGGCCAAGGCCCCCATTGCCGATGTGGTGCGGGCCAACCCCCACTTCCCCGACGAGCAGAAGCGGCTCATCGCCGGTACCGTCGGCGGGGTGCGGGTGATCTGCGCCTACATGCCCAACGGACAGGCAGTGGGCAGCGATAAATACGCCTACAAGCTGGACTGGCTTTCCGGCCTGCATACCTGGCTGGCCGAGGAACTGGCGGCCCACCCCCGCCTCGCCATCTGCGGCGACTACAACATCGCCCCGGAAGACTGCGATGTCCACGACCCCAAGGCCTGGGCCGGGCAGGTGCTCTGTTCCGAACCAGAGCGGGCAGCTTTCCGCCGCCTCCTGGACCTGGGGCTGAAGGACAGCTTCCGCCTCTTCGAGCAGCCGGAAAAGAGCTTTTCCTGGTGGGACTACCGCATGCTGGGCTTCCAGAAGAACCTGGGCCTGCGTATCGACCACATCCTCCTCTCTGCGCCCCTGGCCGAGCGCTGCACCGCCTCCGCCATCGACCGGGCGCCCAGGAAGCGAGAGCGTCCCTCGGACCACGCCCCGGTCTACGCCGACATCCGCCCGGACGAGGCCCAATGACCCTGGACCGTGACGGCCTTCTCCGGCTCTATCCCGCCCTCACCGGCCTGCCGTCCGCCCTCCTGGACAAGGCTCTGCAGCCCGAGGCGGTCATGGAAGTCCCCGCCGGCGTCCAGCTTTTCGCCGAGCGCCAGCCCTGCCAAGGATTCCCCATGCTGCTCTCGGGCAGCATCAAGGTGGTCAAGAGCACGCCGAGCGGCCGGGAAATGCTCCTCTACCGGGTCGAGCCCGGCGGCTCCTGCATCATCACCTCCAGCTGCCTCCTGGGCCACACCCCCTATTCGGCCCGGGGCATCGCCGAGACGCCCCTCACCCTGCTGGTGCTGCCGGCGCCCCTCTTCGGCCAGCTGGTGGCGGAGTACGCCCCCTTCAGGGAGTTCGTCTTCCATCTCTTTTCCGACCGCATCGCCGAGCTGATGCAGCTGGTGGAGGAAGTGGCCTTCGCCCGCCTCGACCAGCGTCTGGCCAAGCTCCTGCTCGCACGTCACGAGAACGTGCTCAACGTCACCCATCAGCAATTGGCGGAGGAACTGGGCAGCGTGCGGGAAATCGTCAGCCGGCTGCTGAAAGGTTTCGCCGCCCAGGGCCTGGTGGCCCTCGGCCGGGAACAGGTGACCCTGCTGGACCGGGCCGGCTTGAAAACCATTGCTGCTGTGTGACCTAGGTTACATACAAGCCTATTAGCCGACGCTAAAGTTGCCTCCATACCCAATCTCGATGGAGGAAATCATGAAAGCAAACGTTGGCGGTATCGACAAAGTCCTGCGCATCGTCGTCGGCCTCGGCCTGGTCGGCGCCACCGCGGCCGGCGCCCTGCCGGTGTGGGGTTACATCGGCGTGGTTCCCCTGCTGACCGGTCTGGTCGGCTGGTGCCCGGCCTACCCGCTGCTGGGGATCAGCACCTGCGGCTGCAAGAAGGAAGCCTGAGTCTTCTTTCTGACCAGCAAAAGGCCTGCCGGATGGTGGGCCTTTTGTTTGGGACTCACGGCAGGAGGCCGGGGGTTTGAATCAGCCGCTGTTTTCCGCGCCTGACGCGCGTGTATCTTTCTTTTGCTTCGCCAAAAGAAAGGCACCAAAGAAAAGGCGAGCCCGGTGCGGCGCCCCGCTACGCGGGGTTCTCTGCGCTACTCGGACTGCCGGGCGGCTCGCTAAACTCGCCCCTGCTGGGCTCAGACAACGCGAGCCGACAGCCCCCGGCAGCCCTCCGTTGCTCGACGCCGCACAGGGCAAGTTAAACACCCACCGTTGCTGAGCCCATGGCGGCTTCAATCTGCGTTCGGTGTTCCGGGTCCCCTTGGGAGGTGCTGAGCAACGCAGGGAGGGCGGGGGTAGTCGGCTCGCGTTGTCTGAGCCGCACAGCGGCGAGTTTAGCGAGCCGCCCGTCCTGCCGAGTAGCGCAAGGGACCCCGCGCAGCGGGGCGCCGACCCAGGGGTCGCCTTTTCTTTGGCTACTTTCTTTTGGCGAAGCAAAAGAAAGTACGCCCGCGCGTCAGGCGCGGAACCAGCGCCCGATTACTTCAGAAAGTTGGCAACCCTCACGTAGTCCTCCACCGCCAGGTCCTCCGCCCGCGCTGTAGGCGTAATCCCCAGGGCAGCAAACCCGGCATCGTCGAGAATGCCCTTCAAGGTATTGCGCAACATCTTACGGCGCTGTGAGAAGGCCGCCGTCACCACCCGGGACAGCACCGCCTCGTCCTTGGCATTGAGCTCTTCCGCAGCCTTGGGGATGAGGCGCACCACGGCGGACTGCACCTTGGGCGCCGGGTCGAAGCTCTCCGGCGGCACATCCAGGAGCCATTCCAGGTGAAAACGGTACTGGAGCATCACCGAAATCCGGCTGAATTCCGAATCGCCGGGAATGGCCACCATGCGCTCCACCACTTCCTTCTGGAGCATGAAATGCATGTCCCGCACCCGCTCGGCAAAGCCGGCCAGGTGGAACAGGAGCGGAGTGGAGATGTTGTAGGGCAGGTTGCCCACCAGGCGCAGGTTCTTCCCCACGGTGGCGAAGTCGAAGGCCAGGGCATCCCCTTCGTGGACGGTGACCCGCTCCGGGGCATGGCGCTTCTTGAGCCGGGCGATGAGGTCCCGGTCGATCTCCACCACATGCAGGTGGTCCAGGCGCTGGAGCAGGGGCTCGGTGAGCGCCCCCAGGCCGGGGCCGATTTCCACCAGCGTATCGTCCCGCTTGGGGTCGATGGCGGAAACGATGCCGGCAATGATGCCCTGGTCGATCAGGAAATTCTGCCCGAAACGCTTGCGGGCGATGTGGCCTTTCATTGTTTTCTCCCGGCCATGAGGGCCGCCTGGGATAC
>DASRUX010000390.1:0-5955 GCA_035655235.1 Rhodocyclaceae bacterium | reverse complement strand
CCGGCCAGGGTGATCCCTGGCCAAGCCGGGCAACGCAGCGATCGCCTGCCCTCACCTTGACCCGAAGGGCTGCTTGGCTTTGGGCGCATCGCTGCGTTGCCGCTCGCTTGTGCAGATCACTGCACCGCGCGACCGGCGCCTGGCGCTGCATCCCAAAGCCAGGCAGTGCAGCGTGTCCGGTCAGGGTGAATCCGCTCTAGACCTTGATCCAGCCCTTTTCCAGGGCGTACTTGACCAGGCCGGCCGCGTTGTCGGCGCCGACCTTGCGGCGCAGGTTGAGGCGGTGGGTTTCCACCGTGCGCACGCTCAGGCCCAGTTGCTGGGCCACGCTCTTGTTGCTGCATCCGCCGGCCAGGAGGATGAGGACTTCCCGCTCCCGCTCGGTCAATTCGTGCCGGCTGGCGTTCTCGGCCAGCAGGGCGGCGCTCACCGCGGCGCTGTGATAGACGCCGCCCTGGGCCACGGTGCGGATGGCGTCGAGGATTTCGGAGGACGGCGCATCCTTCAGGAGATAGCCGCACACCCCGGCGCGCAGGGCGCTCAGGACGTATTCCCGGCTGCTGTACATGCTCAGGACCAGCACCCGGGTGGCCGGGTTGTGCTCCATGATCCGGCTGGCGAGGTCGATGCCGCTCATGTCCGGCAGGCCGATGTCGACCAGGGCCATGTCCGGAAGCAGCTCGGCGGCCAGGGCCAGCCCCTCCGCCCCCCGGCCGGTTTCGGCAACGATGTCGATATCGCCGCTGCCGTCGAGCAGGGTGCGCAGGCCGTCCCGCACCAGGGGGTGGTCCTCCACCAGGATGAGGCGGATTTTCGTTCCGGGCTGGGTCATGACGGGCTCCCTTCGGCAAAGGCATCGGCCGGCAGGCTGGCCGCGATCTCGGTGCCGTCCGCCCCCGATTTCACCGCGAGGGTGCCGCCGAAATGTTCGATGCGCTCCCGCATGTTGCGCAGGCCGATCCCGCCGTTGCCGGGATGATCGACCCGGGCGGGGTCGAAGCCCGCGCCGTCGTCGCGGATGGACAGGCGCAAGGCCTCGCCTTCATGGTGGAGGGCGACCCATACCCGGCGGGCCCCGGCATGGCGCTCCACATTGGTGAGCGCCTCCTGGGCGATGCGGAACAGGGAGATGGCCGCCTCGCCCCGCAGGATGGGCCCTGGCGCTTCGACATCGGTATCGACGGCCACGCCGCTGCGCTCGCCGAATTCCACGGCCAACTGACGCAGGGCGGCATGCAGGCCGAGGTCGTCCAGGGCCGAGGGGCGCAGGTCGTGGGAAATGCGCCGCAGCTCGGACAGGGCACCGCCCAGGGCGGCCAGGCCCTGGTCCATGAACTGGGCGGCCTCGGGGGCGCTGCCGGCGATCTTCTGCTGGGCCTGCTCGAAGCGGAATTTGACGGACACCAGCACCTGGCTCAGGCCGTCGTGCAGTTCCCGGGAGACCCGTCCCCGCTCTTCTTCCTGGGAGCTGACGATGCGCTGGGCCAGGGCCTTGAGGCGGCGGTCGGCCAGCCGATGTTCGCTGACATTGAGGATCATGCCGCCGGCGAAGACGGCCAGGCTGGCAAAAGCGGCGAGGATGGCCAGGGCGAGCATGGCCCGCTGGATGCGCAGGGAAATCTCGTCCCGCAGCTTGCGGCTGCCGGCGGCCACGTCGTCCAGGTAGATGCCGGTGCCGATCATCCACTGCCAGCGCTTGAGTTCCACCGCGTAGGCCAACTTTTCGGTCGCCTCGCCGGTGGAGGGCTTGTTCCACAGGTAGCGCACGAAGCCGCCGCCGCTGCGCGCCCGCTCCACCAGGCGCTGGATGACGGGGACGCCGTTGGCGTCGCGCATCTCCCACAGGTTCTTGCCCACCAGGTCCCGCAGGCGGGGATGCATGAGGTTACGGCCGGAAAAGTCGTAGACGAAGAAATAGCCGTCGTCGCCGAAACTCATCTCTTCCAGGATGCGCTTGGCCTCGGCCTTCGTGGCCTCGTCGTCCCGACCGGAGGCGTAGAGGTGGTCGATGGAGGTGAGGGCCAGGGAGATGTAGTTGCGCAGCTCCTGGCGCTTGGCGGCAAGCATCGCCTCCTCCAGGTTGGCGGCTTCGGCCTGGGCCAGCTCCCGGGCCTGGAGGACTCCCAGGAAGGCGATGGCGGCGATGGCGAGCATCAATGGCAGCACCGCCAGCAGGACGATCTTGTGCTTGAGCTGCATGGGCCGCCTACCCGCGCCCGCCGTTCGATGTCTGCGTCATCCCGTTCTCCCGTCCATGCTTTGTGCTTTTGTCGGCGGGGGATAGTGTGCCATCGCCGGCCCGCCGTCAATCCGCGGCCCGGTCGGCGATCAAGGCAGCGGCCGGCGCATCACCCGCATGGCGGACAACGAAAATCCCAGCCGGCCGTAAGTGGCCTGGGCCCGGTAGTTGTCGGCGTCAGTGAGAAGCGTCACCCGGGCCATGCCCTCCTCCCGGGCCCAGGCGATGACGTGCTCGATGAGCCGCCGCCCCAGCCCCTGGCCGCGGTAGTGGGCGCTCACGATCACATCTTCCAGGAGCATCACCAGGGCGCCTTCGGCGGTGCTGACGGTGACGAGGCCGTTGGCCATCCCTGCCACTTGCCCGCCCACCTTGAGGACGAAGAGCCGCCCGAGGGCCGGGTTGTCCAGGATGAGTTGCAAGCCCCGGCGCTGCTTTTCCGGCTGGGGCTGGAAATCCGCTTCCTGGGTGAACAGTTCGGAGAGGAGGCCGGTCATGGCCTCCAGGTCGGCGGGGGTGGCGAAGCCGATGGCAATATCCGGCATGGATTTGTCCTCCTGGGCAGTGTTTTGTCGCATTCCCGACAAGGGATGACGGGAAAAAATATCGAAAAATCAAGGGCCGGTCTATGGCACCGCTCTTGCTCTGCAATCTCCAGACCACCGGAGACTGCCATGAAGACCAGCGAAATCCAGGCCCTTCTCGACGAGCCCGCCTGCAGCCACAATACCAAGGAAAAGTCCGGCTGCGCCCGGCCCAAGCCCGGCGCCACCGCCGGGGGATGCTCCTTCGACGGCGCCCAGATCGCCCTCTTGCCCATCGCCGACGTGGCCCACATCGTCCACGGCCCCATCGCCTGCGCCGGCAGCTCCTGAGACAACCGGGGCACCCGCTCCACCGGCCCCACCCTCTACCGCACCGGCATGACCACCGACCTCTCCGAAGCCGACGTGGTCATGGGCCGGGGCGAGAAGCGCCTCTTCCACGCCATCAAGCAGGCCATCGAGGACTATTCCCCGGCGGCCGTGTTCGTCTACGCCACCTGCGTCACCGCCCTCATCGGCGACGACATGGAGGCGGTGTGCAAGGCCGCCACCGAGCGCTGGGGCGTGCCGGTGGTGCCGGTGGATGCGGCCGGCTTCTACGGCACCAAGAACCTGGGCAACCGTCTGGCCGGGGAGTCCATGTTCAAGCACGTCATCGGCACCCGGGAGCCGGAGCCCGCCCCGGCCCATCCGGCGGGCATCGCCACCCACGACATCAGCCTCATCGGGGAATACAACATCGCCGGGGAGTTCTGGCATGTGGCGCCACTCTTCGACGAGCTGGGCCTCCGGATTCTCGGCACCCTGTCCGGGGACGCCCGCTTCCAGGATGTGCAGACCATGCACCGGGCCAAGGCCAGCATGGTGGTGTGCGCCAAGGCGCTGCTGAACGTCGCCCGCAAGATGGAAGAGAACTTCGGCGTGCCCTATTTCGAGGGCAGCTTCTACGGGGTGGAGGACACCTCCAACGCCCTGCGGGATTTCGCCCGCCTGATCGGCGACCCGGACCTCGCGGCCCGCACCGAGGCCCTCATCGCCCGGGAGGAGGCCAAGGCCGACGCCGCCCTGGAGCCCTGGCGCCAGCGCCTCAAAGGCAAGCGTGTCCTGCTCTACACCGGCGGGGTGAAGTCCTGGTCCATCGTCTCGGCCTTGCAGGATTTGGGGATGAAGGTGGTGGCCACCGGCACCAAGAAATCCACCGAGGAGGACAAGGCCCGTATCCGGGAACTGATGGGCGAGGACGCCAGGATGATCGACGACGGCAGCCCCAAGGCCCTCCTTTCCACCTACCACGAGTACCAGGCGGACATCCTCATCGCCGGGGGCCGCAACCTGTACACGGCGCTCAAGGCCCGCATCCCCTTCCTGGACATTAACCAGGAGCGGGAATTCGGCTACGCGGGCTATACCGGCATGGTGGAACTGGCCCGCCAGCTGGCCCTTTCCATGGAAAGCCCGGTGTGGCCGGCAGTGCGGAAGGCCGCCCCCTGGGCCCGGCAGAAGAGCCCGGGAGCGGTGCTGACGGCCTAGCTGCCGCGGCGGGCGCCGCCGTGGAACTGGTCGAAGGTCTTCTTCTGGTCCGGGTTCAAGGTGGCGTAGAAGGCCTTCATGGCGTCGGCCTCCTTGGACAGGTATTCCTCATGGCGCTTGGCCATCTCCACCTGAAGGTCCACCCGGTCCGGGGCGGTCATGGAACTCCAGTTGGTGGCCGGCTTGGGTTCGGGCCGGGGAGACTGGACGGCCTCCATGTACTTCTTCCAGGCAGGTTCCTGGCTGGCCGTGATCTTGAGGGCGTCGTGCAGCTTCTTCTGGTGGTCCGGGGAATTTTCGTATTCCTGGAATACCGAACTGCCCGCCACCCCGCAGTCGCCGCGCTGCTGCGCCCCGGCGGGAAGGGCTGAAACCGCCAGCCCGGCGGTCAGGATGAGGCCCGCTGCGAGCCGACAATGCTTGTCCATGGTGTGCTCCTTTCCTTCGTTATTGGACGACGGATTCCTCTGAGGGGAACCCGCCATTGGACGGCCTGGCCCACCGGGAAGTTTTCCCCGCGCCCCCGGGGCGCCCCTGAACCCAGGGCACTTCCCCCGGTCTGAACAGGGAATCCCTCGGGCCGCCAACCCATGGCTCCGGGGGACTGGACCCCAGCGTCCCAGACCGAACAACCTCCTTCCACCGCCCTTTCCGCCCAGGAGCCCCCATGAAAACGGCAGAACTGATGCTGGCCGCCCTGCTCGCCTCGCCGCTCGCCGCCTTGGCCGATGGCACCGCCGATGCGGAAAAGTGCGCCGAGCTGTCCGCCAGCAATTCCACCGGCCTCGCCGCCCTGGCTGCGGACAACCCGTCTGCGTCCTTTTTTTCCGCCCAGGCCGTCGGCTACTGCACCCGGGCCATCGACTCCGGCGAACTGTCGCCGCCGGTGCTGGCCAATACCCTGGTGCTGCGGGCCCTGTGGGTGCGCCACAAGTCGCCGGAGCAGGGGATCGCCGATTTCGATGCCGCCCTCAAGGTGAATCCGGATTTCGCCCAGGTCTATTCCCTGCGGGGCCTGACCTACGCCCAGGCGGGCGACCTGGACCACGCCATCGCCGATTTCGACCATGCCATCAAGATCAACCCCCAGGACGCGGCCTCCTATTCCATGCGGGGCTTCAGTTGGGAGCAGAAGGGCAATCTCGACAAGGCCGTGGCGGATTTCGACGCCGCCATCCGCCTCAATCCGGAAGACGCCGAGGCCTACACCCTGCGGGGCACTTCCCAGCTCCAGAAGGGCGACCTGGACCGGGCCCTGGCCGATTTCGACCAATCCATCCGCCTCCGGCCCCAGGAAGAGCACGCCTACTTCAACCGGGGCGTGGTGTGGGCCCAGAAGGGCGACCTCGACCGGGCCATCGCCGATTTCGACGCGGTGCTGCGCCTTGATCCCCAGCACGCCCAGGCCTATTTCAACCGGGGCATCACCTGGGACCAGAAGAACGACCCGGGGCGGGCCCTGGCGGACTACAGCGCCGCCATCCGCCTCGATCCCCATTTCGCCGAAGCCCACACCAACCGGGGCATCATCCTGGGCAAGCAGGGCAATATCGACAAGGCCATCGCCGATTTCGACTCCGCCATCCGGGTCAATCCTCTCTACGCCGACGCCTATTACAACCGGGGCATCGCCTTCGAGAA
>DASRUX010000389.1:0-13618 GCA_035655235.1 Rhodocyclaceae bacterium | reverse complement strand
CCCAGGAATAAGCGGTCACGCCAGGCTCGCAAATGACATTGTTCGGATACTTCCCGAGGCTCGCCTGAGCGCAGCGGCCCCGGATCTGCACAGAGCGCGCCGGCTACGACGTCATTGTGCAGGCATCGCCCCCAACCCCCCCGCCGGCCTCCGTCTCGCTGACGTCCAGGCGCTTGACTTCCGGGAGAATCCACTCCGCCTTTTCCTGCTCGTCCACGCGAGTTCCATTTTCGCTCATTTGCAGTACCCCGTCCCGTTGCTTGATGTTGTTTTGGCTCTTTATGGATTCGGCAATACGGTTACCGAACCGAATCTCTTCTCATAAAGATGATACAACTCCATTCGTTGCTCTGCCAACAGACTCTGACGTGCCCGTAATGCTCCCGGACGGTCCGGTTCATCCAGGAGCGGCGGTATATCTGCGGCTCGTCCCGGTTCAAGATGAGCAACAATGCTGCGCAACGTTTCCTCACGCTTATTCACAAGGTCTTCGTATGCAACGTGAAGAATGGGCATGCCATACCGCGGCAAATAGGCGCGCCACCATAACTCGTTCATGATTTCTCTCTGATGGATATCATGCAGAGCATCCAGGTCCCAGATATCAACGTCGGATGCAGGACGTGTCGTCGGGGTGCTCGTAAAATCCCAGAAGCCGCTCTGCAGGGACAGTCGATATGAAATAGCCTGAGCAAGACAGTCCCTACGCCAGAGATGGATGAACGACTGTCCTTGCAACGGAGCCGCGCCATCCGTCGCCGAAAGAAAGCGATGCCACTGCCACCGCATGCACGTTACCGTGCAGTACCCGTTAACGGTTCTGATGTTTATGATCGATGAGAGGTAATCGTTGAGGAACGTTGGAGATGTCGCATCCAGGCCCAAGCGCCCGGAAAGGGATTTAACCAAGGGCGGGTGGAAATATTCGAGTGGGACGCCATATCCAAGCTTAAGTAGCATGCGGGACAATAGATGCGTCCCACAACGCGGATTGGACGCAATGATGGTAAATGCCCGTAATTCCTGCGGAGTTTGATCGAAACGGCTTCCCAGAAGAGCTGTCTCGTTATCATCAAGCACGCAGGCGACGTCAGTTTTATTCATATTGACCTGGCAATCCAATAGGCTCATTTGTTGGTTATCGGGCGGTACATTGGATTCTCGGGGATTTGAAATAAAACTTCACCCATTCCGACCGATTCTGGAACTTCATCATGGCACCCCGCACCCTGATTTCCGGTTCATTGGAAAAAGGCTGTAACTATAGTTCAGGTCGGCTACAGCCTCTCCTCTCCGGATAAGCTAAAGTCCAGTCCCCGCCATCCAATGGAAAGACAAGTGGCTCCGTCCGTCCGCCTCGCCTCCGCCCTGCTGTTGGCGGCGACCCTCCATACCGCCGCCTTTGCCCGCGACGATATCGCCCCGTCGCCAACCCAAGCCCTCGTCCCCTTCGCCTCGGCAGAAGGGCTGGACCGGCTGGCCCGTTCAACCGCCAAGACCGACTTCGCCCCGCTCGCCAACCAGTTCGAACCCCAGGCCACCGTCGCCTTCTGCGGCCCCGCCACGGCGGCCATTGTCCTCAACGCCCTGGATCCCCAGGGCG
This sequence comes from Rhodocyclaceae bacterium, assembly GCA_035655235.1. GTDB lineage: Bacteria > Pseudomonadota > Gammaproteobacteria > Burkholderiales > Rhodocyclaceae > JAGTRP01. The sequence goes on along the minus strand of DASRUX010000389.1, from coordinate 12,015 downwards.
TGGACGCCCCCCGCGACCGCAGCCGGCTGACCCCGGCGGATTCCGCCTACCTGCCCAAAGGCCTGGAATTGACCTTCCGCCGGCACACCCAGGAAAGCGTCATCGCCGCTGGCAGAAAGACGCGGGCGCAGGTCTTCGGGGAGCCGGTCATGGTCGACGGCAAGGCCTCCCGCGACGGCGGCTATCAATTGCGCCAGCTCGACGAGTTGCTCCGGGCGCACCGGCTCGCCACCCGACTGGTCATCGTCGATGACCGGAGGGCCGAGGCCGATATCCGCCGCGACCTGATCGACAACCTCAACCGCCCGGGGGATTTCGTCATCGTCAATTACCACCGTTCCACCGTCGGCCAGTCCGGGGGCGGCCATATCTCGCCCCTCGCGGCCTATGACGCAGCGACGGATTCGGTGCTCATCCTGGATGTGAATCCCAGCCTCCATCCCTGGGTCTGGATGCCTCTGGCTACTCTCATCCAGGGGATGCGGACCCGGGACGTGGAAGAGAACCGGGGCTACATCCTGGTTCGCCCGGCAGCGCGCCATTGACCCTTCCGGGGCGGGCCCTTTCTAGCCATTTGCCCCCTCGTGCGCTACCCTCTTCCGGTAATGAAGAACAAGGCGCCCTCCCCCCATTCCCAGCTTGCGGCCCGGTGGTCCCTCCTCGCCGGCCTGCTGCTCCTGTGGGCTGCCTGCATCCACGCCGCTCCGGTCCGCCTGTCCGGTGAAGACATATCCGTTCCCCTGGCCGACCAGGTGGAGTTCTACGAGGATGCCAGCGGCCGGATGGATATCGGCGAGGTGATCGAGAGGGGCGCCTTTTCCCCTGCTCCCCGCCGCAGTCCCCCGGAAGCCGCCCCGGCCGCCCTGTGGCTGAAGCTGGCCTTCGAGAACCCGACCCCCGCCCCCCTCGCCCGCTGGCTGGCCTTGCCCAATCTGCGCGGCGCGGACGTGACCTTCTTCCTGCTCAAGGACGGCCAATGGCGGTCCATCCGGGACGACTCCCGCCAGCCCCTGGCCCGGCGGGCGGTAACGGCCGCCAGCCCGGCCATTCCCTTCGACCTTCCCCCCGCCGGCACCCGGACCCTCTACATCCGCCTGGCCGGCCCGCTGCCCCCGGCCATCGCCCCGGTGGCCTGGGAGCCGGCCGCCTTCCGGGCCATGGAGAGCCACATCCGGCTGGTGGATGGCCTCCTGCTCGGCGGCCTGGCGGTCATGGGGCTGGCCGGCGTGCTGTTCGTGTTCATGTTCCGGGAGCGGGCCTTCGCCTTCAACGCCCTGGCCACGGCCACCTACTTCCTGGGGGAGGCCAACGCCAAGGGCTACGCCTCCCTGTACCTCTGGCCCGATGCGACGGAATGGGCGGGGCGCTGCCTGCCCCTGTTCGCCCTGCTGGGGGTGGGGTTCAACATCCTGCTGGTGCGCGACCTCCTCGCCACCCGCCGCCAGTTCCCCCGGGCCGACCGCCTGCTCCTGGGGCTGCTCGCCCTCCAGTGGCTGCCCGGCATCGGCGTCCTGTTCGGGAACATCCGGATGTGGGCAGGGATCGCCTTCTCCCTCAACTTCCCGATCACGGTGGTACTGCTCCTCCTCGGCTTCCATGCCATGGCCAAGGGCATCCACGCCGCCCGCTACTACACCGCCGCCTACGGGGTGCTCGCCATGGGCAGCCTCTTCCACGGCCTGTCCATGGCCGGCAAGCTGTCCGCCGGCTGGAGCGGCGAATACGCCCTGCCCCTGGCCATGCTGGCCGCCAATGCCCTGCTCATGGCCTCGGTGGTGGACCGGGTGATGCAGGCCAAGAAGGACAAGGCCCTGGCCCAGGAAGCGCTCCTGTCCGCCCACGCCACCTACGAGGCCCACCTGGCGGAGGAGGTGCAGACCCGCACCGCCGAACTGGAAACCGCCTACGAACGGCTGCAAGGGAGCAAGCAGTTCGTGAAGAGCGTCCTCGATTCCGTCTCCAGCCAGATCGCCGTGGTGGACGAAACCGGGACAGTGGTGGCATCCAACGACGCCTGGCGCCGCTTCATCCAGGAAATCGGCTGCCGAGCCGGCGGCGATGCCGGTGGGGGCCTGAATTACCTGGACATGATCGAGGCCGCCGGAGAATCGGCTGAGGCCGATTGCGCCGACCTGGCCGCCGGCATCCGGGCGGTGATCGACGGCCGCCTTCCCGCCTTCAGCCGGGAGTACGCCTGTCCCCTTTCCGGGAAACCGCGCTGGTTCATGATGACGGTGACGCCCCTGACCGCCGCCGGCAAGGGCGCGGTCATCGTCCATACCGACATCAGCGAGCGCAAGCGGATGGAGGACGAAATCCACCAGCTCGCCTTCTTCGACCCCCTCACCAACCTCCTCAACCGTCGCCCGCTCCAGGACCGGCTGGCCCTGGCGAGGGCCGCCAACCGGCGCTCCGGCCGCTATTCCGCCTTCCTCATGCTGGACCTGGACAATTTCAAGACCCTGAACGACACCCACGGCCATGCCGTCGGCGACCTGCTGCTGGTGGAAGTGGCCAACCGCCTCAAGGAATGCGTGCGGGCGACCGACACGGTGGCCCGCCTGGGCGGGGACGAGTTCGTGGTCATCGTCGGCGAACTGAGCGCCGATGCCGCCGATTCCCGGCGCCAGGCCGAAGGGGTTGCCGACAAGATCATCTCCCGGCTGTCCGAGCCCTACCGGCTGACCCTGCACCAGGCGGGGAAGGACGAGCGGACCATCGAACATGCCTGCTCGGCCAGCGTCGGCGCCGCCCTGTTCAACGGCGACTCGGACGGGGACGAGATCATGGCCCAGGCGGACGCTGCCATGTACCGTGCCAAGGCGGCGGGGCGGCACTGCGTGCGCTTCCACGAATCCGCCCGGCATAGCGAGACGGCGTAAGGGCTGCCTGAGTCCGCAGGCGGGACTGGCCTTCGTTCAGGGCGAAGGCGCTATTCCTTGGGCTGCTCCACGGGCAACCAGATACGGAACGTGGTGCCGGTGCCGACCGTGCTCTTGACCTCGATTTCCCCGTGGTGCTTCTGAATGATGCCAAAGGAAATGGAGAGGCCCAGGCCGGTTCCTTGGCCGACGGGCTTGGTCGTGAAGAAAGGGTCGAAAATGCGCGACAGATTCTCCGGCGGGATGCCCTTGCCGGTGTCGGCTACCTCGATCCACACCCGCTCGCCCTCGGTGCCGGAGCGTAACGTGATGACTCCCCGCTCCTCGATCGCCTGCGCCGCATTTACCAGCAGATTCATGAACACCTGGTTGATCTGCGAAATGACGCACTCCACCGGCGGCAAATCGCCGTAGAGCTTCTCGACGGTGCATTTGTATTTGAGCTCGTTCCAGACGACGTTGAGGGTGCTCTCCAGCCCTTTGTGGAGGTCCTCGTATCTCCAGACCACCTCCTGGTCCGAGTGGGCGAAATCCTTGAGGTCCTGCACGATCTTTTTCAGGCGGATCAAGCCCTCTCGCGACTCCTTCAAGGTCGCGCCGATATCGTCGAGCACATAGGCGAAGTCCATGTCCTCCTTGGCGCGGCGAATCCTCTCCCGCGCCGCCTCGCTCAGTTCGGCCTCGGCCTGTTCGTATTCGCCCAAGACCATGGCGATCGCCGCGAAATACTGCTCCAGGGCGCCGAAATTCGAATGGATGAAACCGACCGGGTTATTGATTTCATGGGCCACCCCAGCGGCCAGTTGCCCGATGGAGGCCATCTTTTCCGACTGGACGAGCTGGCTCTGCGTCTGCATGAGCTGCTCGTTGACTACCTTCAACTCGCAATTGGCACGGTTGAGATGGTCCAGCGTTTCCAGCGCCCGGTTTTCGGCGAGCTTGCGCTCGGTGATATTCCGCACGACGGCCAGCAGGTAAGGTTTGTCCAATTCGACGCGCTGGACACTGACCTCCACCGGAAAGCGCGAACCGTCTTTGCGTATGTGCACGCCCTCGAAGACCGCCGACCCGGTTTCCCGCAGCCGTCGTTGGACAACCGAATCCGACTCGGTGGCGACCGTCGGGTCGATGTGGTGCACGGTCATGGAGAGCATCTCGTCGCGGCTGTACCCCAGTTCCCGGCAGTCCGTCTCATTGACATCCAGGAAACGCAGGGTCGCGGGGTCGAGAACCTCGATGGCGTCGCTGGAATTGTCCACCAGGGTGCGGAACAATTCGAGCTTGGCCGCCACGCGCTTGCGCTCGGTGATGTCGCGCACGATGCCGATCCCGGTCCATTTGCCCCCCTGGCGGACCGACGAGAGGGAAATTTCGATCGGGAACTCTTCGCCGTTCTTGCGGATGGCCGAGAGTTCCAGGGTCTTGCCGATGGCGTCGCCCTGGCCGGTGGCTTCAAAACGGGCAAAGCCGGCCGTATAGGCTTCCCGGTAGCGTTCGGGGGCCAGCAGTGTGTGAAGCGCCTGGCCGTACGCCTCGTCGCTGGTATAGCCGAAAATCTTCTCGGCAGCGGTATTCCAGAAGGAAATGCGGCCGCGGCTGTCGACCATGATCATGGCGTCCTGGGCGGCAGCGCTGGCCGAACGGAACTTTTCCTCGCTCTCCAGCAGGGCGCGCTCGGCGTCCTCGACCTTCACTTTGTCTTCCATCAGGCAACCCGAAAGGCTCCAATTGCCGCATCTTGCCGCCCCTGTCGCAGGATGGCAATGGGCAGCGCGGCTATTGCTGCCGCGCCCGGACCGTCTGGAGAGGATCGCCCGGCATAGCGATGAGAAGGCTTGATGGCCGCCCGAGGGCCAATCTCCTGGCATAATCCGGCCCTTCATGACATCAGACTGAAAGGGACCGGTTATGGCCGCCACTCCCCCCCTGCGCAAGGACTTGACCCGGATCGTCGTCACCGCCCTGGTGTCCCTGTTCCTGGTGCCCCTGTGTACCTACCTGTTCGTCGCCTATGCCCTGCCCCGCCAGGACGCCGACATCCTCGCCGCCATCGAACGCCAGGTGGATCAGGATCGCCGCCTGGACGAACAGGGAAGACTGGGCAACAAGCTCTTCTTCCGCAACATCCCGGCCTCCCGCACCTGCGGCAACCCGAGTCCGGAACTGGCTTCCTACCGGGAGGCCGTCTGTCCGCAGTATTCCCCCCTCTGGCAGTTCCATATGGTCAAGAAGGTGTCCGGCGCCGCCCTGCTGGCCGGAGTCCTGCTGCTGGCGGCCATCTCCGCCCTGGGATTCGCGGCCTTCGCCAACCGGCGGGCCCAGTACTTGAGCTTTGTCCTGGGCTGGCGCCTGCTCACCGTCGCCAGCGCCGCCGAGGTCGTCGTCCAGGGGAGCCTGCTGGTCTGGCTGTCCTTCTGGGTGACCGCCTACTTCTTCCACGTCTATATCCTGAAGCTGATCCTCCTGTTCGGCATCGCGGCGGCCCTGGGCATCTTCTACGCCATCGTCTGCATCTTCAAACGGGCGCCGCGGGATACCGGCGTCGAGGGCACAGTGGTCGGCAAATCCAGCGCCCCTGCCCTGTGGGCCCATGTCGGCGCCATGGCCAAGGCCGTGGGCACGGCGCCTCCCGACCACATCGTGGCCGGCATCGACACCAATTTCTTCGTCACCGAAGCCCCCCTGCGGGTCGGGCAGCAGACCCTCAAGGGGCGCTCCCTGTTCATCAGCCTGCCCCTCCTCCGCCTGCTGGACCGGGGCGAGGCGGATGCGGTCCTCGCCCACGAGCTGGCCCACTTCGGCGCCGGCGATACGGCCAGCAATGCGGCTCTCGGCCCCAAGCTCACCCAGTACGACTACTACTGCGCCATGATGGCCAGCGCCGGGCTCACCCTGCTGGCCTTCTGCCTGCTGCGTCTGTATCGGGTCATTTTCGAATTCGCCCTGAAGCGCGACAGCCGGGCCCGGGAATTCCTGGCGGACAAGGTCGCCGCCGCCCAGGTGTCCGCCCAGGCCATCATCACCGCCCTGATCAAGGTCGGGGCTTACGCCAAGTATCGGAATCAGATCGAGGAGGGCCTGTTCGCCCAGTCGGAAAAGCACAGCGAATCCATCGGCATCGCCCGCCGCATCGCCGACGGCCTGGCGCCCTATGCGGCCTCCGCCCAGTTCCTGGACGCCATGGGCTCCGTCGATATGCCGCACCCCTTCGACTCCCATCCGCCCTTGTCCGAACGCATGCTGAACGTCGCCCACCGCGTCCGCCTCCAGGACTATCCCGGCATCGTCTCCGGCACGCCGGACGCCACCTGGGTTGCGGACATCGAGGACGCGGACGGCATTGAAGAGCGCCTGTGGAACGCCTACGAAAACCGCTTCGCCGCCGCCCACGAGCAGAACCTCGCCTATCGCTACCGCCCCGCCAACGAAGAGGAGCGGGCCATCGTCCTCAAGTACTTCCCGCCCCTGGTCTTCCCCTTGCGGGGCGCCAAGCAGGTGGAGATTTCCTACGAGGGCCTGGTGCTGCCCAAGGCCCCCGAACTGCTGTCCTGGGACAGCGTCGCCAACCTCAAGTACGAGGACGGCTACGGCGGCGACGTATTGGAAATCGTCCACCCGGAGAAGGGCTGGTTCGGGTCGAAGACCACCAAGGTCAAGCTGCCCGGCATCCGCAAGCAGCGCGACAATTTCAAGGCGGCCCTGGGCCACTACTGGCAGCGGCACCAGATCATGCGCAAGATCGCCGGGGGCGAAGCAGCAGAGGGCTGAGGCCCCTCACAAGCCCAGCACCCCCTGGGTATTAAAGGCCCGGTCGATGACGTTGCGGCCGAAGGCCTCCACCTGGTCCAGCAGGCCGTGCTCGAAGCCGTGGGGCCGGTGGCCGGTGATCTGGGTCCACAGGTCGGCCACCTGGTTGGGGGTCACCGGCGCCGGTTCCTCCCCCGGGGCGTGGGCGGTGGCCTGGAAATCCCGGCTCCAGTGGTCGCCGGGGGCGTAGCGGTGGCCGATGTATTCGATGGCCGCCATGGCCTCCTGGCTGTCCAGGGGCGACCAGCGCCCGGCGGAACTGCAAGCGAAAGCGCTGCCGTCCGGCAGGGGAACGATGGCCGCCAAGCGCTGGTCTTGGCCGTGCTCTTCCCGGCGGAATTCGATGAAGCGGATGCCCCGCTCCGCCACCGCCGGCAGGACCCGGTTCTCGATGAGCCAGGAATCGAGCCGGCGCACCCCGTTCATGACCAGCTTCACCAGCTCCCCCGTCGGGGCGCTGGCCGACTTGGCCTGGGCCAGGAGATCGGCGGCGCTCTGCGGCCAATCCAGCTTGGGAAACTCAGTGCCCATGTTCGAACAGCTTCTTGGCGACGCCCGCCGCGTGCCGGCCCTGGTAGCGGGCGATCTGGAGTTCGTTGGCAGACGGCTGCCGGGAGCCGTCCCCGCCGGTGATGGTGGAAGCGCCATAGGGCGTGCCGCCGGACAAGGCGCTCATATCCACCAGCCCCGCCTCGGCGTAGGGCACCCCGACGATGATCATGCCGTGGTGCAGCAGGGTGGTGTGGAAGCTGGTGATGGTGGTCTCCTGGCCGCCGTGCTGGCTGGCGGTGCTGGTGAAGACGCTGCCCACCTTGCCGATGAGGCTGCCTTCCATCCACAGCTTGCCGGTCTGGTCGAAGAAATTGCGCATCTGGGCGCACATGTTCCCGAAGCGGGTGGGGGTGCCGAAGATGAGGGCGTGGGCATCCACCATGTCCTCGGGCTTGATCACCGGCACCTGGGCAAAGGCCGCCCGCTTGGCGGCGGCGCCGCTCTGTTCCAGGACCTCCTGGGGCACCAGCTCGGGGACCTGCCAGAGGGAAACCTCGGCATCGGGGACCTCCCGGGCCCCTTCGGCCACGGCCTGGGCCAGGTGGTAAATGTGGCCGTACATGCTGTAGAAAATGACTTGGACGCGTATGGTCATGGCGGTTCTCCAGAAGGATGTTCAGTCTGTGCCCGGCCCGGTTCCGTTCCCTTGGCCGCGATGGCGGTGGCGATGCAGGTCGTGGGTGACGAAGTTCCTGCCCCCCGCCGGCGGCGTCAGCCACTCCTCGTGGCCCAGGCTGTGGCGGATGTCTTCCAGGCCGCTCTGCCAGTGGTCGTGCATGGACAGGGGATCGAATTCGTAATCCTTGGCCATCCCGTCCCACTCCTTTTCCCGGTAGATGAGGTGGATCACATTCACCCGGCGGTCCGAGGCCCACAGGCTGGCCTGGGTGTAGCAGGGGTCGCGGCGGCGGTCGGGGGGAATCCGCTCCAGCAGTTCGCGGATCAAGTGACGCAATCGCTGCTCCCGGCTCATGAGGTCGGTGATGGCCCGGGTGCGGCTGGAGTACTGGATGTCCTTCTGGCGCTCATGGACATCCCAGATGTTGTTGGGCACCACCCCCTTGGAACTCCACAAATCCACCTGGAAGGCCAGGGTATCGGTGCGGGGCCAGGCCTGGAGCACCCGCAGCAGCGGCGTGTTGGACACCAGGCCGCCGTCCCAGTACCACTCCCCGTCGATCTCCACCGGCGGAAAGCCCGGCGGCAGCGCCCCGGAGGCCATGAAATGCTCGGCCCGCAACCGCCCCTTCCAGGTGCCGCAGGTGTTGTCGAAATAGTCGAAATTGCCGGTACGGACATTGACTGCGCTCACCGACACCCGGGTCTCCCCGGCGTTGATCCGGTCGAAATCCACCAGGGATTCCAGGGTCGCCTTGAGCTGGGTGTTGTCGTAGTAGCTGGCCTTCTCGGGCGGCAGCTCCACCGCCGCCCAGGGCGGGGGCAGGCGGGGAACGAAGAAGCCCCGTTGCCCTTCCAGCACGCCCCGCCAGGCCTGGAAGGCGCCGAAAATCTTGCGGGCCTCGCCCCCCAGGACATCGATCCAGCGCTGGAGCAGGTCGGCACTGGGATGGGGAAAGGCGGGCCGGCAGATGGTTTCCCAGAATTGCCGCAGCCGGGCGCAACGCGTCTCCGGCGGGTTGCCGGCGATGATGGCGCTGTTGAAGGCGCCGATGGAAATACCGGCGATCCAGTCCGGCCGGATGCCCTCCTCGTCCAGCCCCTCGTACACCCCGGCCTGGTAGGCGCCCAGGGCGCCGCCCCCCTGGAGGACCAGGGCCACGGTGCCGTAGGGCAGCTGCCGGCGGGCTTTCGCCATCAATGCATGTACCAGCCGTGGCTCACGACGAAAGATTGGCCGGTGAAGGCGGCGGTGGGGAAGGTGGCCAGGAAGAGCACCGTCTCGGCCACGTCGTCCAGGGTGGTGAACTGGCCGTCCACCGTCTCGCCGAGCATGACCTTCTTCACCACCTCCTCCTCGCTGATGCCCAGGGTCTTGGCCTGGACGGGAATCTGCTTGTCCACCAGCTCGGTGCGCACGAAACCGGGGCAGACCACATGGGCGCGGACGTTGTGCTCCGCCCCTTCCTTGGCCAGCACCCGGGCGAGCCCGAGGAGGCCGTGCTTGGCGGCGACGTAGGGGGCCTTCAGGGGCGAGGCGACGTGGGAATGGACCGAGCCGGTATAGATGACGATGCCGCCCCGGTCGTCCTTGTACATGTGGCGCAGGGCGGCCCGGGTGGTGAGGAAGGCGCCGTCCAGGTGGCTCGCCACCACCCGCTTCCAGTCGCCGAAATCCAGCTCCGCGATCGGCTTGACGAACTGGATGCCGGCGTTGGAAACCAGCACGTCCAGGCTGCCGAACTGCTGAACCACCGTGTCCACGCCCTTATCCACCTCGGCCTCGATGGTGACGTTCATGGCGATCCCCGTGGCCTTGCCGCCGGCCTGCTCGATTTCCCGGGCGGTGGCCCGGGCGCTGTCTTCCTTGAGGTCGGCGATGGTCACCGCGGCACCGGCCCGGGCCAGGGTCTGGGCGATGGCCTTGCCGATGCCCTGGGCGGCACCGGTGACGAGGGCGACCTTGCCGGCCAGTTGCTGATCCGCCATGGCAAGACTCCTTAGTGTCCGAATATCGCCACCCCCAGCATCACCCCGAACACCAGGATGAGCAGGAAGATGGCGAAGGCGATAAAAAAGAGGATTTTGGAAATCCGCCGCGCGCCGGAGGCGACGCCCGTGAAGCCGAAATAACCGGCGACGACCGAAACGATGAAGAACAGGATGGCCAGCTTGAGCATGGGGTCCCTCCGACGGAGTCGAACGCTGGCCGGTGAGCAACCGCCATGCCGCGCTCCACCCCCCGGCGGCGGGGCCTTCCCTTTGCAACACTTACAGGGCCTTGGAAATCTTGCCATCCGGAAGACCGCCGGCTCCCCCGTCTTTCCGGGAGCGCCGCTTGCTCGGGCATGGGGGCAAACCCGCCACGGCCGGAACAAGCTGCAAGGTCCGTGGCGCCGTCACTGACTTCGCCAGGAGACAACCATGAAAGTTGAAACAAAGCGCAGGCTGATCGCCACCTTGCTGGTGCCCGTACTGAGCTTGCCGGTGGCCGGCCTATCCATCGCCGCCAGCGACAAGGCCGACGCCACCCGGGGGAGCATGGCCGGCACCCAGGCCGGCGCCCGGGATGTCCGGGCCAGCAAGCTGATCGGGATGACGGTGAAGAATCCCCAAGGGGAGACCCTGGGCAAGATCGACGACCTGGTGGTGGATGTGAACAACGACCGGGTCCATTACGCGGTGCTCGCCTCCGGCGGCGTCATGGGCCTGGGCGGCAAGCTCTTTGCCTACCCGGTAAACCTGTTCCGGCCGGGCAACGACAAGGACGAACTGGCCCTGAACGTGGACAAGGACCGCCTCAAGAACGCCCCGGGCTTCGAGCGGAAGAACTGGCCCGAGTGGGGCAACAGCCAGGACAAGTACCGGGCCGACGTGGATAAATATTTCGGCCCGACCGTAGCCATCAAGCCCGTGCCCAACGAACGCCTGGTGCGGGCCAGCACCCTGATCGGCAAGGACGTGGACGACCGGGAAGGCAAGAAGGCGGGCGAGGTGAAGGACCTGGTGGTGAATATGGGCACCGGCCGGGTGCACTACGCCGTGCTGGACTTCAACAACAGCTGGATGAAGACCGACAACTTCATGCCGGTTTCCCTGAAGAGCTTCAGTTTCCCGGCCGAGCGGGACAGCAAGAAGGACCTGGTCCTCAACGTCGCCCGCAACCAGATGGACGCCAGCAAGGGCGGCATCGACAAGAAGCGCTGGGACGACATGGACCTCAACGACCCCAATTTCCAGCGCACGGTGGATAGCCAGATCGCCAGCGTCTCGGCCCACGGCCGGGCTGCCGGCGCCGCCGGCCCCACCCGCACCGATGCGGACGAGATGGGCACCTCCCGGCGATCCGCCACCTCCAACTCGGGCAGGGGCGAGTAGCGTCTGACCGCCATGGCGAAGCGGCCGCCGCGCCGCTTCCCGGGAGAACGAATTGGCTGCTACGCCGGAAACCAACCCCAGCGCTCCGGCCGAAAGCCGGGAACTGCCGGAGGGCGCCCTCATCATCATCCCCGTCCGGGACGTGGTGCTGCTCCCCGGCCTGCTCATGCCGGTGCCCATCGGGCGCCGCTTCGCCATCAGCGCCACCCAGGAGGCCATCCAGCAGAACAAGCCGGTGGGCATCCTGCTCCAGAAGAACCCGGACGACGATGCCCCCGACCTGGACAAATTCCACGGCATGGGGACCATCGCCAACATCGTGCGCTACATCACCGGCCCGGACGGCTCCCACCAGGTGGTGTGCCACGGCCTGCAGCGCTTCCGGGTGAGTGAATTCCTCAAGGGCTACCCTTTCTACGCCGCCCGGGTGGAACGCCGGCTCCTGGAGCCGGACCCGGAATCCCCCTCGGTCAAGGCCCGCATGGAGCAGATCAAGGAGCGGGCGGCGGAACTCCTCAAGCTCATGCCCACCCCGCCCCCGGAAATCGGCAACGCCATCCGGGGCATGACCTCCCCTTCCGCCCTGGCAGACTTCGTGGCCGGGCTCCTGGACATGACCCTGGAGGAGAAGCAGGACTTCCTGGAAACCCTGGACGCCGAGGAGCGCATGGACCGGGTCCTGGGCTTCCTCTCCCGCCGGATGGAGGTGCTGTCCCTCACCCACCAGATCGACCGCCAGACCAAGACCCGCATGGACGAGCAGCAGCGGGAATTCGTC
>DASRUX010000388.1:0-19831 GCA_035655235.1 Rhodocyclaceae bacterium | reverse complement strand
GGCTGGCGGGGGAACATCCGGGGCGGTATCCATACCCCTGGAACAGCGCAGGCTTTGGCTAGTTCCCGTTACCCCAGGGCTTCGAGAACTTGAATCCCCGCTCCCGGACGAGCCGCAGGCAGGCATCCACCACCTGCGGGTCGAACTGGATGCCGCGGCCCCGGGTCAGCTCCGCCAGGGCGGCGTCGATGCCCAGGCCGGGGCGGTAGGGGCGGTGGGAGGACATGGCCTCCACCACGTCGGCGGCGCCGATGATGCGGGCTTCCAGGGTGATGGCGTCGCCGGTCAGGCCGTCCGGATAGCCGGAACCGTCCAGGCGTTCGTGGTGCTGGCGCATGGCGGCGGCGATGGGCCAGGGGAAGTCGATGTTCTTGATGATCTCGTAACCCATCGCCGGGTGGGTCTTGATGAGGGAAAACTCGATATCCGAGAGCTTGCCCGGCCGGGTCAGGATTTCCGCCGGGATATTGATCTTGCCCAGGTCGTGGATGGTGGCCGCCAGGGCGATGGCATGGATCCGGTCTTCCGGCAGCCCCAGTTCGCGGGCGATGGCGCCGGAGAGTTCGGCCACCCGCCGCTGGTGGCCGGCGGTGTACGGGTCCCGCATTTCCACGGTGCCGGCGATGGCCTGGATGGTGTCCTCCATGGCCCGGGCCAGGGCGCGCAGGCTGTGCTCCCGCTCGGTCTTGATGCGCAGGCCGGCCAGGCCGAAATTGAGGTCGGCGGCCATCTCTTCCAGAGTGGCCAGTTCCTCCGGCACCAGCAGGGCCGGGTCGTCGGCCCACAGGACCAGGCAGACGGTGGAACCGGGCCGGGCGCCCAGGGGAAGGACGATGCCGGCGGGCACCGGGGGCAGGGGCGGCAGGGGCGAACGGTCGTGGATCAGGAGGGTGTCGCCGGTGCCCAGGGCTTCCGCCACCGGGGATTCCGGGTCCAGGAGGCAGTCGCCCGCCGCCTGGAAGGCCGCTTCCACCTCGGGCTGGCTGGCGCCCATGAGCCGCAGGTAGCCCGGCCGGTCCGGGTCGGCGGCGCCGATCCAGGCCCCGGCGAAGCCGCCCACCTGGGTGATCGCCTGGGTCATGTGGGCCAGCAGGTCTTCCGGCGTGGCGGCGTGGAGCAGGGTCTGGTTGCTGGCGGAGAGGAGCTTCAGGCGGCGGTTGAGGCGGAGCTGGGCATTCTCGGCGGCCTTGCGCCGGCTGATGTCGTGGGCGAAGGCGGAAATGCCGGTGACGGCGCCATGCGGGTCCCGGATGGGCGAGAGGGTCAGGGAGACGTCGATACGGCGGCCGTCCTTGCCGATCCGCTGGGTTTCCAGGGATTCCACCATCTCGCCCCGTCCCGCCCGGGCGATCAGGATCGCCAGTTCGTGCTGCCGGTCGGCGGGGACGAAGGCCTTGACGGACCGCCCGACCATTTCCGCGGCGGTGTAGCCGTAGAGGTGCTCGGCGCCGGCATTCCAGGTGATCACCACCCCGTCCAGGCTTTCGCCGACGATGGCCTCCTGGCTGGATTCGACGATGGCGGCCAGCTGTTCCTGGGCCTGGACGGCCGCCTTGCGGTCGGTGATGTCCCGGATGATGCCCACGGCGTGCCAGCGGCTGCGGATCTGGACGGCGGAAACGGCCAGCTCCACCGGGAATTCGCCGCCGTCCCGGCGCCGGGCCATCATCTCGAGGGTCTTGCCGACGATCGGGCCGGTGCCTGTCTGCGCGAAGGTCGCCAGGCCCTCGGCAATGCCCCGGCGGAAGCGCTCGGGTACGATGAGGTCGTGCATGCCGCTGCCGATGGCCTCGTCGGCCTCGTAGCCGAACATCCGGGTCGCCGCCGGGTTCCAGATGACCACCCGGCCGCCGTCGTCGATGACCACCATGGCGTCGAGGGCGACGTTGCGGGTCAGGCGCAGCATTTCCTCGCTTTCGGCCAGGCGCTGGCCGATGCGGTTGCGCTCCTCCAGTTCCTCGGCGAGGCGGAGGTTGCTCTCCTTCAATTCGGCGGTCCGCTCGGCGACCTTGATAGCCAGCTCCGCCTCGCTCCGGGCCAGCAGTTCCTTCTCCCGGCTGAGGTGGGCGAAAAGCAGTTGCTGGGGCTTCTGGATGCCCTGGATGAGCACGGCCCGGTAGAGGCCGTAGGTGGAGGTGAGCAGCAACAGGTGGCCGATCAGGTTGGCCGGCCCATAGACGCTGACATACTGGGTGAAGGCCGCCTCCGCCAGGATGTCGCAGACCATGGAAAAGAGGACGAGGCGCAGGATGTCGCCGCCGAACTCGAAGCGCCGCCGCCAGAGCTGGACGAGGGCCACGGCGAACAGGCCGGCGATGACGTATTCGGCGCCGATCTTGAAGCCGGTCAGCCCCTTGCCTTCGATGAAACAGTCCGGGAAGTATCCCGTCAGCACCGCCCAGGTCAGCGCGGCGCCGCCGGTCAGGAAGCCGAGGGCGACCCAGGGGGCGGGCAGGCGGCGGTCGGAAGCGAGGCTGGCGGCAAATACCATGGCCAGGGCCTCGTAGGCCCGCAGGGCGATCCAGAATTGGGTGGGCAGGTTGGCGTCGGCGGGGAAGACCCCCATGCCCTTGTAGGCCAGGGTATGGAGCAGTTCCAGGTGGCCGATGGACGGGTAGGCCAGCCCGGCGGCCAGGAGGAAGGGATGGTCGATCTGGCCGCGGGCGTTCCAGGCCAGGGCGGCGATGCTGAAAATGACCACGATCCGGAAAATCTCCACCAGGCTGTGGAAGAGCACGTAGCTGTATAGGCTGGTGGCGGCGATGGCGCCGAGCACGAGGGCGAAGCTGCCCCAGCGGACGACAACCTCCGCATGTAGCCGTGTGGCCGGGGCGGGGGTGGTGACGGGAAATTCTGCAGCCATGATGCCTGGCGATCTCCAGGAGGCCGGTGCCTTGCAGGACGCACCGGCGGGCAATTCCAACGGTAAGCCGGTGGCGTGGCGGCGTCAAATCAGGGCGAACCCTTACGTCTTAGAACGGGATGGCCAGGGAGAAATGCAACTGGAACCGGTCGCTGCGCTGACCGTAGGCCAGGTCCACGGCCACCGGTCCGGCCGGGCTTTTCCAGCGGGCGCCCAGGCCGTAGCCCAGGGCCGGGCGGAAGCCCTTGCGGCTATCGGCGGCATCCCCCGCATCGACAAAGGCCGCCACCCCCCAGCGCTCGTCGAGCCAGTGGGTGTATTCGGCGCTGGCGGTGGCCAGAGTGCGGCCGCCCACCACCGCCGAGCCTTCCTTCACCCCCAGGCTCTGATAGGAATAGCCCCGGACGGAATTGGTGCCGCCGGCCCGGAACAGGTATTCCTGGGGGATGCCCTGCCGGCTCTTGGCAAGGGTCTGGCCCAGTTCGGCCCGGAAGGTGAATACGTCCCGCCGGCCGACCGGGAGGAACTGCTGGTAGCGGCCGTAGAGGCGGACGAAATCCTGGTCCGAGAGCAGGGCCTGGGCGGCGCCCCCGACCCGGGCCTGGAGGACGAAGCCGTGGCGGGGGGCGATGAGGCTGTCCACCTGCCGCCAGGTCCACATGCCGTCGGGCACCAGAGCCCGGTTGAGGGTGGGCTGGGTGCCCTCGGGGCGGCGCCGCTCCTCCTGCCAGTTGAGCGACAGGCGCATCTCCACCGAACCTCGCTGTTGCAGCCGCTGGGCGCCCAGGGCGACGCGCTCGGTGGCCAGGCCCTGGATCAGGGTGTGCTCGGTCAGGCCGCCGAAGCTGAGGCGGTAATTGCCCTTGCTCGGGGGCAGGAAGATGTCGCCGTAGGCGATCTGGCGCTTCTGCTCCAGGCGGATGCCGGTGTCCAGTTCCCTGGCGTTCCGGAAGAGGTCGGCGGTGTGGTAGTTGGTCTCCAAACGGGCGCCGGTATTGGAGCTGGCGCCCACGCCGAAGGCCACCCGGTGGGGTTCCCGCTCCTGTACCCGGAGCCGCACCGGGGCGGTGACGGTGCCGTCGGGGCCGGGGGGCGAGGGCTCCCCCAGGGTCACCTGGACGGAGGAGAAATAGGGGGACGATTGGAGGGCGTTCTGCAGGGCGGTGAGGCGGTCTTCCCGGTAGGGTTCCCCGGGGACGACGAAGCGGTTGTAGCGCTCCACCAGTTTGGGCGGATAGCGGGACAGCCCGTCGATCTGCAAGGGGCCGAAACGGTAGGGGGGGCCGGCGTCGTAGCTTGCCTGGAGCCGGGCCTGGCCGGTGTCCGGGTCGATGTCGGCCCGGCTGGCGGCGATGCTGGCGCCGGCATAGCCGTGGCCCAGCAGGCGGGAGAGCACCTGCTGCTTGGCGGCGGACCAGTCGGCTTGGCGGAAGGGCTGGCCGACGCCCAGGGACCAGCCGGCCACGAGGGAGCGGCGGAAGTCCTCGTCCAGCTTCCCGGCGATGGCGATATCCACGGCTCCGATCTCGGTGCGTGGCCCCGGATCAATCCGCACCGCCAGGGCGCCGTCCGGCTCCGAGAAATCCAGTCGCGGGGTGAAGTAGCCCTCGGTGGCCAGGATGTCGGGCAGGGACTTTTCCAGGCGTCGGCGGGCCTGTTGCCGGGCGGCCGGATCGGCCAAGTCCTCCTTGGGAAGGTAGGGGGCGAGGGCGGCGGCGATGTCCTTGGGGGCTTCCAGGCGGACCGGTTCTGCCCACGCCGGCCGGGTAAGGCAGGCGGCCAGGCCGAGCATGGCCCAGGCGAAGCGGGAAGGTCGCGGCATGGCGCGGGGAGAGGCTCCGGAGTGGAAAGGCTGGGGTGATGCCGAAGAAAGCCGCCCGGCCAGGCTTGGGCCGCCGCTCGATAGACGGTATCCGGGGCCGATGGTTCCGGCCGGCCCCGGTCAGGGCAAATCCGCCTTAGTGGCCGATGGGGATGTCGAGGATGGCCTTCACCGTCCACTTGTCGGTGGCGGCGTTGAGGCCGCGGCCGATGCCGAAATTGACGCCCACCGGCCCGCGATCAACGTCCATGGCCAGGTAGAGGGTATGGGCCTGCTCGGCCCGGGGGCTGATGTGGGCGAGCTTGCCCAGTTCGGCGTAATACTCGAAGCCGCCGGCGATGCCCTCGGCCAGGGTTCGGGAAACCTTCACGGCGGGGCTGAAGTTCATTCCCCCCTGGCGATGGTCCTTGGTGATGTCGTAGCTGGTCACCGGGTTCGCCACCAGCAGCCAGTCGGGGTTTCGGTAGCCGACGATGGGCCGGAATTCCATGCCGTTGCGGGCTTCCTCGAAGCTTTTCTTGACCGTGGCCAGCTCCCAGTTGATGCCGGCGAAGAAGCCGCCGTCCTCGCCGGGCTGGATGGGCATCCACTTGGCCCGGAACTTGGGGCCGGCGTAGTAGGGCTGGCCGATGGCCTCGAACAGAAGCGGGATGTAGAGCCCCACATCCACCGTCGGGGTGAGGCCGTAGGAGATTTCCGGCGTCACCCGCAGGCCCCGGTTCGGCGTGATCTCCCGTGGGTAGTCGGGCGTCCGGCGGCCGCTGGGGGTGCGATTCATATGGACTTCCAGGCCCCATTCGCCGGGCTTGTTGATGCTGTCGTCGTAGACCTGGATCTCGTCGGAGAGGGCGGCGAAGGCGGGGGTTTCGGCCAGGGCCAGGGCGGCCAGGAGGGGCAGGGCTAGGCGTTTGTTGTTCACGGCGGACTCGTCGGGGGAGGCGTGATATTACGGGCTTTCCAGCCGATTTGGACCGGGGGAATCAGCCGAAAGTCGTAAGCCCTTGCCCTTATTGTGGTGTGCAGTATGCCTTTCTAATATCCAGTGAGCATGGCCGGCCGGGGGCGTGTCGGACCGTCTGCGCGGCAACTCCTTGGCGACAATGGGTTTCCCGCTTTGATAAGCCGTTCCCAACAGAGACAGAGAGTGAGGCAAGCTATGGCGAACATGACGGTAAGAACCCGGCTGACCACGGGATTCCTTTTCATCTCCTGCTTTGCAGCCGTGGTCGGGGTGGTTGGCATCGCCAACATGAGCCGCATCAATGAAGAAGGCCGCAAGATGTACGAGGAGCACATGGTCGCCCTCTCGGGGGTCAAGGATGCCAGCATCAGCATGGGCTACACGGCCCGGGACTGGCGCCAGGCGGCCATCGCCCCCACCCAGGAAGGGCGCAAGGCGGCCCTGGACAACCTGAAGCGCAACGTGGCGTCCTTCGAGCAGCACGTCGCCAGCGTCCGGGATCACTTCCATTCCCAGGAGAGCAAGGAGCGCTTCGAGGCCATCGACAAGGCCATGGCCGCCTGGAAGCAGGAATTGCAGACGGTGGAAGGGCTGATCGTCCGGACCAAGCCGGGAACGGTGACCCCGGCCATGCAGGACTCCGGCGAGCGCATCCGGCTGGCCTTCAACGTCATGGACGAGAAGCTGATCGGCCTGGCCCAGAACAAGGAAAACCACGGCAAGACCTCGGCGGCGGCCAACGCCGAGCTCTATGCCTCGTCCAAGTGGATGATGGTTGGCTTCATCATCGCCTCCATCGTCGCGGGCGTCCTCCTGGGCTGGCGGATCACCCGGAACCTGATGCGCCAGCTGGGGGGCGAGCCCCAGGCCGCCGCCGATGTCGCCAACCTCATCGCCAAGGGGGATCTCTCGGCCCCCATCGAGCTGAAGGCGGGGGATACGACCAGCCTGATGGCTGCCATGGGCCGCATGAAGGAGTCCATCCAGACCCTGGTCGATGACGCCAACCAACTGGCCGAGGCGGCCGTGGCTGGGCGCCTGGCAACCCGCGCCGACGCCGGCCGGCACCAGGGGGATTTCCGCAGGATCGTGGAAGGCGTGAACAACACCCTGGACGCGGTGATCGGGCCCCTCAACGTGGCCGCGGGCTATGTGGACCGCATCTCCAAGGGCGACATCCCGCCCAAGATCACCGATGCCTACCAGGGCGACTTCAATGTCATCAAGGATAATCTCAACCAGGCCATCGAGGCGGTAAACCGCATGGCGGCCGACGCCGACCTGCTGTCCCGCGCCGCCGTGGTGGGCAGGCTGGCGACCCGGGCTGACGCATCGCAACACCAAGGCGAGTTCCGCAAGATCGTCGAGGGCGTCAACCGGACCATCGGTACCCTGGTCGGCCATCTGGACGCCATGCCGGCGCCGGCCATGATCGTGGATCAGGACTTCACCATCCAGTACATGAACGCCGCTGGCGCCCAGGCGGGCGGCAAGACGCCTGCCCAGGTGGTCGGGGTCAAGTGTTACGACCACTTCAAGACCGGCGATTGCGGCACCGAGCGCTGCGCCTGCGGGCAGGCCATGAGCCGCGGCCGGCAAAGTGCCTCGACTACCGTGGCGCGGCCGGCGCCGGGCGTCGAGGTGGATATCGCCTATACCGGCGTTCCCATCCGGGACGAAAGCGGCCGGGTCATCGGCGCCTTCGAGGTGGTGACCGACCTGACCGAAGTGAAGAATGCCGAGCGCCTGGCCCGGAAGATTGCCGATTACCAGGTGGCGGAAACCCGGAAGATCGCCGAAGGCCTGGAACGCCTCGCCAAGGGGGACACGGCATTCAAGATCGATACCGCCCCGGGCGACGCCGATACCGCCCAGGTCCGGGCCATTTTCGAAACCCTGGCAGGCGCCCTCAATACCTGCGTCGGCGCGGTGAATACGCTGGTGGCCGACGCCGACACCCTGGCCACCGCCGCCATCGACGGGCGGTTATCCGCCCGGGCCGATGCAAGCAAGCACCAGGGGGATTTCAGGAAGATCGTGGATGGACTCAATGGGGTCGTGGAGGCCATTGTCGGCCCGGTGAACGAAATCACCCGGGTCATGGCCGCTATGGAGCAGGGCGACCTGACCCAGACCATCGGCGCCGAATACCGGGGGCAGTTGAAGAACCTGTGCGACACGGTGAACACCACCGTGGAGCGGCTGGCCCAGACCATCGCCGAGGTCAATGGCTCGGCCGAGACCTTGTCGGTCGCCAGCAGCCAGGTGTCCAGTACTGCCCAATCCCTGTCCCAGGCCTCTTCCGAACAGGCGGCCAGCGTTGAGGAGACTTCCGCCTCCATCGAGCAGATGTCGGCCTCCATCAAGCAGAACACGGAAAACGCCAAGGTGGCCGACGGCATGTCTGCCGAGGGTACCGAGAAGGCCGCCGAGGGCGGCGGCGCGGTGACCGAGACGGTGACGGCCATGAAGCAGATCGCCAAGCGCATCGGCATCATCGACGACATCGCCTACCAGACCAATTTGCTGGCCCTGAATGCCGCCATCGAGGCTGCCCGGGCTGGGGAGCATGGCAAGGGCTTCGCGGTGGTGGCGGCGGAGGTGAGGAAACTCGCCGAGCGCAGCCAGGTGGCGGCCCAGGAAATCGGGCAACTGGCGACCAATAGCGTGGGTCTGGCCGAAAAGGCCGGCAAGCTCCTGGACGAGATCGTCCCGGCCACCAAGAAGACGGCGGACCTGGTCCAGGAAATCGCCGCCGGTTCGGAAGAGCAGTCGGCCGGGGTGGAGCAGATCAACACGGCCATGTGCCAGCTCAACCAGCTGACCCAGCAGAATGCCACGGCCTCGGAGGAGTTGGCCAGCACCTCGGAAGAGATGACCAGCCAGGCGGAAAACCTCAAGGAGCTGATGGCCTTCTTTACGGTGGATGGACGCCAGCGCCGGGCGGCAGCCCGTCCTGCGGAAGCACCGAAGGCTTCCGACAAGTCCTTCTCCTCCATCCGCCTGGCAGCGACGCCGCCCAAACCCGGCAAGAAGGGGAACGGCGCTGCCCACCCGCTGGAGAGCAGCTTCGCGCCCTTCTAAGGCTTAGCGTTTCAGCAGGGGTTCCAGGAAGCGTCCCGTGTGGCTGGCCTTGACGGCAGCCACCGCTTCCGGGGTGCCGGTGGCGATGATACGCCCGCCGCCGTCGCCCCCCTCCGGGCCCAGGTCGATGAGCCAGTCGGCCGTCTTGATGACATCCAGGTTGTGCTCGATGACCACCACGGTGTTGCCGTGGGAAGCCAGGCGGTGGAGCACCTGGAGGAGCATCTGTATGTCCTCGAAATGCAGGCCGGTGGTGGGCTCGTCCAGGATGTAGAGGGTGCGGCCCGTGTCCCGCTTGGATAGCTCCAGGGCGAGTTTCACCCGCTGGGCCTCGCCGCCGGAGAGCGTCGTGGCGCTCTGGCCTAGGGTGATGTAGGAGAGGCCCACATCCACCAGGGTCTGGAGCTTGCGGGCCACGGTGGGAACGGCGTCGAAAAATTCCCGGGCCTGTTCCACGGTCATGCCCAGCACGTCGTGGATGGTCTTGCCCTTGTACTGGATTTCCAGGGTTTCCCGGTTGTAGCGCTTGCCGTGGCAGACATCGCAGGGGACGTAGATGTCCGGCAGGAAGTGCATCTCCACCTTGATCAGGCCATCCCCCTGGCAGGCCTCGCAGCGCCCGCCTTTGACGTTGAAACTGAAACGGCCGGGACCGTAGCCCCGTGCCCGGGATTCCGGCACCTGGGAGAACAGCTCCCGGATGGGGGTGAGCAGGCCGGTGTAGGTGGCGGGGTTGGAGCGCGGCGTCCGCCCGATGGGGGACTGGTCCACGTTGATGACCTTGTCGAACAGGTCCAGCCCGGTGATCTTCTGGTGGGGCGCCGGCTCGGCGTTGGAGCCGTAGAGATGCTTGGCAGCCGCCGCGTACAGGGTGTCGTTGATGAGGGTGGACTTGCCCGAGCCGGAAACCCCGGTGATGCAGGTCATCAGCCCGGCGGGCAGCTCCAGGGTGACGTCCTTCAGGTTGTTGCCGGAGGCGCCGACCACCTTCAGGGTCCGTTCCGGATCGGGGGCGCGGCGCTGCTTGGGCACCTCGATCTTCTTCCTACCCGACAGGTAGGCGCCGGTCATGGAGGCCGGGTTGGCAGCCACCGATTCGGGCGTGCCTTCGGCCACGATGGAGCCGCCATGGACGCCGGCGCCGGGGCCGATGTCCACCACGTAGTCGGCGGTGCGGATGGCGTCCTCGTCGTGTTCCACCACCAGTACCGTGTTGCCCATGTCCCGCAGGCTCTTCAAGGTTTCCAGGAGGCGGTCGTTGTCCCGCTGGTGCAGGCCGATGGAGGGCTCGTCCAGGACGTACATGACGCCGGTGAGGCCGGAACCGATCTGGGAAGCGAGCCGGATGCGCTGGGCCTCGCCCCCGGAGAGGGTTTCGGCGGAACGCTCCAGGCACAGGTAATCGAGGCCGACGTTGATCAGGAAGGAAATCCGGGAGGTGATTTCCTTGAGAATTTTCTCCGCCACCTGGGCCTTGTGGCCGCTGAGCTGGAGCAGGTTGAAGTAGTTGCGGGCCTCCCCCAGGGGCAGGCGGTTGATTTCGTGCAGGGTCTTCTGGCCGACCTTGACGTGGCGGGCTTCCACCCGGAGCCGGGTGCCGTTGCAGCTGGGACAGGTGCTGTTGCTGATGAATTTGGCCAGTTCCTCCCGCACCGCCACCGAGTCGGTCTCCTTGTAGCGCCGCTCCAGGTTATGGACCACGCCTTCGAAGGTGTGGTCACGGTCGAAGCGGGTGCCCCGTTCGTTCAGGTAACGGAAACGGACCACCTCCCGGCCGGAACCGAACAGCACCACTTTCCGGATGTTCTCCGGCAGGTTCTCGAAGGGGGCGTCGATGTCGAAGCCGTAATGGTCCGCCAGGGAGGTGAGCAACTGGAAGTAGAACTGGTTGCGCTTGTCCCAGCCCCGGATGGCGCCTTCGGCCAGGGACTTGTCGGGATGGACCACCACCCGCTTTGGATCGAGGAACTGGATCACCCCCAGGCCCTCGCACTTGGGGCAGGAACCCATGGGGTTGTTGAAGGAGAAGAGCCGGGGCTCCAGCTCCTGCAGGGCGAAGGAGCAGATCGGGCAGGCGAATTTGGCGGAGAAGAGGTGTTCCTTCTCGGAGTCCATCTCCATGGCGATGGCCCGGCCGTCGGCATGCCGTAGGGCGGTTTCGAAGGATTCCGCCAGGCGCTGGCGCATGTCGTCCCGGACCTTGAGGCGGTCCACCACCACATCCACGTTGTGCTTCTGGGTCTTGTTGAGCTTGGGGACTTCGTCGATCTCGTAGACGGTGCCATCCACCCGCACCCGGGCGAAGCCCTGGGCCCGCAGCTCGGCGAAAAGGTCCATCTGCTCGCCCTTGCGGTTCGCCACCACCGGCGCCAGGATCATGAGCTTGGTCTCGGCGGGCAGGGCCAGGACGTGATCCACCATCTGGGAGACGGTCTGGGCCTCCAGGGGCTCGCCGTGCTCGGGGCAATAGGGGGTGCCGGCCCGGGCGAAGAGCAGCCGCAGGTAGTCGTGGATTTCCGTCACCGTGCCCACGGTGGAGCGCGGGTTGTGGGAAGTGGCCTTCTGCTCGATGGAAATGGCCGGGGACAGGCCCTCGATCAGGTCCACATCCGGCTTTTCCATGAGCTGCAGGAACTGGCGGGCGTAGGCGGATAGTGACTCCACATAGCGCCGCTGGCCCTCGGCATAGAGGGTGTCGAAGGCGAGAGACGACTTGCCGGACCCGGACAACCCGGTGATCACGATGAGCTTGTCCCGGGGCAGGTCCAGGCTGATGTTCTTCAGGTTATGGGTGCGGGCGCCGCGAATGCGGATTTCTTCCATGGCAGACCGGAGAAAAAAGGGGGCAAACCAACAACTATACGCGTTTTGCGGCCCGGGCGTAGGGCTGCCACGGCGCGTCCCGAGGATGAAATAACTCCTTATTCCCCAACCATGATTGGGGGATAATGTCCGCACCATGGTCCAAGCGTGCGAGATTCCCATGTCCGACGATCTGCCCCGGGAACAACTGCCGGCCAACGCCACCATTTTCCAGTGGGGCGATCCGGGGGATTCGGCCTTTGTGATCGAGACCGGCTGCGTAGAAATCCTTTCCGGCGACTTTCCGCCCCGGCGCCTGGCGGTGCTGTCGGACGGCGCCCTGTTCGGCGAGATCGCCCTCCTCGACGGATTGCCCCGGACCGCTACGGTCCGTACCCTGGTGCCCACCAGCCTGATCCGTATCGAGCGGGACCAGGTGGATGAGCTCATGCGCCATACCAACCCGGTCATCTGCCATCTCCTGCGGCTCCTGATCGAGCGTTTTCGCCACGGCCAGGGCTTTCCCCCCACCTATTCCGCCTGCGCCGCCGAGGCGACGGCGGCCTTGCGGGATGCGGCCCTGCGCACCCTCGTCCTGACTCGGGACCTTTCCCACGCCGTCGATACGGACCAGTTGGAACTGTTCTACCAGCCCATCGTGCGGGCCTCCGACCATGGCCTGCAGGGCTACGAGGCCCTGGTTCGCTGGCGCCATCCGGTGCTGGGGATGATCCTGCCCATGGAATTCATCGGCGTGGCGGAAAAAACCGGGCTCATCCACCGGGTGGGGCGCTGGGTGCTACAGCGGGCGGTGGCCGACTGGCCCCAACTGCGGGCCTTCTGCAGCGGTGGGGGCGTGCCGCCCTTCGTGAGCATCAACCTATCCGCCGCCGAATTTCTCCAGCCCGACATCGCCGGCGAAATCCTGGGGTGCCTGGCGGCCAACGGCATGAGCCCCCTGGAGCTCAAGATCGAATTGACCGAGACGGTGATCATCGAGGACCGGGAAAAGGTCGCTGCGGTCCTGGATCGGCTGGCCAACCAGGGCATCGCCATCGCCCTGGACGACTTTGGCACTGGCTACGCCGGCCTCGAATACCTGAAAAACCTGCCCATTTCCTGCCTGAAAATCGACCGAAATTTTGTCCAGGACATCGACCGCTCCATGCGCAGCTACGAAATCGTCCAGACCGCCATCAACCTGGCCTGGTCCCTGGGGCTGACCACCGTGGCCGAGGGCGTAGAGGATGCCGAGACGGCTCGCCGCCTGCATGAGCTGGGGTGCGAGCTGTTCCAGGGCTACCACTTCGCCCGGCCGATGCCGGTGGGGCATGTGGCCGCCTGGGCGGCGGAGCGCTCGGGGGCGACCGCCTAATCAGCCCGGCCGGCCGGTTGCGGGCCGCGCAGCGGCTCGAGGAGGGAGGACAGGCCGTTGTGGTCCAGTTCCCACATCAGAGCCAACAGTCGGCCGAGCTGGCCCGGCGGGAAGCCTTCCCGGGCGAACCAGTTGAGGTAGTGGCCCGGCAGGTCGGCGATCACCCGCCCCTTGAACTTGCCGAAGGGCATGGCGAAGGTGGTGAGGCGCTGCAAATCCTCGGGGTTCATGGCGGGATCAGGCTTCGCCGGGCTCTTCCGGCGCCGTGTGGGGCGGGATCAGGTCGGGCAGGGGCTGGGCCAGGGAGTGGCGCACGGCCTTGGCCAGGATTTCGGGCTTGAACGGTTTGAGAACGTAGCCTTGCACCTTGAGGGCGGCGATCTTGAGGATGTTCTCCCGGGTCTGCTCCGAGGTGAGCATCAGCACCCGCAGGGCGAACAGTTTCTCGTCGGAGCGGATGGCCTTGACCAGCTCGATGCCGTCCATTTCCGGCATGTTCCAGTCGCAGATCAGGAGGTCGAAGGGAGCCGAACCTTGCAGCTTTTGCAGGGCGATGACTCCGTTGGACGCCTCCGTGATATCCGTGATCTTGAGGGCGTGGAGTATCTCCTTGACCAGGGAGCGGATGCTGGCCTGGTCGTCGACAACGAGAATGCGCATGGATGGTCCTGGAACGGTGACGCTGAAACGGTTCAGGCCGAAATGTACAGGCTTCGAGGCCGGTTATGAACTATTGCTTGCTCACCCGGCCTCTCGGTCGGACAACTGGTGCTGGGGCGGTTCCCGGGGGTGAGAATCCAAAGCTGTTAATATTGCGGTTTGCCAACGCACCGAGCTTCACAGAAGTCCCCCGCAATGCCCCAATCCCCCCGCGACCGCATGTCCCCCGAAGAACGCCGTACCGGCATGAGCCTGGCGGCCATTTTCGCCCTGCGCATGCTGGGCCTTTTCCTCATCCTGCCGGTGTTCGCCGTCTACGCCAAGGGCCTGCCCGGCGGCGACAACATGACCTTGGTGGGCCTCGGCCTGGGCGCCTACGGCCTCACCCAGGCCATTTTCCAGATTCCCTTCGGCTCGGCTTCCGACCGCTTCGGCCGGAAGCCGGTCATCGTCTTTGGCCTGGTGATGTTCGCCATCGGCAGCGTCGTTGCCGCCTTCGCGCCGGATATCTACTGGATCATCGCCGGCCGGGTTCTCCAGGGGGCGGGCGCCATCTCGGCGGCGGTGACCGCCCTGGCCGCCGATCTGACCCGGGAGGAGCACCGCACCAAGGTGATGGCCATGATCGGCTCCTCCATCGGCCTGGTCTTCGCCCTGTCCCTGGTCGGGGCGCCGGTGCTGTACGGCTGGATCGGCATGGCGGGCCTCTTCCTTCTTACCGGCTTCCTGGCCCTGGCGGCCATCCTGCTGCTCCTCAAGGCGGTGCCCCCGGGGCCGCCCATCCCGGCCCACGACAAGCCGCCTTTCCGCCGCGTCTTGCTCGATCCGGACCTGCTGCGCCTCAATTTCGGCATCTTCGCCCTGCACCTGATGCAGATGTCCATGTTCGTGGTGGTGCCCCATGCCCTGGTCCAGCACGGCGACCTGATGGTTTCCAGCCACTGGAAGGTCTATCTGCCGGCGGTGCTGGTGTCCTTCGTCATCATGGTGCCGGCCATCATCTCGGCGGAGCGGGGCGGCAAGATGAAGGCCGTGTTCTCCAGCGCCATCGGCATCCTGCTCCTGGTCCAGCTCGGTTTCTGGCTGGCGGGGACGACGCTTGTGGGGCTGGCCGGCTGCCTGGTGTTCTTCTTCGTCGCCTTCAATATCCTGGAAGCGACCCTGCCGTCCCTGGTCTCCCGCACGGCGCCGCCGGCCGCCAAGGGGGCTGCCCTGGGCGTGTACAATACGACACAGGCCCTCGGCGCATCCGCGGGCGGCGCGCTGGGGGGGTACTTGGCGCAGCATTTCGGCGATAATTCCGTTTTTGTGTTGGCGGCCGTCCTGGCGGCTGCCTGGCTGCTGGTTGCGGCCTCCATGAACTTCCCGTCCCGGCGCCCGGCGCCGGCGGCGGCCAATAATTGAACAGGAGATTCCTGATATGGCATCGGTCAACAAGGTCATTCTCGTCGGCAACCTCGGCGCCGACCCCGAAACCCGTTACACGGCGAGCGGCGATGCCGTCTGCAATATCCGCCTGGCAACCACCGACAGCTGGAAGGACAAGCAGTCCGGCGAAAAGCGCGAGATGACGGAATGGCACCGGGTGGTGTTCTACCGGAAGCTCGCCGAGATCGCCGGCCAGTACCTGAAGAAGGGCTCCCAGGTCTATCTGGAAGGCCGCATCAAGACCCGCAAGTGGCAGGACAAGGACGGCCAGGATCGCTACACCACCGAAATCGAGGCCACCGAAATGCAGATGCTGGGCGGCCGCCAGGGCATGGGCGCCCCGTCCGGCGGCGACTACGACCAGCCCCAGCAGGATTACGCCCCGGCTCCCCGCAAGGATAAGCCGAAGCCTTCCTTCGAAGACCTGGGCGACGACATCCCCTTCTAACGGGGACGTTGGCCCTGTCTCCCGCTCCTGAGGCCCGCAGAATCCATGACCAACGCCATCACCTTCCAAATCCTTGAGGACATCGCCCGCGACCTGAATAGCGGCGAGGTGTCCTTTCCCACCTTCCTGGATATCACCTTCCAGGTGCGGACCGCCCTCAAGAATCCCAACCTGACGGTGGACCAGCTGGCCAAGCTGGTGGGGGCCGAACCCCTGATGAGCGCCAAGATCATCCGCATGGCCAATTCGGCGGCCCTCAACCCCTCCGGCCGGGAAATCGCGGATGTGAAAAGCGCCATCATCCGGGTGGGCATGGAGGCGGTGCGGACGGTTTCCTTCGCCGTGGCCATGGAACAGCTGGTCAAGTCCAAGCAGATGCATGTCTTCGAGGACCTGTCCCGCAAGCTCTGGGAGCACACCGCCCACGTCGCGGCCCTGTGCCGGGTCCTGGCCCGGAAACTGGCGAAGATCAACGGCGACGAGGCCATGTTCGCCGGCCTGGTTCACGACATCGGGGTCTTCTACCTGATGTCCCGGGCCTGCAATTTCCAGGAGTTGGTGAACGACAAGCCGGAACTGCACGCCCTGCTGTCGGGCTGGCACGACAACATCGGCCATGCGCTGCTGTCGGCCCTGGGGCAGCCGGAGGCGGTGCTGACGGCCGTTCAGGAGCACGAGAGCGACCGGGAGGTCACCGAGGTGAAGAACCTCTCCGACGTGCTCTACGTGGCCAACAAGATCGCCAACCGCACGGCCGGCTGGCGCGATCCCGAATACGACGGCGAGGTGGATACCTCGGTCCTGGACACGCTATTCGATTCCGATACCCTGAACGAAATCGTCGCAGAGTCCGAAGAAGAAGTGCAGTCCTTGAAAGCTGCCCTGGGCGGATAACCACAAGCCGGAACCTGGCTGGCGGGGAATAACAATGAGCAATACCCATCTTGCGGAACCCACCGGCAAGCGACTGGCCGCCCTGGCCCTCGCTGCCCTCGGGGTTGTATACGGCGACATCGGCACCAGCCCGCTGTACGCGGTCAAGGAAGTCTTCGCCGGCAACCATCCCATTCCGGTGACGGAAGCCAATATCTTCGGTTCCCTGTCCCTGTTCTTCTGGGCACTGATTCTGGTGGTGTCGGTCAAGTACGTGACCTTCATCATGCGGGCCGACAACCGGGGTGAAGGCGGCATCATGGCCCTCATCGCCCTGGCCCTGCACGACGCCCAGGGCAAGCCGGCCCAGGCCAAGATCATCATGATCATCGGCATCCTCGGGGCGGCCATGTTCTACGGGGACGGCATGGTGACGCCGGCCATTTCGGTGCTTTCCGCCGTCGAGGGCCTGGAAGTGGCGGCGCCGGGCCTCAAGCCCTTCGTCATCCCCATCACCATGTGCGTGCTCTTCGGGCTCTTCTTCGTCCAGCGGAGCGGCACCGCCAAGGTGGGCATCGCCTTCGGGCCGGTAATGGTGATTTGGTTCGGCATTCTGGGCCTGCTCGGCATCTACAACATCGTCGAGCACCCCGGCATCCTCCACGCCCTCAACCCGCTCTACGGCATCGAATTCCTCATGGCCAACCGGGCCATGTCCCTCATGGCCATGGGTAACGTGGTGCTGGCGGTGACCGGCGCCGAGGCGCTTTACGCCGACATGGGCCACTTCGGCCGCAAGCCCATCCAGCGGGCCTGGTTCGCCTTCGTCCTGCCCTCCCTGGTGCTCAACTACTTCGGCCAGGGGGCGCTCATCCTGGCCGAGCCCGAGGCGGCCCATAATCCCTTCTTCCACTCGGCTCCCGACTGGGCGCTGTATCCCATGGTGATGCTGTCTACCGTCGCCACGGTCATCGCTTCCCAGGCCGTCATCTCCGGCGCCTTCTCCGTCACCCGCCAGGCCATGCAGCTGGGCTTCGTTCCCCGCATGGAGGTGCAGCACACCTCCGAGAAGGAGCAGGGCCAGATCTACCTGCCGGCGGTCAATTGGGGCCTCATGGTGGCGGTGATGATCCTGGTGCTGGGCTTCAAGTCCTCCAACAACCTGGCGGCGGCCTACGGCATCGCCGTGACCGGCGACATGGTCATCACTTCGCTCCTGGCCACCGTGGTGGTGGCCCGCACCTGGGGCTGGGGCTGGGGCCGGGCCAGCGCCCTCTTCTCGTGCTTCCTGGCCGTCGAACTGGTCTTCCTGGCCGCCAATATCCTCAAGATTCCCGATGGCGGCTGGTTCCCCCTGGTGGCCGGCATGGTGGTCTTCATCCTGATGACCACCTGGAAGCGGGGCCGCCAGCTCCTGGCCGACCGGCTCAAGGGAGAACGCCTGGAACTGGTGCCCTTCATCGAATCCTTGGCCGCCGCCATGCCCACCCGGGTGACCGGTACCGCCGTCTTCCTCAACGCCGACCCCAATGGCGTGCCCCACGCCATGCTCCACAACCTCATGCACAACAAGGTGCTGCACGAGAAGGTGGTGCTGGTGTCGGTGCTGTTCTATGACGTGCCCTACGTGCCGGACATCGATCGGGTGGAAGTGAAGAAGCTCAAGGAGAATTTCTGGAGCGTGGTCATCCAGTACGGCTTCAAGGACGAGCCGGACATTCCTGATGCCCTGCAACGCTGCGCCGAATCCGGCCTGGAAATCTCCATGATGGAGACCTCCTTCTTCTTCGGCCGCGAGACCCTGATCCCCAGGCTCGGGTCCGAAATGGCCTTCTGGCGGGAAAAGCTGTTCGTGGCCATGTTCCGGAACGCCGGCTCGGCCACGGCCTTCTTCAAGATTCCCAGCAACCGGGTGGTGGAGCTGGGCACCCAGGTGGTGCTGTAAAAAACGGCGGCTTCAGAGCCGCCGAATTTTTTCCAGGAGCGCCGTCGTCGACTTCTGGTGGATGAAAGGGATGGAATGGACCGTCCCGCCCCAGCCGCGGACCTCGTTGCAGCCGACGATCTTGTCCACCGGCCAGTCGCCGCCCTTCACCAGCACTTCCGGCCGGCATTCCAGGATGCGCTCGATGGGGGTGTCCTCGTCGAACCAGGTGACCAGGGTGACGCATTCCAGGGCGGCCATGACCGCCAGGCGGTCTGCCAGGGCGTTGACCGGGCGGTCGTCGCCCTTGCCCAGGCGCTTTACCGAGGCGTCGGTATTGAGGGCCACCACCATGGAAGTCCCCAGGCTGGCGGCCTGGGCGAGGTAGGTGACGTGGCCCCGGTGCAGGATGTCGAAGCAGCCGTTGGTGAATACCAGGGGGCGGGGCAGGGCGGCGGCGCGGGCTGCCAGCTCTGCCGGCGGGCAGATTTTGGCCTCGAAGGCCGGGGAAGCGTAGGTCACGGATTCTGGGCCGGCGCGGAGGCAGGGGCGCTCTTGGGCGCCTGGCCGGAAATGGCGCTGTCGATGCGGCGGGTTTCCGCTTCGGAAACTACTTCCAGGAGGTTCACCACCTTCTTGACGCCGTCGGTGGTGCGGGCGATCTGGACGGCGGACTTGGCTTCCCGTTCATTGACGATGCCCAGCAGATAGACCGCGCCGGCCTCGGTGACCACCTTGACGTGGTTCGGGGCGAACTGGTTGTAATCCACGAAGCGGGCCTTCACCTTGGAGGTGACGTAGGCGTCGTTGCTGCGGGAGGACAGGGAGCGGATGGGGCCCACTTCCATTTCGTTCCACACGCCCTGGACGTTCTCCACCTTGCTCACGATGTCGCCGATTTCGGTCTTCATGGCTTCGTCGTAGGCTTCGCCGGTGATCAGGGCCTTGCGGTTGTAGCTGGTCACATTGACGTGGGCCTTGTCCTTGAAGCGGTCGGAAATACGCTTCTGGGCCTTCCACTCGATGGCCTCGTCCTCGGTCTGGGTGCCCACCGTGCGCCGGTCAGCGACAGCCAGGGCGCCCACGGCGACGCCGCCGGCCACCAGGGGAAAGCAGCCCTGCAGGGCGGGAACGGCAGCGGCGATCAGGGCCGCGGCGAGAAGGGACTTTGAGGTTTTCATTCTTCGACTCCCAGGAGGACGCAGTCGATGCCGTCGCATAGGCAATGGATGATGAGCAGGTGGGTTTCCTGGATGCGGGCAGTCCGCTCGGCCGGGACGCACAGGTGGATATCGTCGTCCCGCAGCATCTCGCCGATCCTGCCGCCGCCCTTGCCGGTGAGGGCGATGACCTTCATGTCGGCATCGTGGGCGGCCTGGATGGCCTCGATTACGTTGCCCGAATTGCCGGAGGTGGAAATGGCCAGCAGCACGTCGCCGGCATGGCCCAGGGCGCGCACCTGCTTGGAGAAAATCTGGTTGAAGCCGTAGTCGTTGCCCACGGCGGTGAGGATGGAACTGTCGGTGGACAGGGCGATGGCCCCCAGCTCCTGGCGCTCCGCCTCGAAGCGGCCCACCAGCTCGGCGGCGAA
>DASRUX010000387.1:0-40769 GCA_035655235.1 Rhodocyclaceae bacterium | reverse complement strand
AGATGGACGGCCGTCGGATAGCCCATGTGGCGATCCAGGCCGTACAGGGGATAGGTCTGGTGCAGGCGCAGCATCTCGTGGTCGCGGCTGACCTTGGCCAGGATGGAGGCGGCGGCGATGGGGGCGATACTGCCGTCGCCCTTGACCACGGCCTGTACCGGGCACGGCAGCGCCGGGCAGACATTGCCGTCCACCAGGGCCGAAACCGGCGCCACACCCAACCGGGCCACCGCCCGCTGCATGGCCAGGAGGCTTGCTTGCAGGATGTTGATGGAATCGATTTCCTCCACCGTCGCCCAGGCGATGGCCCAGGCGATGGCCTCTTCCTTGATGCGTTCGGCCAGGGCTTCCCGCTTCTTTTCGGAGAGCTTTTTGGAGTCGTTGAG
Organism: Rhodocyclaceae bacterium; assembly: GCA_035655235.1. GTDB lineage: Bacteria > Pseudomonadota > Gammaproteobacteria > Burkholderiales > Rhodocyclaceae > JAGTRP01. Next base: position 40,383 of record DASRUX010000387.1, on the reverse strand, counting down.
GCCGGGGATGGGCCGGGCGGGGTCCAGGATCACCGCCGCGGCAACGACGGGCCCGGCCAGGGGACCGCGCCCCGCCTCATCGATACCGCAGACCAGGCCTTCGGGATAGCTCAGCGCAGGCATTCGATGACCGCGGAGGCGGCCTTCTCGGCCGTGTTCTGCTTGAGCTGGAGGTGGATGTCGGTGAACACCTCTTCCATTTCGGCGGCGCCGTCCTTGTCCTGGTAGAGCTTCAACAGGGTTTCCGCCAGGTTTTCCGGGGTGGCCTGGTCCTGGAGGATTTCCGGCACCACGAACTTGCCCGCCAGGATGTTGGGCAGGCCAACGTAGGGCTGGTAGCCCATGCGCTTCATGAGCCAGTAGGAGCCCTTGGCCATCTTGTAGGTGATGACCAGGGGACGCTTGATCAGCGCGGCTTCCAGGGTGGCGGTACCGCTGGCGACCAGGGACGCATCCGCTGCCCCCAGGGCATCCTGGGCATGTCCGAAGAGCAGCCGGAAAGGCACGGCGCCGGCATCCTGCTTGTAGATGGCGGCCTCGAAGCGCAGCCGGGTCTCCCGGGTCACCAGGGGAACCAGGAACAGGGCATCCGGTATCTGCTCGTGGATGAGCTTGGCAGTCTGGACGAAGGTTTCGGCCATGTACTCCAGTTCCGACTGGCGGCTGCCAGGCAGGAGAGCGAAGATGGGGACGGCCCGTGGCAAGTCTAGCTTTTCCCGGACGGCAGTCTTACTGGTCTCCAGGGGAATCATGTCGGCCAGGGGATGCCCGACGTAGGCCACCGGGATGCCTTCTTTCTTGTAGAGGGGAGGCTCCATGGGGAACAGTGCCAGGACCTTGGACACCGCCCGCTGGATTTTCTTGATGCGCCCGCCGCGCCAAGCCCAGATGGAGGGACTGACGTAGTGGATGGTGGTGATGCCCCGGCGCTTCAAGTCGGCTTCCAGGCCCAGGTTGAAGTCGGGCGCATCCACGCCGATGAAGACATCTGGCGGATTGGCCAGCAGTTCCTTCTTGAGCTGGCGGCGGATGCCGGAAATCTCCCGGTAGCGCTTCAGGGCGTCGACATAGCCGAACACGGCCAGCTTTTCATGGGGCCACCAGGCGTCGAAGCCCTGGGCAGCCATCTTGGGGCCGCCGATACCGAAGAACTTGGCGTTGGGGAGATGGGCCTTGAGGGCCTCGATGAGATGGCTGGCGAGCAGGTCCCCGGAAGCCTCGCCCGCCACCATGGCGATGCGAACTTCCTTCATCGAATGATTCCGCGCTTGGAGACGTTGAGGAAATCGACGAAAAGCTGAACATCGGGTGCCGTCTTGGCATCCTCCTCCAGCTTGGCTTTGGCCTCTTCCAGCATGAGCCCGGACTTGTAGATGGTCCGGTAGGCACGCTTCAGGGCGGTGATGGATTCAGAGGTGAAGCCGCGACGCTTCAGGCCTTCCACGTTGATGCCGTAGGGCTGGGCGGTGTTGCCGGCAGCCATCAGGTAGGGCGGCACGTCCTGGAGGATCACGGAGCCGACGGCAGTCATGACATGGGCGCCGACCCGGCAAAACTGATGCACACCGGTAAAGCCACCCAGGATGGCCCAGTCGTCCACATGGACGTGGCCGGCGAGTTGGGTGTTGTTGGCGAAGGTGGTCTTGTTGCCCACCTGGCAGTCATGGGCAACGTGCACGTAGGCCATGATCCAGTTGTCGTCGCCGATCCGGGTCACGCCCACATCCTGGGCGGTGCCCAGGTTGAAGGTGCAGAATTCCCGGATGGTGTTGCGGTCGCCGATCTCCAGGCGGGTTTCCTCGCCGGCGTACTTCTTGTCCTGGGGCACTTCGCCCAGGGAGCAGAACTGGAAAATCCTGTTATCCCGCCCGATCCGCGTGTGCCCCTTGATGACCACATGGGGACCAACTTCGGTGTTGTCGCCGATCTCGACGTTCGGGCCAATGATGGAGTAGGCGCCGATGCTCACATTGGCGCCCAGCTTGGCGCCCGGATCGACAAGAGCGGTGGGGTGGATCATTGCTGGATTTCCCGCTTGGCGCACATGAGCTTGGCTTCGGCCGCCACGACACCGTCGACCCGCGCCTCGGCCTTGTACTTCCAGATGCCCCGCATCTGGCGCTCGATTTCCACATGCAGGTGGAGCTGGTCACCCGGCATCACCGGCTTCTTGAAGCGGGCCTCGTCGATGCCGACGAAATAGAAGACGGAATCCTCATCCGGCATCTCGCCCATGGTCTTGAAGGACAGGATGCCGGCAGCCTGGGCCAGGGCTTCCATGATCAGCACGCCGGGCATGACCGGATGATGCGGGAAATGGCCGGTGAAGAAAGGCTCGTTGATGGTGACGTTCTTGTAGGCGTGGATGGACTTGCCGACTTCCAACTCCACGACGCGGTCGACCAGAAGGAAGGGATAGCGGTGCGGGAGGTGCTGAAGGATTTGATGAATATCCATTTAATCAACCTTTTGTATTATCTATTTGAAGTTTTTTCTCAAGTTCAGCCACCCGGTCCGCCAGGCGGGAAAGATGCCGTACCTGGGCGGCGTTGTGCAGCCAGCGGTCATGCTCTTCCAGGGGGAACAGGGCCGTGTATTTGCCGGGCTTGGTGATACTCTTCATCACCATGGTCCCCGGGGAAATGACGGTGCCGTCGGCGATCTCCAGGTGGCCCAGGATCATGGCCGCGCCGCCCAGCATGCAGCCTTTGCCGATCTTGGTGCTGCCGGCGATGCCGACGCAGCCGGCGATCACCGCATGGTCACCGATGACGCAGTTGTGGCCGATCTGGATCTGGTTGTCGAGCTTCACGCCGTTGCCGATCACCGTATCTTCCAGGGCGCCCCGGTCGATGCTGGTGTTGGCGCCGATCTCCACGTCGTCGCCGATGACGACCCGGCCGATCTGGGGAATCTTGACCCATTTGCCGCCCTCCGGCGCGAAGCCGAAGCCGTCGGCACCGATCACGGCGCCGGAATGGATAATGGCCCGGCCCCCAACCACGCAGCCGTGATAGACGGTGACGTTGGGGTGGAGGACGCTGCCCTCGCCGATGGATGCTCCATCCCCGACGACACAGCCGGAGTGGATCACCACCCCCTCGCCGATGGTGACATCGCGGCCGATAGCGACATGGGCACCGATGGACGCCGAGGAGGGCACGGCCGAAGCGCAGGCGGCGGACGGATGGACACCGGCCGCGGGCAGATTCGCCGGATTAAGCAGGGTCGCCACCCGGGCGTAATAGACGTAGGGATTGGGAGTGACGATGCGCGGCAGGCTGGTGGCATCGGCGAAGGCTGCCGAAACGATCACGGCGGATGCCCCGGTATCGGCCAGTTGGCGCTTGTATTTCAGGTTGGAGAGAAAGGCGATCTCCCCTGCCCCGGCAGCTGCCAGGGTAGCCACCTGGGAAACGCGGGTTTCGGCATCCCCAAGCACATCGCCGCCCAGGCGGGCGGCGATGTCGGCAAGGGAAAAAGTCAGCCTGCCTGGACTGGGCATTACTTGGTTTCGGCCAGGGCCTTGATGATCTTGTCGGTGATATCCAGGCGGGGGCTGACCCACACCACATCCTGGAGGATCAGGTCGTATTTTTCGGCTTCGGCGATCTGCTTGATGGCCTTGTTGGCCTTCTCGATCACGGCGGCGTTTTCCTCGTTCTGACGCAGGTTCAGGTCTTCGCGGAATTCACGCTGCTTGCGCTGGAAATCCCGGGACAGGTCGGCGAATTCCCGCTCCTTGGCACGGCGGTCGCTCTCCGACATGGTGACGGATTCCTTCTCCAGCTTCTCCTGCATGCCCTGGAGCTTCTTGGCCATCTGCTGCAGTTCGGCGTCCCGCTTGGAAAACTCGGTTTCCAGCTTTTTGGCGGCCTTAACGGCGGCCGGCGCGTCACGGAAAATGCGCTGGGTATTGACATACCCCACCTTCAACTCGGCAGCGCTCACACCGGTAGCGAACAGTGCGGACATCAACGACACCAGGACAAGGGATTTAGCTTTCAACATGATGCTCCTGAATCAAAAAGTAGTGCCCATCTGAAATTGGAAACGCTCGGACTTGTCGCCGGGCTTGTCGTTAAGCGGCTGAGCAAGGCTGAACTTGAGCGGCCCGAGGGGGGAAATCCAGGCCGCGGAAATACCGGTCGAATACCGGAGGTCGCCGAGATTAAGCTTCTGGTAGCTGGCATAGACCTGACCGGCGTCCAGGAAGACGCCTAGACGCACCGACTTCTCCATACCCGGAACGCCCCACAGCAGTTCGGCATTGCCGATGACCCGCTTGTTACCGCCGATACGTTCGTCTGACGGCGTACAGATGCCGGTCGTTTGATCACAGAGTTTGTCTCTGGGCCCCAGGCTGGCTGTCGCGTACCCCCGCACCGAGCCGATGCCACCACCGTAGAAATTCTTGTAGAACGGCAGCCCCATGCCGCCCAACCCCCGGGCGCCATCGAACTCGCCGTTGACCATCAAGGTCAGGGTCTTCGTGAGCGGGAAGAACTGCTGGTGCTGCAGAGTGGCGCGGTAATATTGAAGGTCGCCCCCCGGCACGGCCCACTCCAGGCTGGCACGCTGGTTGTAACCGGTGGTCGGGTAGATGAAGCTATCCTTGGTGTCTTTACCCCAATTCACCGTGACCGGCAAGGTGATGTTGGTAGGGCCAAATTCCGCAACAAAATCCTTATAACGTTGCGGGCTGTCCGAATAGGTGGACACCGTCGTCGTATCGATACCAATACCGACACCGATCGCTTCCTTTTCCGCGATCGGGAAACCAAAGCGCATGCCGCCGCCCGTGGATGCGGTCTTGTAGTTACCCACCGACAGGGAAGTCGGATTCACCGTGCGGTGATAGACGTCGTAACCCAGGCTGACGCCATCGACAGTGAAATACGGGTCGGTATAAGAAAAGGCGATGACCTTGTTGATCTTGCCCGTATTCACCTGGGCCGACACGTTCTTGCCGCTGCCGAAAATGTTGTTCTGGGCGATGGAGCCGGACAGGACGACCTTTTCCGTCGAAGAGAAGCCGACACCCAGCATGAGATTTCCGGTGGGTTTCTCGGTGACGTTCATGTTCACGTCGATTTGGTCCGCCGTACCCGGCACGGCCGGCGTTTCAACGGAAACATCCTGGAAGAAGCCCAGCTTGTCCACCCGCTGCTTGGACAGGGCGACCTTGTCGGCGTCGTACCAGCCGCCTTCCATCTGGCGCATTTCGCGGCGGATGACCTCGTCCCGAGTCTTGGTGTTGCCGGTAACGTTGACCCGCCGGACATACACGCGCTTGCCCGGATCGACAAAGATGGTGAAGGCAACCTGATGCTTTTCCTTGTCCAGCTCCGGCGCCGCGTTCACGTTGGCAAAGGCGTAGCCGTCCTTCCCCAGGCGGTCGCTGATAGCCTTGGTGGATTCGTTGACCTTCTCCCGGGAGAAAACATCCCCCGGCTTGACCTTCACCAGTTGCCGCAGCTCGGCTTCGGAAACAGTGAGGTCACCGGCAAGCTTGACGGCTGAAACCTGGTAGCGCTCGCCTTCATTGATATTGACGGTGATGTAGACGTCCTGCTTATCCGGGGAAATGGATACCTGGGTGGATTCCACCGCAAATTCCAGGTAGCCCCGGTTCATGTAGTAGGACTTGAGGGTTTCCAGGTCGGCCGACAGCTTCTGGCGGGAATACTGGTCGTTCTTGGTGTACCAGGTGATCCAGCCCGGCGTGGTCAGCTGGAACAGCGCGACCAGGTCCTTTTCCTTGAAATCCTTGGCGCCGACGATGTTGATCTGCTTGATCTTGGCGGCCTGGCCTTCTTCAATATTGAAATTGATGCCGACCCGGTTACGCTCCAGAGGAGTGACCGTGGTGGTGATATTGACACCGTACTTGCCCCGGGCAAGGTACTGGCGCTTCATTTCCTGCTCGGCCTTTTCCAGCAGGGAACGGTCGAAAATGCGGCCTTCGGCGATGCCGGTTTCCTTCAGGGCCTTCTTGATCTGGTCCTTCTCGAATTCCTTCATGCCGACGAAGTCGATGGAGGCGACGGCGGGGCGCTCCTGCACCACAACCACCATCACATCCTTGTCCACCTCGACGCGGACATCCTTGAAGAAACCCGTCGCGAACAGTGCCTTGATGGCCTGGGCGGCCTTTTCATCGGTCAGGGTATCGCCCACCTTGACCGGCAGGTAGCTGAAAACCGTACCGGCTTCCGTCCGCTGAATCCCCTCGATGCGGATGTCCTTGACGGCGAAAGGCTCAAAAGCAACCGCCGGCAGGGCAAACAGCCCGGCGATCAATGCACCCAAGAGAGTCTTTTTCATTTATTAGCCGGAAAGCAGGCGATTTATATCGTTAAAAAATGCGAAAGCCATCAGGGCCAATAATATGGAAACGCCGATCTGCTGGCCGATTTCCATGGCCCGCTCCGACAGCGGACCGCGCCTGACGACTTCTATCATATGATACAACAAATGCCCACCGTCCAGCACCGGTATAGGCAGTAGATTCAGGACCCCGAGGCTGATGCTGACCAGGGCCATGAACTTGAGGTAATACTCCAGACCAAGCTTGGCGGATTGCCCGGCATAGTCGGCGATGGTCACCGGCCCCGACAGGTTGCGCCACGAGACTTCGCCGGTCAGCATCTTGCCCAGCATGACCAGGCTGAAGGACGACTGCTCCCAGGTTTCGTGGAGCGCCTTGCGGCCCGCATCCAGCCAGCCATAGCTGATGAATTCCCGGACCTCGCTGCGCGCCTGCCCGTCATCCCGTACCCCAACACCGATGCGACCCAGGGTCTTGCGCCCCTCCACAAAGGGCTCCGGGCGTACCGATAACCTCACTTGGCGGCCATCCCGCAGGACATCAATGGATAAAGTCTTGTCCGCCGACTCGCGAACCTTGACCACCACATCGACCCAGGAATCGATGGAAACCCCATCGATTCCAACCACTTCGTCGCCCGGTTTCAGGCCCGCTATCTCCCCTGCTCCACCCGGAACTACCTTACCGATCACTGGTTTGATCCGAGGCCTGTAGAACTTCAGCCCGAGGTGTTCAAAGGGATCTCCCCGCCAATTGCGTTCGGCCAGTTCCGTTACCGGCAGGGTATGGAAGGCAATCTCCTGTTGGCGATTGACGGTTTCCAGCTGCACCGACTCCTGACCGGCCGCCTTCTGGAGAATCACCCAGCGGAAATCGGACCAAGTGGTCACGGGAACCCCATCGACGGACCGCACCCGCTCGCCATTGGCGATGCCGGCATGGGCCGCGGGCGTATCGGCAGGCGGCGCTCCCAGGATGGGCAGCAATTCCTCGCTACCATGGATGAACACCCCCCAGTAGAGCAGGATAGCCAGGACGAAATTAGCGCCCGGCCCCGCCGCCACGATGGCGCTGCGCTTGGCTACCGACTGGCGGTTAAAGGCCCGGTGAAGCTCATGGGTAGCCACCTCACCTTCCCGCTCGTCCAGCATCTTTACGTAGCCGCCCAGAGGGAAGGCGCCAATGGCCCACTCCGTCCCGTCTCGACCCAGGGTTCGCTGCCAGAGAGGTCGCCCAAAGCCCACGGAGAAGCGCAGCACCTTGACGCCACACAGCCGCGCTACCGCGTAGTGGCCGAATTCGTGGACGACGATCAGGACACCGAGGACAACGACAAAAGCGGCAAGGTAGAGGGGAAAATCGCTCACGCGAATTTATGATCGATAATCATTCGGCTGGCCAGGCGCCGAGCCTCGGCGTCCGCGGCCAGAACATCGTCCAGACAACCTTCCGCCCGAACCGGCAGCGCCTCCAGGGTGGCAGCAATGAGCCGGGGAATGCCCAGGAAGGGCAGACGCCGATCAAGGAAGGATTCGACCGCCACCTCGTTGGCTGCGTTCAGGATGGCCGGTGCCGTTCCGCCTTCCGCGAGGGCGTCGTAGGCCAGGCGCAGACAGGGGAAGCGCTCGAAATCCGGCGCCTCGAAGTCGAAGCGGCCGATCTTGAAGAGGTCGAGGGGTTCCACTCCCGCCTCAATGCGGTCGGGATAGGCCAGGGCATGGGCGATGGGCGTGCGCATATCCGGATTGCCAAGCTGGCCCAGCACCGACCCGTCGGCGTATTCCACCATGGAATGGATGACGCTCTGGGGATGGACTACCACCTGAATCTTTTCCGGCGGCACGGCGAAGAGCCAGTGGGCTTCAATCACCTCCAGCCCCTTGTTCATCATGGTGGCCGAATCCACCGAAATCTTGCGCCCCATGACCCAGTTGGGATGGGCACAGGCGGCTTCCGGCGTCACATCCCCCAAGGTCGCCAGGCTCGCCCGTCGGAAGGGGCCGCCGGAGGCGGTCAGCAGAATCCGACGCACCCCGCGTTCTGACAAATCACCTGAAAAACCGCCCGGAAGCGACTGAAATATCGCATTATGTTCGCTATCAACGGGAAGGAGGGTGGCCCCATTTTCCCGTACCGCGCCCATAAAAATCTCCCCGGCCATGACCAGGGCTTCCTTGTTGGCCAGGAGAATGCGCTTGCCCGCCCTGGCTGCAGCCAGGGTCGGTTCGAGGCCGGCCGCACCGACGATGGCGGCCATGACCGTATCGACTTCCGGCGCAGAGGCCATGCGGACCAGGGCATCGACGCCCGATAGGATTTCGGTGCCAAGACCGGCTTCCCGGCAACGCCCGGAAAGATCGGCGGCCAGCTCTCCATCACGGAGAACGGCGAATCTCGGCTTGAATTCAAGGCACTGTTCGAACAGCTTCCCGACCTGGGTGTGGGCGCAGAGGGCGAAGACGCGATAGCGGTCCGGATGGCGCCGGATCACGTCGAGGGTACTGACGCCGATGGACCCGGTCGAGCCGAGCAGGGTGAGATTCTGGATTTTCATGCGGTGCGTGAAACGTAAATCAACCACAGGAGGGCAACAGTGGGGAGGGTCGACGTCAGGCTATCGATGCGGTCGAGCACGCCGCCATGGCCGGGCAGAATCTGGCTGCTATCCTTCAGCCCCACTTGACGCTTGAGCAGGGATTCGAAGAGGTCGCCGACCACGCTGACCGCGGTGACGACAACCAGCGCCACCACCCAGAGAGGTAGTGGCACGCCGTCGAAGGCGAAGACATAGCGCATCGCCACGCCATAGAGCAGGACACCGATGCATGCCCCGAGAGCCCCTTCCCAGGTCTTGCCAGGGCTGATCGACGGCGCCAGTTTGTGCCTGCCGAAATTCTTGCCCGCGAAATAGGCGGCGATATCCGCCATCCAGACGAGGGCCAGGATGGCGAGAAGGCCAGCCGGACCGAGAAGCCGCAACTGGACCAAGGCCAGCCACGCCGGCACGATGACCAGGAGCCCAACCAATCCGCCGACAACGCCTTTGGCAAGCTGCCATTTGTTGCGCAGCCACAGGGGCACGATCACCGCCCAGAAGAGCACGGCCGCGCCATAGAGGAGCAACACGCCAGAGTGCGCCGGGGAAACCAGATCTCCGTCGCCGATCGCCGCCGGGACAAGGACGGAAGCCAGGATACAGATGGTCGCAACCAGGAGGCCGTACCCTACCCTGCCCTTGCCCCCCAGACGCACCAACCCACCCCATTCCCACGCCGCCACGCCAGCAATCAGGGCGACAGCCAAGGCCCAATAGCGCTGGGAAAGATAGAAAAGGCTGGGCAGGAACGCAGCGAGGATCAGAACCGCGGTGATGACCCGGGTCTTAAGCATGCGTATCGGTCTTGGTCACGGCGTCGCCGGCAATCTGCTCGCTGGTCCTGCCGAAGCGCCGTTCGCGCCGGGAGAAGGAGGAGATGGCTGCATCAAGGGCCTTGCCATCGAACTCCGGCCACAGGGTGTCGGTGAAATGGAACTCGGTGTAGGCCAGTTGCCAGAGGAGGAAATTGCTGATGCGCTGCTCGCCGCCAGTGCGGATGAAAAGGTCCGGTTCAGGGGCATAGCTCATGGAGAGATAGGGCTCCAGATCGGCATCCGCCCATCCGTCCCGCTTCTCGGGCTGGGCAGCAAGCATGCGATTGACCGCCTGCATGATGTCCCAGCGGCCACCGTAATTGGCGGCGATAGTGAAGTGGAGCTTGGTATTGCCGGCAGTCTGCTCCTCCGCATCCCGGATCAGTTCCTGGAGCCTGGGATCGAAGCGGGAAATATCGCCGATGATGCGCAGCCGGACATTGTGCCGGTTGAGGCGCTTGATCTCCTGCTGCAGCGCCTTGACGAAGAGCTGCATGAGGAGACTGACTTCCTCCTGGGGACGCCGCCAGTTCTCCGAACTGAAGGCGAAGACCGTCAGGTATTCGATGCCTCGATCCAGGCAGCTACGCACTACCTCCCGGAGAGCATCGACGCCCTTGGTATGCCCGGCGAAGCGAGGCAGGAAGCGCTTCTTGGCCCAGCGGCCATTGCCGTCCATGATGACCGCCACATGGCGCGGCACCACGTCCGCCTCCGGGACCTCGCGGGTCGAACTGAAAAAACGACGGGGCATTCAGTCGCTGCCGAAACTCAGACCTGCATCAGCTCGCCCTCTTTCTGGGCGAGCAGCTTGTCCACTTCGGCAACGTACTTGTCGGTGAGTTTCTGGATTTCGTCCTGGGCCTTGCGCTCGGCGTCCTCGGGAACCTCACCCTTCTTGAGGGCATCCTTCAGATGAGTGTTGGCGTCGCGGCGCAGGTTGCGGATGGCGACCTTGGCGTTCTCGCCCTCGTGCTTCACCACCTTGATGAGTTCCTTGCGGCGCTCTTCGGTCAGGGCCGGCATCGGCACGCGGATCAAGTCGCCCTGGGAGGCAGGATTGAGGCCCAAGTCGGAGTCGCGGATGGCCTTTTCGATCTTCTGAGCCATGCCCTTTTCCCAGGGCTGGACGCCGATGGTACGGGCATCGACCAGGGTCAGGTTGGCCACCTGATTCACCGGCACCATGGAACCGTAGTAATCCACCTGGATGTGGTCCAGGAGGCCGGTGTGGGCGCGGCCGGTGCGAATCTTTGCGAGATCGAGCTTGAGAGCCTCGATGGACTTCAGCATCTTGGTCTCGGTTGTTTTTTTCAGTTCCGGGATCATCACATTTCTCCGTCAGCAATAGACCAGCGTGCCCTCATCCTCGCCGCAAACCACGCGCTTCAGGGCGCCGGGGGTAAAGATGGAGAATACGTTGATCGGCAATTTCTGGTCGCGGCACAGCGCGAAGGCGGTCGCATCCATGACCGCGAGATTCTTGGAGATCGCTTCGTTGAAGCTGATCTTGTCATAACGGGTGGCTTCGGGATCCTTCTTGGGATCGGCGGTATAGATGCCATCCACCTTGGTAGCCTTCAGCACGATTTCGGCACCGATTTCCGATCCGCGCAGAGCTGCTGCGGTGTCGGTGGTGAAGAAGGGATTGCCGGTGCCGGCGGCGAAGATGACGATCTTCCCCTCTTCCAGGTAGCGGATGGCCTTGCCGCGGATATAGGGCTCGACCACCTGCTCGATATTCAGGGCCGACTGCACCCGACCATTCAGGCCGGCCTGGCGCATGGCATCGGACAGGGCCATGGCGTTCATCACCGTGGCCAGCATGCCCATGTAGTCGGCGGTGGCGCGATCCATGCCGGTGGCGGTACCCGCCATACCCCGGAAGATGTTGCCCCCGCCGATGACGACGCCGATTTCCACGCCCAGGTCCGCCACCGCCTTGATTTCCCCAACGATATCCCCGATCACCTTCGGGTTGATGCCGTAGGCGTCGGACCCCATCAGGGCCTCGCCGGAGAGTTTCAGGAGGATGCGTTTATACCTGGGCATGGTCATGGGCGTTCTTTCCTCGTTTAGAGATTACTTCTGGGCAGCAGCGGCGGCTTGGGCGGCAACTTCGGCAGCGAAGTCGGTGACCTTCTTCTCGATGCCTTCGCCCACCACGTACAGGGTGAAGCCGGCGATGGAAGCGCCCTTGGCCTTCAGGAGCTGCTCAACGGTCTGCTTGCCATCTTCGGCCTTGACGAAGACCTGGCCCAGCAGGGTGACTTCCTTGAGGAACTTCTGAACGGTGCCTTCGGCAATCTTTTCCAGCATGGCTTCCGGCTTGCCGGATTCCTTGGCCTTCTCGATGGCGACGCGGCGCTCGGTTTCGATCAGGGACTGATCGACGCCGGAAGCATCCAGGGACTTGGGTTTGGAAGCGGCGATGTGCATGGCCAGATCCTTGGCCATCTGTTCGTCGCCACCCACCAGGTCGATCAGGACGCCGATCTTGGAACCGCCGTGGACGTACGAAGCCAGCTTGCCCTTGGCTTCGATGCGCACGAAACGGCGAATGGTCATGTTCTCACCGATCTTGCCGACCAGGGCGGCGCGGGTGGATTCGACGGTGCCTTCGCCCATGGGCAGGGCGGACAGGGCGTCCACATCAGCGGGGTTCTTGGTGGCGACCAGTTCGGCGCAGCCCTTGGAGAGGGCGATGAACTCGTCGTTCTTGGCCACAAAGTCGGTTTCAGAGTTGACTTCGATCATGGCGCCCAGCTTGCCGTCGTCGGACACATACATGCCGACCACGCCTTCCGCAGCGACGCGGGCAGCGGCCTTGGTGGCCTTGTTGCCCAGCTTGACGCGCAGGATTTCTTCGGCCTTGGCCATGTCGCCGTCGGCTTCGGTCAGGGCCTTCTTGCATTCCATCATGGGTGCGTCGGTCTTGCCGCGCAGTTCAGCCACCATGCTTGCGGTAATTGCCGCCATTTAGCTTACTCCAATCGATAGATGTGCAACGGCGCGCCATGATGGCGCGCCGCCATTGCACAATAATTACTCAGCAGATTCTTCTTGGACTTCGACGAACTCGTCTTCGCCACCGGCGGCAACGATATCCTGGACAGCCTGGCTACGGCCTTCCAGGATGGCATCGGCCACGCCGCGGGCGTACAGGCGAATAGCGCGGGAGGAGTCGTCGTTGCCGGGGATGACGTAATCCACGCCTTCCGGAGAGTGGTTGGTATCGACCACGCCGATGACGGGGATGCCCAGCTTGCTGGCTTCGGTCACGGCGATCTTGTGGTAGCCGACGTCGACGATGAAGATAGCGTCCGGCAGACCGGCCATTTCCTTGATGCCGCCGATGGACTTCTGGAGCTTTTCCAGTTCGCGGCGGAAGGTCAGGGCTTCCTTCTTGGGCATCTTTTCCAGTTCGCCGGCTTCGACGACGGCTTCCATGTCCTTCAGGCGCTTGATGGAGGTCTTGACGGTCTTGAAGTTGGTCAGCATACCGCCCAGCCAGCGCTGGTCGACGAAGGGAGCGCCGGCGCGGGCGGCTTCCTCGGCCATGATTTCGCGAGCCTGGCGCTTGGTACCGACAAACAGGATATTGCCGCGGTTGGAAGCAAGCTTCTTAACGAAGGTCATGGCCTCGTTGTACTTGCCCAGGGTCTTTTCCAGGTTGACGATGTGAATCTTGTTGCGGGCACCGAAGATATAGGGAGCCATCTTCGGGCTCCAGAAGCGGGTCTGGTGGCCGAAGTGGACACCGGCTTCCAGCATTTGACGCATGGTCACGGACATTCTAAAACTCCTTTAAGGGTTGAACCGCCACCCGCCGTAAACGTCCGCCATTATTGGATTTCCGGCGAACACCCTTATTCGGCGGGTGTGTGGAATTAGTTGCGCACACCTTGCACGCAACCGTCTTTCTTTGCCTTTCGGCTCGGAAAAACCTGTCGATTCTATCACCAATATGGTGCGCAGATAAAGACTCGGCCGCATCTCATCAGCCGCTCTACCTCAGAGAAAGAACCTGCAGCATTCGTTCCAGGTAGGGTTGCCAGTCGGGCATGCGCAGGTCGAAGTCCTGCTCCAGCCGGGCGCAATCGAGGCGGGAATTCTTCGGGCGGCGGGCAGGCGTCGGATAGTCGATACTGGGAATGGCACGGATCGCCTCAGGCTTGAGCTTCAGCTCGAACCCCTCCATTTCCGAGGCCTGGCGGACGATGGTCCGGGCGAATTCGCACCAGCTCACCGGCCGTGCCGCCGCCAGATGGTAGAGCCGCTTTTCTCCCTCTTCCATTCCCCGCCCCTCGCGCAGGGTCGCCAGGGCAAGGCCGGTCACCGTCGAAATGAGGGCGGCGGGCGTCGGGCTGCCCACCTGGTCGTCCACCACGGTCAGGCTTTCCTTGTCCTTGGCGAGGCGCAGGATGGTCTTGACGAAATTGCCGCCCCGCTCGCCGAATACCCAACTGGTACGGAAGATGATCGCCCGGCCGGCCGCTGCCCGGATGGCCTCTTCGCCGGCCAACTTGGTGGCGCCATAGACGCTCTGGGGGCTGGTCGGGTCGGTTTCCAGGTAGGGCGACGATTTCTCGCCGTCATAGACGTAATCCGTCGAGTAATGAATCAGCAGGCCGCCCAGACGGGCCGATTCCTCGGCCAGCAGGCCGGGGGCTTCGGCATTCACGCGGCGGGCGGTTTCGGCATCCGTTTCCGCCTTGTCCACCGCCGTGTAGGCGGCGGCATTGACAATGACCTGGGGCGCCACCTCCCGAACCACCCGGCGAACCTGATCCAGGTCGGCCAGATCGCACCGATCCCGGCCGCAAGCCACCACTTCTCCAAGGGGCGCCAGGGTGCGCTGGAGCTGCCAGCCGACCTGCCCGTCTTTTCCCAGCAGAAGAATCTTCATTATTCCCGATGTCTAAGTAAAAGAGGGCAAGTATGCCTTCCCGCCCGGCTTTCCGAAACCAGACGCATCCTTTATTCTTCGGCCTTCCCCCTACCGCAGCCATCAAGTCCATGGGCATTCAAATAAAGACGCCTGAAGAAATCGAGAAAATGCGCGTCGCCGGCCGTCTGGCCTCCGAAGTCCTCGATTACATCGAACCCTACGTAAAAGCCGGCATCACCACCGACGAACTGGACCGCCTCTGCCACAACTACATGGTGGACATCCAGGGATGCATCCCGGCGCCCCTGAATTACGCGCCCACCGGCTACAGGCCCTATCCCAAGTCCATCTGCACCTCGGTGAACCACCAGGTGTGTCACGGCGTCCCTGGGGACAAGCAGCTGAAGAATGGCGACATCGTCAATCTGGACATCACCACCATCAAGGAAGGCTTCCACGGCGACACCAGTCGCATGTTCATCGTCGGCGAAGGGTCCATCCAGGCCAAGCGCCTGTGCGAGGTGACTTACGAGTGCCTATGGCTGGGTATCTCCGTGGTGAAGCCGGGCGCCTATCTGGGCGATATCGGCGCCATCATCCAGAAGCACGCGGAGAAGAACGGCTTTTCCGTGGTACGGGAATTCTGCGGCCACGGCATCGGCCGCAAATTCCACGAGGATCCCCAGGTCCTGCACTACGGCAAGGCCGGCACCGGCCCCAAGCTGGAAGCAGGCATGATCTTCACCATCGAACCCATGATTAACGCCGGCAAGGCCGCCATCCGCGAACTGGCCGACGGCTGGACCATCGTGACCAAGGACCATAGCTTGTCCGCCCAGTGGGAACATACCGTACTCGTGACCGAAACCGGCTACGAGGTCCTTACCGTCTCTGCCGGCAGCCGCCCCAAGCCCGAATGGATCAAGTGAAAGAATTCGACATCGCCGAGTTGCGCAACGAGGTCAAGGCCGGCCGCCAAGCCCTGCAGGCAGAATACGAGCAGCACGGCGACGCCCTCGCCCTCCTCCACCGCCGCTGCGCACAGGTGGACGAGGTTCTCCGCAAGCTATGGAGCGGCATCGGCCTATCCGACAAGCTGGCCCTGGCGGCCGTCGGCGGCTATGGCCGGGGCGAACTCTACCCTGCGTCCGACATCGACCTCCTCATCCTCCTGCCAGCGGCACCGGATGAGGCCCTGGCAGCCCAGTTGGAGCGACTGGTGGGATGCTTCTGGGACATCGGCCTGGAAATCGGCCACAGCGTCCGGACCATCGAGGAATGCCTGAACGAGGCGGCCGCCGACATCACTGTCGAGACTGCCCTGATCGAAAGCCGGCTGCTGGCCGGCAACGCCAAGCTGTTCAAGGAATTCCGCAAGAAACTCGGGGCCATGCTGGACCCGCTGGCCTTTTTCGAGGCCAAGCGCCTGGAGCAGCAGGAACGCTACCTGCGCTTCAACGAAACCCCTTACAGCGTCGAACCGAACTGCAAGGACTCCCCCGGCGGCCTGCGGGACCTCCAGGTGATCTTCTGGATCGCCCAGGTGGCGGGCTACGGCACCTCCTGGGCCGACTTGGAAAAGCACGGCTTCCTCACCCGGGAGGAGATGCAGCACGCCGAAAGCTGCGAAGGTTTCCTGCGCCACCTGCGGATCAGCCTCCACTTCACCGCCAACCGCCGGGAAGACCGGTTGCTCTTCGACTACCAGACGCCCCTCGCCAACCAGTTCGGCTTCCAGGACACCGAGGCCAAGCGGGCCTCCGAGCAGCTGATGCAGGGCTATTACCGGAACGCCAAGGCGATCACGGTCCTCAACACCATCCTGCTCCAGAACATCGCCGCCGCCCTCTCTCCCGACAAGGAGCAGGCTCCCCAGCCCATCGACGAGAACTTCCAGGCCATCGGCGACCTGCTCGATGTCCGGGATGAGAGCCTCTTCGAAAAAAATCCATCGGCGATCCTGGACAGCTTCCTGGTCATGCAGGAATGCGCCGACCTGCGCAGCATGACCGCCCGCACCCTGCGGGCACTGTGGCGCGCCCGGGAACACATCACCCCCGAATTCCGCGCCAATCCCCGGAACAAGGCCCTGTTCGTCAAGCTGTTCCAGAGTTCGCGGGGCATCGTCCATGAATTCCGGCGCATGAACCAGCTGGACATCCTGGGGGCCTACCTGCCCAATTTCGGGAAGATCGTCGGCCAGATGCAGCACGACCTCTTCCATGTCTACACGGTGGACCAGCACATCCTCCAGGTCATGCGCAATCTGCGCCGCTTCACCATGGCGGAGTTTGCCCACGAATACCCGCTGTGCTCCCAGATCATCAGCGACTTCGACGGGCACTGGATTCTCTATGTCGCGGCCATATTCCACGATATCGCCAAGGGCCGGGGCGGCGACCATTCCGAACTGGGCATGGCGGATGCCCGGGAATTCTGCGAAGCCCACGGCTTTTCCGAAGAGGATACCGAGCTGGTGGTATGGCTGGTGGGCAATCACCTGGTCATGTCCCAGGTGGCCCAGAAGGAGGACCTCACCGATCCCGACGTGGTCACAGCCTTCGCCGCCCGGGTCGGGGACGCTCGCCACCTGGCGGCCCTCTACCTCCTCACCCACTGCGACATCCGCGGCACCAGCCCCAAGGTCTGGAACCACTGGAAGGGCAAGCTGCTCGCCGACCTCTACTACTTGACCCTGCACCGCCTCAACCAGGGCGAGGCGCTGCCGGCCCACGGCATCATCGCCGACCGCCAAGCCGAAGCCATGCGGCTGATGCGCTACTTCGCCCTGTCCGAGACGGTGCATGAGCGCCTCTGGAATCAACTCGACACCGTCTATTTCCTCCGCCATTCCGCCGAGGAAATCGCCTGGCACACCCGGTCGCTGCACTACCGCATCTTCGAGGACCGGCCGGTGGTACGGGCTCGCCCCCACCAGGAAGGAGAAGGCTTGCAGGTCATGGTCTATACCAAGGACCAGCCGGACCTCTTCGCCCGTATGGTGGGCTTCTTCGCCCGGGCCGGGTACAACATCGTCGATGCCAAGATCCACACCACCCGCCACGGCTACGCCCTGGACAGCTTCGTCCTCCTGGACACCAACGGCCAGGACACCGAGCGGGAGATGATCCCCTACATCGAACACGAGCTCGCCGAACGCCTAGCCACTCAGGCCCCGCCGGAAGCCCCGTCCCAGGGACGCCTCTCCCGTCAGGTGCGGCATTTCCCCATCAAGCCGGAGGTCACCATCCGCTCCGACGAGAAAGGCGCCAACTACCTGCTTTCCCTGGTCGCCGCGGACCGCCCCGGCCTCCTCTACACCGTCGCCACCACCCTGACGAAACACGGCGCCAGCCTGCACACCGCCAAGATCGCCACCCTGGGCGAACGGGCGGAGGACGTTTTCCTCATCAGCGGCGGCGATCTGGACAAAAGCTCCAGCCGCATCCGCCTCGAAACCGAGTTGATGGAGCAGTTGCGGGTCTAGAAGTCATTGCCGGAACCAGCCGAAGGAGCGGAAGCCATGCCCAGATGCAGACACATCCTGATCCCCATGCTGGCCCTGGCATGCCTGGCCGGCGCCCAGGCGGATGCCTTCAAGTGCCGTTCGCCGGACGGCTCGATCGTCATCTCCGCCGCTCCCTGCGACGGGGGGAGCAAGACCCTGGCCGTCCAGCCCCAGGAACAGATTTCAGCCGAGCGGCGGCTGCAGGTGGAAAGGGAACTGGAACGGCAGCGGCAGCAGCTGGCGGAGCGGGAAGCCGCCCGCAACGAGGCGGAAAAGCGGGAGCAGGAAACCAACAAGAAGCTGGCCGAGGAAGAAAGTGCCCGCCGCACCCGGTGCATCCAGAATGCCGAGCGGGAGATGGATCCCCTCATCCGGGCCGACCTCATTGCCGCCTGCAATGGGGCCGCTCCCCAGCGCCCCATGGTGATCCAGCAGCCGGTCTACCTCCCTGTCCCCTACCCGACCAAGACCCACCATCAGGATTGGGATTGCGTGGGCAAGAACTGCAAGCCTTTCGAGCCGCCCACGCCGCCGACTCCACCCAAACCGTCCCACGAGCCGGACAAGAAGGACAAGAAGGCTTGCCGGCAGGTGACCGGCGTCCTCAGCTGCAACTGACGGATCAGACCGCCATGCCCATGGGCCGCCAGCTATCCTGGTTGCTCACTACCCGTTCGATGACCGTCCGCACCCGGCCCATGGCCTCTTGCAGGACCGACTCCAGGGCTTCGAAGTGGATGCCCTGGGCACTGGTGCCGCGGCCGGCGGCGTGGTTGGCCACCACGTTGATGGCCGCGTAGGGCAGCCCGATTTCCCGGGCCAGCACGGCTTCCGGCATGCCGGTCATACCCACCACGTCGGCGCCGTCCCGCTCCAGGCGATTCACCTCGGCGGCGGACTCCAGCCGGGGGCCCTGGGTGCAGGCATAGACCGCGCCCTTCTTGGCCTCGATGCCGGACGCCTCGGCCGCCGCGGCGATGCGGGCGTACAGCTCGGGGTCATAGGGTTCGGTGAAGTCGATATGGGTCACCGGGGTATTGCCGCCGTCGAAGAAGGTGGAGTGGCGCCCCCAGGTGTAGTCGATGATCTGGTGGGGCAGGACGATGTCGCCGGGCTTCAGGTCTTCCCGGATGCCGCCTACCGAGGCGACGGAGATGATGCCCGTCGCCTTGTGATGGTGCAGTGCCCAGATATTGGCCCGGTAATTGACCATATGGGGCGGAATGGTGTGGCCGTAGCCGTGGCGGGGCAGGAACATGACCGGCTGGCCGCAGATTTCGCCAAAAACCAGCGCCCCGGAGGGCTCGCCGAAGGGGGTGCGGACGACTTCGCGGTGGGATACGTCGAGGATGGACAGGGTGGTGAGGCCGCTGCCGCCGATGATTGCCAACATGTTCAGTGTTTCCTTTCAGCCACCAGGGAAGCCAGGGTGGGTACAACGCTCTTGAGGGAGGGATGGCTGCGCCGGATGCCGGCCAGCCCGGGCTCGGCGCCTTCGAGCTTGCGATAGAGGGCGTTCTTGCGCTCCGCCTTGAACGGCAGATCGGCAAAGGTCTTGCCCAGGTGATAACCGACCAGGGTGTCCCGGCCGATGTCCTTGGCCTGCCAGGGAATGGCGGTTCGGTCGACCAGGTGGAGAGCCTGCACAGTCGGGA
Source organism: Rhodocyclaceae bacterium (assembly GCA_035655235.1). Taxonomy (GTDB): domain Bacteria; phylum Pseudomonadota; class Gammaproteobacteria; order Burkholderiales; family Rhodocyclaceae; genus JAGTRP01. The sequence goes on along the minus strand of DASRUX010000387.1, from coordinate 20,587 downwards.
TGCCGGCCGCCAATTCGGCCACCAGGCGATGGATTTTCTCCCGATAGGCAATCACCGCCTGATTGCCGTCGGCACCGCCGGCGCCGGTCACTTCCGATGGAGCGCCCATGAGCCAGCAGGCGACCGCATCAGGGGCAAAGGTCTCGATGGCGCCCCGGGTGGCACCGCTCATTGCCGTGATATCGGCCTCCAGCAGGGTCACGTCGGCATCGGGAATGGTCCCGAGCCGTTCCCGGGTAGCCTCCAGGCATTCCGTCATGGAATCGATGGCGAGCACGGCAACGCCGCGCTTGGCCAGGGCCACGGTACCGAAACCGAGGCCGCAGCCGATTTCCAGGACGCGTCGGCCGGGAATGAGGGACGCCATCCAGTCGTAATCGCCGTGCTTGGCGTAGCTCTCCCCTTCCTTCCGCCAGTAATCGAGGAAGTCGGGGACGGTGTAGCCGCTCATACTTCCTCTTCGGGCAGAGCGTAGATGGCGGGCAGGTTGCGCCAAGCGCCGCGAACATCCATGCCGAAGCCGAAGACGTAGCGGTCGGGCACGGTCAGGGCCGTGAAATCGGCCTTGATGGGCTTGTCCTTGCCATTCAGCTTGTCGGCGAAGACCGCACTCAGGACCTCGGCAGCGCCCAGGCGCTTGAGGCTGTCGGACACGGCAGCCAGGGTCACCCCCTCGTCCAGAATGTCATCCACCACCAGCACGGTCCGGCCCTTCACCGGCGTCCACGGGGCGCTACGCCAGGACAGCTTGCCCCCCTGGGTTTCCATGCCATAGCGAGTGACGTGGAGATAGTCGAAATCCAGGGGAAACTCCAGGCGCGGCAGGAGTTGGCCGGCGAAGATCACCCCGCCGGTCATGACGCACAGCACCAGGGGATTTTTCTCCGACAGCGCTTCCTTGATTTCGCCCGCCACCTTGTCGAGGGCCGCCTGCACGGTTTCCTTGGAATAGATCAGTTCGGCCGTCGCCAGGATGTCGCGGGCGTCTTTCACAGTCATCAACTTGCTCCCAGATTTCTCAAATAATCGCTGAAGGCTTCACCAACCTCCGGATGCCGCTGCCCGAACACCACCATGGCCTGGAGGTAGCCGAGCTTGGAACCGCAATCGTACCGCGTACCGGCGTAGCGATAGGCCAGCACCTGCTCCTCGTTCAATAGGGAGGCGATGCCGTCGGTGAGCTGAATCTCGCCGCCGGAGCCGGCCTGGATGTTTTCCAGGTGATGGAAGATGCGCGGGGTCAGGATGTAGCGCCCCACCACCCCGAGGGTGGACGGCGCCTCTTCGGGCTTCGGCTTTTCCACAATGCCATTCACCTGCTCCACCCGCTCCGCCACTGGCCGGGAATCGACGATTCCGTAGCTCTTGGTGTCGGCGAGAGGCACGTCCTGCACGCCGAGGACGGAACAACGGTAGTACTCGTAGGCGTCGGTCATCTGCTTCAAGACCGGCGGCTGGCCGTCCAGGAGGTCGTCGGCCAGGATGACGGCGAAGGGCTCGTCGCCGATCACCGGCTTGGCGCACAGCACCGCATGGCCCAGGCCCAGTGCTTCCGCCTGGCGGATGTAGATGCAATTGATGTTCTTGGGCAGGAGATTCTGGGTGAATTCCAGCATCTCCGTCTTGCCTCGCCGCTCCAGTTCGTTCTCCAACTCGTAGGCCTTGTCGAAGTGATCCTCGATGGCCCGCTTGGAGCGGCCGGTGACGAAGATCATGTCGGTGATGCCGGCCGCCACGGCCTCTTCGACGGCATATTGGATCAGGGGCTTGTCCACCACCGGCAGCATTTCCTTCGGGCTGGCCTTGGTGGCCGGCAGGAAGCGGGTTCCCAGCCCGGCCACGGGAAACACGGCTTTGCGTACTTGCGTCATTTCTTAGCCTTTCTTATCGAGCATTTTCAGCAATTCTGCCTCGTCGATCACGGGGCGGCCCAGAGCCAAGGCGGTTTCCAACTTTGAGCCCGCCTCTTCGCCAGCCACTACGAAATCGGTCTTCTTGGATACCGATCCGGCCACCTTGCCGCCCGCTGCCTCAATAAGGCTCTTGGCCTCGTCGCGCTTCAGGGTCGGCAAGGTGCCGGTGATGACCAGGGTCTTGCCGGCCAGGGGCTTGGGACCGTCGTTAACAGGAGCCGCTTCCGGCCAACTTACCTTGGCATCACGCAGTCCTTGGATGACTTCCAGATTATGGGGTTCGGCGAAAAACGCCTTAACGCTGGCAGCCACCACCGGCCCCACGTCGGGAACCTCCTGCAACCCCGCCTCGTCCGCGGCCATCAGGGCTTCCAGGGTGCCGAAGTGCTTGGCCAAGTCCCGCGCCGTTGCCTCCCCGACATTGCGGATACCCAGGGCGAAGATGAAGCGCCCCAGGGTGGTGTCCCGGCTCTTGGCGATGGCGGCGCAGAGGTTTTCGGCGGATTTTTTACCCATGCGCTCCAGGCCGGCCAGGGTTTCCTCGGTGAGCTTGTAGAGATCTGCCGGCGAATGGACCTGACCACAATCCACCAGTTGATCCACCAGCTTGTCTCCCAGCCCTTCGATGTCCATGGCCCGCCGACCGGCGAAGTGGAGGAGCGCCTGCTTGCGCTGTGCGGGGCAATAAAGGCCTCCAGAACAGCGGGCCACCGCCTCGTCGGGCAGCCGCTCCACCGCCGAGCCGCACACCGGGCAGACGGGGTAATGGCGGCGCAGTTCCCAGGCCTCGTGGAGCGGCGTTCCCTGGGCTGTCCTGGGGCGCTGAACCACAGCAACCACCTCTGGAATAACGTCCCCGGCACGCCGTACGGTAACCGTATCGCCGATGCGTACGTCCTTGCGCCGCACCTCGTCCTCGTTGTGGAGGGTGGCGTTGGTGACGGTCACGCCGCCGACGAAGACCGGCTTCAGCCGGGCCACTGGGGTCAGCGCCCCGGTGCGCCCCACCTGGACCTCGATGGAGAGCACTTCGGTGGTTGCCTCCTCGGCCGGGAATTTATGGGCGATGGCGAAGCGCGGCGCCCGGGAGACGAAACCCAGGCGATCCTGGGCGGACAGGCGATTGACCTTGTACACCACCCCGTCGATGTCGTAGGGCAGCGCCGAGCGCTTCTGCCCGATCTCCGCAAAATACTCCAGCACACCGGCGGTTCCCTCCACCACCCGCCGCTCCGGCGCCACTGGGAAGCCGAAGGACTCCAGGCGGTCCATCAGCTGCGCATGGGTGGTCGCGGCAAGGGCCTCGTACCCCGCCCCGATGCCGTAGGCGAAGAAGGACAGGGGCCGGCTGGCGGTGATGCGGGAATCCAGTTGGCGCAGGCTGCCCGCCGCTGCATTGCGGGGATTGACGAATTCCTTCTCGCCCTTCTCCCGCTGCCGGGCGTTGATCTTGTCGAAATCCTTGCGGAACAGCAGCACCTCGCCCCGCACCTCGAAGACCTCCGGCCAGCCGCTGCCCGAGAGGCGGAGCGGGATGCTGCGGATGGTGCGCAGGTTCGGGGTCACGTCCTCGCCGGAAACGCCATCACCCCGGGTGGCGCCCCGCACGAACACGCCGTTTTCATAGGTCAGGTTGATGGCCAGGCCGTCGAATTTGGGCTCCACGGCATATTCCACCGCCCCGCTACCTTCCGACAGTTCCAGGCCGCCGCGAACCCGCAGGTCGAAGGCTTCCACCTCCTCGGCCGAAAAGGCGTTGTTGAGGGACAGCATGGGCACCCGGTGGGTGACCGAGGGGAATTCCTTCTGGGGGGGCGCCCCAACCCGCTGGGTCGGGGAATCCGGCGTCAGCAGTTCCGGATAAGCCGTTTCCAGGTCTTGCAGTTCCCGGAACAGCTTGTCGAACTCGGCGTCCGGGATGATGGGCGCATCCTGGACGTAATAGGCGACGTTGTGCCGTTCGATCTCGCCCCGCAGGAAAGCGGCGCGCTCGGCGGCTGCAGCAGGCACCGTCATCGGTCAGGAAAAGAGGCGCAGGGCCAGAGGGCCGCCCGCCGGAATGCCGAACTGGGCCATGGTGGCCTGGGGCTTCACCACGAATTCCCGCTTGATGTGGTCAAGCTGGGCGTCGTTCAGGGGATGGCGGTTGTCGTCCACCAGGGTGCCCTGCAACGTTTCCCCGAAACGCTTGGCCAATTCGACCATCTGGGTGAACACCCGGTCGGCGTGGTCCACCCGGGGAACGTCCAGCAGGAAGGTGAGGCCATGGGTGGATAGGGTCTTGATGCTGTCCGGCGAGAACAGGGTGCTCTCCAGGTTCTGGAGGCGGAATTGCACGCGGCCGTCGTCGTCGTAGCGGGTGAACAGGCCATCCACGCCCAGGACCATGCCCGCAGCTTCGGCCAGGGCGCGAAGCTTGGTGCCCGAAAAAGGCGTGCCCCGGCTCACCAGGTTCACGCCGATTTCCAGGTCCACATCGGCGGAGAAACGGTCCAGGTCCATGGCCTGGTCCAGGACAGCATGGCTGGAGGGCATGTCGGCCACGGCCAGCAGTTCATCGGCCAGTTCCTGCATGGCGGCGATAAAGACGGTGAGTTCGGCTTCCGACAGGGGGCCGCGCCGGTTGGCCATCTGCAGGCCGATACGCAAGCGCCGGTAGGGCATGGGGGTGTCTGGGGCGATGGTCTCCCAGGTGCGGCTGCGGTCGTTGAATCCGACCCAGACTACCGGCTTGGAAAGACGCTTCAGGGCGTCCCGCTGGGAGTGGAGAATCTGGGTGGCAGGCACCGCATCCACCAGTTCCATGGTGACGATGAAGTCCAGGCGCGGGTCGAGGAGCTTGGCGGGCACATCGGGTACCGGAGCTTCTTCTTCGGCCTCGAATGCCTCTTCGGGTTCCGGCTCGGCAGCCAGCACCGGCACTTCGGTTTCGGGCTCGAATTCGGGTTCCGGCTCGGAGGCGCCGGCCAGGACGGGTTCCCGCCGCTCGGCCCGGACTTCCGGTTCCGGCGCGAAGCGCGGCTCCTCCCGGCGATTGGCCTCGCCCCCCAGGAGAACGTCGTCGTGGTCAGATTTGAGCACCTGCTCCGCCACCTTGCGATGGGCCCGCTCCTGCCATTTGTTGTACGCGAAGACGCCGGCCACCGCCGCTGCGCCCAGCCCGATCAATCCGTATTGAAGTTCGGTCATTACGCCGCTTCCCTCATCTTGAGTGCTTCTTGGATGTCAACCTCAACCACCCGGGACACGCCCGATTCCTGCATGGTCACGCCGACCAGTTGCTCCGCCATTTCCATGGCGATTTTATTGTGGCTGATGAACAAAAATTGCGTCTGCCCGGACATTTTCTTCACCATGCCGCAGAAACGCTCGGTATTGGTGTCGTCCAGGGGGGCATCCACCTCGTCCAGCAGGCAGAAAGGCGCCGGGTTGAGCTGGAACATGGAGAACACCAGGGCGATGGCCGTAAGCGCCTTCTCGCCGCCGGAAAGGAGGTGGATGGTGGAATTCTTCTTGCCCGGCGGTTGGGCGATGACCTGCACGCCGGAGTCCAGGATTTCGTCGCCGGTCATCACCAATTCGGCCCGGCCGCCGCCGAACAGCTCGGGGAAGAGCTGGCCGAAATGGCCGTTCACCGTGTCGAAGGTGGATTGAAGGAGGTCGCGGGTTTCCCGGTCGATGCGTTTAATGGCGCTCTCCAGGATTTCCATGGCCTCGGTCAAGTCCGCCGCCTGGGCGTCCAGGTAACCCTTGCGCTCCTTGGCCGTTTCCAATTCCTGCAGGGCGGCAAGGTTCACCGGCCCCAAGTCGGCGATGGCGTTGGACAGCCGGGTGATTTCCCCCTGCAGGGCCGAGGGCCGGGCATTGCCCAGCTCGGGCAGCAGGACCGCCTCGTCGGCGCCAGCCTCGGACAGCTGGGTCGCCAACTGCTCGGCATTCAGCGCCGCTGCCTGTTCCTTCAGCTTCAGGTCGCCGATGCGGGTACGCAGCGGCTCCAGTCCTTGCTCGATGCGCAGGCGCTGCTCTTCCAGGCCACGGAGGGCGTTGGTGGCGGCTTCCAGGGCGTCCCGGCTGGCCGCCAGGGCCTTTTCCTTTTCCTGGCGGGCGACCAGGGCGTCTTGCAACTGCTCTTCCAGGATATCGGGGGGCTGGGCCTCGGCCTGCTCCTGACATTGGCCCCGGTCTTTCTCGATGCGCAGCAGCTCCCGCTGGGCGGTGGCCTGCTGGGCAAAGATGTCCTGGAGCTTGCTTTGGCATTCCCGCAGGGAGAACTGGGCCTCCCGCAGGGCGCGGTCCAGGTCGGCGTGGCGCTCCCGCTCGGTGCGCACCGCCCGCTCGGTCTCTTCCAGCCGCCCCCGGGCGCCGGCCACCAAGACTTGGATGCGGGACAGCCCCTCCCGGACCTCGGCGATCTTCTCGTCCGCCGCCATTTCCCGCTCCCGCTCGCCCTCCTCCTCCGCTGCCAAGTCGGTGAGCTGTTCCTTGAGTCGGTCCTTCTGGTCGCGGAAAGTGGCCATGGCCTGGGAGAGCTTCAGGGTCTCCATCTGCAAGGCATGGACCCGTTGCTGGCGGTCGGCCACGTAGCGGCGGGCTTCCTGGAGGGCTTCCTGCTTGTCTTCCAGCTCGTTCTCGATCTGGACGATGCGTTCCTGGGCAGCGGCGAGGCGGGCTTCGCCGCCGGCGATACCTTCGCCCAGGGCTTCGATTTCCCGCTGCCGCTCCAGGAGGCCGTGTTCCGCCTTGTCCGGCGCGAAGAAGGTAACGCTGGCGCGGCTGACCACATCGCCCCCCGGCGTCACTAGGACGGTACCCGGGGCCAGTTCGGTGCGACGCTGCAGGGCGTCTTCCAGGGAGGCGGCGGTGAAGACGCCGGCCAGCCAGTCGGCCAGCACCGTGGAAAGGTTCGCGTCGTCGCAACGAATCCGGTCCAGCAGGCGATCCTGGCTGGCGGAGCCGGCAGCGGCCTCGGCGGGAATCAGCACCGTCAGTTTGGCGTCGGGACGGTCGTGGAGCCAGTCGGCGAGCCGGGAGGTATCTTCGCAGGCGATGGCGTTCAGGTGCTCCCGGAGAACCGCTTCCACCGCCTCCTCCCAGCCGTGCTCGACGTGGATGCGCTTCCACAGGGGCTGGGCGCCCTCCAGACCATGGCGGCGCAGCCATTCGGGCAGCTTGCCGCCCTGCTGGGTACGCAACTGCATCTGCTCCAGGGCGGCCAGGCGGGCTTCGCCGGCGGCCAGTTCCTTGCCGGCCTGCTGCACCTCCGCCTGGGCGGCCTTGCGGGCGGCTTCCAGCTGGGGCACTTCCTGCTGGAGATCGGTGAGGTTTTCCTGGTCGGCGGCCAGCTCCTCCCGCAGGAAGGAGAGTTCGTCTTCCTTTTCCACCAGGGAGTCGTTATCCGGCTCTTGGAGGACGGAAAGCTCCTCCCGCACCTTCTCCCGGCGCTGGATCAGGGCCTGGATGGTGCGCTGGGCGTGGGCCTTGTTGTTCAGCTCCACCTGGAGGCGCTGCTCGGCATTGGCGGTGCGGGTCTTGAGGCGGTTGAGCTCCTCTTCCGCCTGGGCGTGGGTCTCTTCCACCTGGGGAGCGATGTTCATCTGCATTTCGAGCCGCTCTTCGGCCTGCTCGACCCGCACCTGGGTGGCCTCCTGGGACTCCTCCCAACGCTCCCGCTCGGCCGCCAGGTTGTCTGCCGTCTGGCGCCAGTGGGCGTATTCGCCTTCCAGCTGGGCCAGGCGGGATTCCAGCTGGCGCTGGGAGTCCCGGCGGTGGCGGATTTCCGCTTCCAGCCGGGCGACTTCCGCATTGGCGGCGTACATGTCGCTCTGGGCCTGGTGGAGGGCATCGCCGGCGGCGAAATGGCCTTCCCGGGTTTCCTCCAGCCGGACTTCCAGTTCCCGCAGGGCGGCGCTCTGGGCTTCCAGCTCGGTGACGGCCCGCTCCACCTCCAGCCCCACCCGCTGGCGCTCGGCCGCCGCTTCGTTCTTCCTCAGAAGCCAGAGAATCTGCTGCTTCTTGGTGAGCTGGTCGTTGAGGGCGTGGTACTGGCGGGCCACCTCGGCCTGGACTTCCAGGCGTTCCATCTGGCTGGCCAGCTCCAGGCGGATGTCCTCGACCCGGGCCAGATTGTCCCGGGTGTCCTCCAGGCGGCCTTCCGTTTCCTTGCGGCGCTCCTTGTAGCGGGAGACGCCGGCCGCCTCTTCCAGGAAAACCCGCAGGTCGTCGGGCTTGGCCTCGATGATGCGGGAGATCATGCCCTGGCCGATGATGGCGTAGGCCCGCGGCCCCAGGCCGGTGCCCAGGAAAAGGTCGGTGATGTCCTTGCGGCGGACCTTGATGTTGTTGATGAAGTAGTCCGATTGGCCGTTCCGGGTCAGGACCCGCTTCACCGACAGTTCCGCATACTGGGACCACTGGCCCATGGCCCGCCCCAGGGAATTGTCGAAAATCAGTTCAACGGACGCCCGGGACACAGGCTTACGGCCCGTGGTGCCGTTGAAGATGACGTCCTGCATGGACTCGCCCCGCAGTTCCGAGGCCTTGGATTCGCCCAGCACCCAGCGCACGGCATCCATGATGTTGGACTTGCCGCAGCCATTGGGGCCAACGACGCCCACCAGTTGCCCGGGGAGGGCCACCGCAGTGGGATCGACGAAGGATTTGAAGCCGGCGAGCTTGAGCTTGGTTAGACGCATCGGAAATGGGGTTGTACGGCCGTCCAGCCGGCTTTTCCAGCGCGGCCTTGCGGGGGGCCGTATAATAGCATTTGAGCCATTCAATCAAGATATCGCCGCATGACCACCCAGCCTTCCAAAGAACTCGAGACCTTCCCCAACCCGGCCGCCGACCGTGATTTCCATATCCACATGCAGATTCCGGAATTCACCTGCCTGTGCCCCAAGACCGGCCAGCCGGACTTCGCCACTCTCACCCTGGACTACATTCCGGACCAGCTCTGCGTCGAGCTGAAGAGCCTCAAGCTCTACATGTGGTCCTTCCGGGACGAGGGCTGTTTCCACGAGGCGGTCACCAACCGCATCCTGGACGACCTGGTGGCCGCCACCCAGCCCCGCTTCATGCGCCTTACCGCCCGCTTTTACGTGCGGGGCGGTATTTTCACCAACGTGGTGGCCGAGCATCGTAAACCCGGCTGGAACCCTGCCCCCCGGGTCGACCTGACCCAGTTCGAGACCAATTCGAACACCCGGGGCTAGCATGGTTTCGGCGACCTAGCCCACCGACGGAGGAACCCATGGCCTTGCCGGCTCCTGCTCTGCGATTCACCGCCGAAGACTACCTGACCTGGGAAGCGGGGCAATCGGAAAAGCATGAGTTCGTAGCCGGCGAGGTCTTCGCCATGGGAGGCGCCAGCCGCACTCACGTCACGGTCGCCCTGAACATCGCCGGGGCCCTCGCCGACAAGCTGGAAGGCTCCCCCTGCCGGACCTTCATGTCCGACATGAAGCTCCAGGTCCAGGCCGCCACCGCCTACTTCTACCCGGACGTGATGGTCACCTGCAACGAGGTGGACAAGCGGGCCGACCAGTTCGTCACCGCCCCCATCCTCATCGTCGAAGTCCTGTCGGACGCCTCCGCCGGCTACGACCGGGGCGACAAATTCGCCGCCTACCGGCGCCTGCCCAGCCTGGAGCAGTACGTCCTGGTGGATCCGGAGCAGCGGCGGGTGGAAAGCTATACCCGCACCGCCGAGCGGCAGTGGCTGCTCCAGGACATCGCCCCGGAAACTCCCCTGGTCATCCCCGGCCTGGAATTCAGCCTGCCCTGGGCGCGGGTCTTCCGGAACCTGGATTAGGCCCATGGACGAAATCTTCCTCCAGCGCGCCATCGACCTGGCCCTCGCCAATGTTTCGCGGTGCGACGGCGGCCCCTTCGGCGCGGTCATCGTCCTGAACGGGGAGATCGTCGCCGAAGGCTGGAACCAGGTGATTTCCACCAACGATCCCACGGCCCATGCCGAGATCGTCGCCATCCGGGCAGCCTGCAAGAAGCTGGAGCGCTTCCACCTGGCCGACTGCATCCTCTATGCTTCCAGCGAGCCCTGTCCCATGTGCCTGTCGGCCGCCTATTGGGCACGGGTGCAGCGCATCGTCTTCGCCAACACCCGGGACCAGGCGGCGGCCATCGGCTTCTCCGACGACGAACTCTACGGCGAGCTGTGCCGGCCCCACGAGGCCCGTACCGTCCCCACCCGCCACCTGCCCCTCCCCGGGGCGACCGAACCGCTCCGGCTCTGGCACGAAAACCCCTGCCGCATCGCCTATTGAGGCGCCCGGCCGGCCAATCCGTGGGCATCCGCGCCGGGCCGTTTTCAGCGATAATCCGGGCTTTCGGCCACTCTTTTCCAGCTCCGTGAATCCCCATCTCGCCAAGCTTCAGCCCTACCCCTTCGAGAAACTGCGCCAGCTCTTCGCGGGCGTCACCCCCGATCCCAAATTCAAGGAAATCAAGCTCTCCATCGGCGAGCCCCAGCATCCGACCCCGGCTTTCATCATGGATGCCCTGGCCAACAGCCTGAAGGGCCTGGCCAATTACCCGACCACCCAGGGCACCCCGGCCCTACGCCAAGCCATCGGCGCCTGGGTCGGCCGCCGCTATGGTCTGGAACTGAATCAGGAAACCGAAATCCTGCCGGTGAACGGCTCACGGGAAGCCCTCTTCTCCTTCGCTCAGACCGTCATCGACCCGAGCAAAGGCTACGTGCCCCTGGTGGTCAGCCCCAACCCCTTCTATCAGATTTACGAAGGGGCGGCCTACCTGGGCGGCGCCGAGCCGCGCTTCCTCAACACCCTGCCGGACAACGGCTTCGCCTTCGATTTCGATTCCCTGTCCGCCGAGGAATGGGCCCGGGTGCAGCTCCTCTACGTCTGCTCCCCCGCCAACCCCACCGGCAAGGTGCTGAGCCTCCAGGACTGGAAGGCCCTGTTCGAACTGTCCGACCGCCACGGCTTCGTCATCGCCTCCGACGAGTGCTATTCCGAAGTCTATTTCGAAGGCAGCGAGCCGCCCCTGGGCGGACTCCAGGCTGCCAAGCAGCTGGGCCGGGGTTTCGAGCGGCTGGTGATGTTCTCCAGCCTGTCCAAGCGCTCCAACGTGCCGGGCATGCGTTCGGGCTTCGTGGCGGGAGATGCCGCCATCCTCAAGAACTACCTCCTGTACCGCACCTACCACGGCTGCGCCATGGCCACCCCGGTGCAGGCCGCCTCGGTCGCCGCCTGGAACGACGAAACCCACGTCCGGGACAACCGTCGCCAATACACCGAGAAGTTCGATGCCGTGACGCCTCTACTCGCCGAGGTGCTGGGCACCGCCCGGCCGGACGCCAGCTTCTACCTGTGGGCCAAGACCCCCATTTCCGATACCGAATTCGCCCGCGGCCTGTACGCCGCCTATAATGTCGTGGTCCTTCCCGGCAGCTTCCTGGCCCGGGAGGCCGGCGGGGTGAATCCGGGGGCGAATTTCGTCCGCATCGCCTTGGTGCCTTCCCTGGCCGATTGCCTGGAAGCCGCCGGGCGCATCCGCCAATTCGTGCAGCAACTGCAGTCCAATAACTAATACGTCGTCGAGGTCTACAAGTGCCGAACCAGCAACATCCCCTCCAAACCGTCATCGATCAACTCTGGGAACGCCGTACCGAGCTTTCCTCCAAGTCTTCCAAGGAAGAGATCGGCGCCATCGAACAGGTCATCGGCGAACTCGACGCCGGCAAGCTGCGCGTCGCCGAGAAGATCAACGGCGAGTGGGTTACCCATCAGTGGATCAAGAAGGCCGTGCTGCTGTCCTTCCGCGTCCGGGACAACGTCATCCAGGAATCCGGCGACATCCGCTATTTTGACAAGGTGGATACCAAATTCCAGGGTTGGACCGAAGAGCAGTTCCGCCAGGGCGGCTTCCGCGTCGTCCCGCCGGCTGTGGCTCGCAAGGGCAGCTTCATCGCCAAGAACGCAGTGCTGATGCCCTCCTACGTGAACATCGGCGCCTACGTTGATGAAGGCACCATGGTCGACACCTGGGCCACCGTCGGTTCCTGTGCCCAGATCGGCAAGAACGTGCACCTCTCCGGCGGCGTCGGCATCGGCGGCGTCCTGGAGCCGCTCCAGGCCAACCCGACCATCATCGAGGACAACTGCTTCATCGGCGCCCGTTCCGAAGTGGTGGAAGGCGTCATCATCGGCGAGAACTCCGTGATTTCCATGGGCGTGTATATCGGCCAGTCCACCAAGATCTACGACCGGGAAACCGGCGAGGTCATGTACGGCCGCGTGCCCCCGGGCTCCGTGGTGGTTTCCGGCAACCTGCCCTCCGCCGACGGCAAGTACAGCCTGTACTGCGCCGTGATCGTCAAGAAGGTGGATGCCCAGACCCGGGCCAAGACCAGCATCAACGATCTGCTGCGCGCCTAAGCCAGCCAACTCCGGGGGGAGACGGGGATGATTCTAGACAAGCTGTTCCAGCTGATGGCAGAGAAGCAGGCGTCGGACATTTTCATTACGGCCGGCGCCCCGATCCACATCAAAATCCAGGGCGAGACCATTCCGGTCAACCAGCAGATCATGCTGCCGGACATGATCGAGAAGATCGCCTATGAGCTGATGAATCCGGAGCAGATCAAGACCTTCGAGGCCACCATGGAGATGAACCTCTCCTTCGGTGTCCCCCAGGTCGGGAACTTCCGGATCAACATCTTCCGTCAGCGGAACTCGGTCAGCCTGGTGATCCGCTACATCCTGGGCAACATCCCCCCCCTCGACTCCCTGGGCCTGCCGACGGTCCTGGGCGACCTGATCATGGAGAAGCGCGGGCTGATCCTGATCGTCGGCTCCACCGGTTCCGGCAAATCGACCACCATCGCCTCCATGCTGGATCACCGGAATGCCAACAAATCCGGGCATATCCTGACGGTGGAAGACCCCATCGAGTTCCTGTTCCGGCACAAGAAGTCCATCGTCAACCAGCGGGAAGTGGGCATGGACACCCTGGACTGGCAGGCAGCCCTCAAGAACGCCATGCGCCAGGCCCCCGACTGCATCCTGATCGGCGAAATCCGGGACAAGGAAACCATGCAGGCGGCCATTTCCTACGCCCAGACCGGCCACCTCTGCCTGGGGACGCTGCACGCCAACAACAGCTACCACGCCCTGAACCGGATCATCAGCTTCTTTCCCGTCGAGAACCGGCCGGCGCTGTTCCTGGACCTGTCGGTGACCCTGCGGGCCATCATCTCCCAGCGGCTGGTGAAGAAGCCCGACGGCAAGCGCGCCCCCACCGCTGAAGTCATGCTCAACACCCGCCACGTCGCCGAACTCATCGAGCGGGGCGAAGTCCAGGCCATCAAGGACGCCATGGAGCAATCCCTGGCGCCGGGCTCCCAGACCTTCGAGCAGGACCTCTTCCGCCTCTTCCGGGAGGGGGTCATCACCCTGGACGAAGCCCTGGCCAATTCCGACTCCCCGACCAACCTGTCCTGGCTCATCAATAACTCGGAATTCGGCGAAGCCAAGGACCCCGTGGCGGCCAAGCCAGCCGCCGACAAGGACGGCTCTGGCGACAACGGCCCCTCCTTCACCGAGTTCACCCTGAAACTGAACGAAGAAGAAGCAATTTGAAGCAAGACCCCACCCTTGCCCTGGCCAAGGAGCTGATCGCCAGGAATTCCGTCACGCCCGCCGACGGCGGCTGCATGGACCTCATCTGCGAACGGCTGAAGCCTCTGGGCTTCGCCTTCGAATTCATCAACCGGGGCGGGGTCACCAATCTCTGGGCCCGCCGCGGCACCGCCAAGCCCATCTTCTGCTTCGCCGGCCACACCGACGTGGTGCCCACCGGCCCCGTGGAATCCTGGACCACCCCGCCCTTCGCCCCGGAAATCCGGGACGGCAAGCTTTACGGCCGGGGCGCCGCCGACATGAAATCCTCCGTGGCGGCTTCGGTCACGGCCATCGAGTCCTTCGTCGCCGCCCACCCTGACCATCCCGGCTCCATCGCCCTGCTGCTGACCTCCGACGAGGAAGGGGATGCGGTGGACGGCACCGTGGCCGTGGTGGAAGCCCTCAAGGCCCGGGGCGAAACCATCGACTACTGCATCATCGGCGAGCCGACTTCAGTGGATACCCTCGGGGACATGGTCAAGAACGGCCGTCGTGGCTCCCTCTCCGGCAAGATGACGGTGAAAGGCATCCAGGGCCACATCGCCTATCCCCATCTCGCCAAGAACCCCATCCATCGGGTCGCCCCGGCCATCGCCGAACTGGCGGCCGCGGAGTGGGACCAGGGCAACGAATACTTCCCGCCCACCACCTGGCAGATTTCCAATGTCCGGGGCGGCACCGGCGCCACCAACGTCATCCCGGGAAGCGTGGAAGTGCTGTTCAATTTCCGCTTCTCCACGGCCAGCACGCCGGAAAGCCTGAAAGCCCACCTCACCGGCATCCTGGACCGCCACGGCCTGGACTACGACATCGCCTGGACCCTGGGCGCCAAGCCCTTCCTCACCGGCCGCGGCCCCCTGGCGGATGCCACCGTCGCCGCCATCCGGGAGGAATGCGGCATCGAGACTGAGTTGTCCACCACCGGCGGCACCTCCGATGGCCGCTTCATCTTCGACATCTGCCCCCAACTCATCGAGGTAGGCCCGGTGAACGCCACCAGCCACAAGATCGACGAATGCGTCGACGTGGCCGCCCTGCCCAAGCTGTCCGGCATCTACACCCGCATCCTGGAAACACTACTCGGCCGATGAATATCGAATCCGCCCGCCGCGAACTCCTCACCGTTCGCGACCTGCTGCGCTTTGCCGTCAGCCGCTTCAACCAAGCCCGCCTCTTCTTCGGCCACGGCACCGACAACGCCTGGGACGAGGCCGTCTACCTGGTGCTCCATACCCTGAACCTGCCCCTGGACCAGTTGGAGCCCTTCCTCGACGCCCGCCTCCTGGAAGAGGAGCGGGAAGCCGTGCTGGCCATCATCCGCCGCCGGGTGGAGGAGCGCCTGCCGTCCGCCTACCTGACCAACGAGGCTTGGCTGGGGGAGCATCGCTTCTACGTGGATGAGCGGGTCATCGTTCCCCGCTCCTTCATCGCCGAA
This sequence comes from Rhodocyclaceae bacterium, assembly GCA_035655235.1. Classification (GTDB taxonomy): domain Bacteria; phylum Pseudomonadota; class Gammaproteobacteria; order Burkholderiales; family Rhodocyclaceae; genus JAGTRP01. Next base: position 5,576 of record DASRUX010000387.1, on the reverse strand, counting down.
CTCCTCGACGAGCAGCTGACGCCCTGGGTGGAAGATCCCTGGTCGGTGGAAAGCGTCCTGGACCTGTGCACCGGCTCCGGCTGCCTGGCCATCCTATCCGCTTTGGCCTTCCCGGAAGCCAACGTGGATGGCGTGGACCTGTCCCCCGACGCCCTCGCCGTCGCCCGCCGCAACGTGGATGACTACGGCCTCCAGGACCGCGTCCAGTTGGTCGAGTCGGATGCCTTCGCCAAGCTCAAGGGCCGCAGCTACGACCTCATCATCTCCAATCCGCCCTACGTCAATGCCGAATCGGTGGCGGCCCTGCCCCCCGAGTACCTGCACGAACCGGAACTGGCTTTGGGATCGGGGGAGGACGGCCTCGATTTCACCCGCATCATCCTCCGTGAAGCCAAGCGCCACCTGAATCCGGGCGGCCTGCTGGTGGTGGAAATCGGCCATAACCGGGACGCCCTGGAAGCGGCCTATCCCGACCTGCCCTTCACCTGGCTGGAAACCGCCGCCGGCAACGAATACGTTTTCCTGCTGCGGGAAGAAGAACTGCCGGCCTGAACCAGGCCGGCAGCATCGTTGGCGCCCCCGCCCCTTGGCGGGTGACTCAGTGGGTCAGTGGGTGACCGTGGTCAGGGCGTCCAGGGCGTCCTGCTTGCGATCCTCCAGGAACACGGCGAATTCCTGGTCCGACAGGCGCTCCCCGCCGAAGCCGATATGCTCGGCATCCGGCGACGCCCGGTAAAGCCGGGAAATGACCTGGAAGACGGCGCCGACGATCTGGTCTTCCGTCATGCCCGCCGTATCCAGTTCATCCATGGCGCCGGCCAGCACGGGCATCTGCCGGCGGAAAGCCCGGATGCCGGTGTTGATGCGCAATACCTGCCCCGTCGCTTCCTGGGGATGAATCCCCTTCTCCGATGAATGCCAGCGCTCGACCGAAATGCGGTTACGGCGGCGATTGACGAACACGACGAGTTGCCAGTCGCCGAGGTGGAGTTGCGGTGTGTAGGCCTGGAGAACCATGGATTGATGAATCATATTGTTTCCTCTGTCGTCTCTTTTTTTGTCAGTGGGGTTTCTACGCACATCCGGGCTGGCCAAGCAGCCCAGGTGGATATGCCGACAGGCTCAAATTTAAGGCTTTCGACCTAGAGCGCGAATCAGCAAAACCCCTGCCCGTTCGGTAGCACAACACTGTAGTTGTAGTTCAATCCCGCAAAATATCCAAATGGAATATTGCTATCGAGGGACTTGACACCCAGCTTTCCCTGCGCCCATCCCCCACCGGAGACAATCCGGGAAAATCAATTTATCCACCGGGACTTACACGAGACTGACAAAGCACCTTACCCATATTGCACACCCACGCCCACATGGCGCTCCCTGCCGCATTCCCGCCAAAAAGGCGGAGGGGCGATGACAAGCAAGTTCAGGTTTGCGCCCCATGGCGCCGCCCGCTCCGGGCAGTCACCATGCCTGTCAAATCGACAGACATCGGCAACGGTGACGGACACAACATGCAACCGGTCTTGGCTGCCATCTCGGCATATCTTGGGCGTACCTACGGGGGGAAGAGAGGCTTCGCGCTGGCCGCCTGGCACGCCCTCCGCGCCGGCCTGGGCGGCCTCGGCCCCTACCGGCGGGTCGAATGGGGGCGCGTCGGCCGGGTCATCTTCATCTGCAAGGGCAATATCTGCCGAAGCGCCTTCGCCGGACGGCGATTTCGCTGCCCCGGCATCGAAGTGGCTTCCGCCGGCCTGGAAGCCGACATCCACAAGCCGGCCGACCCGCGGGCCATGGCCGTGGCGTCCCGCTTCGGGACCGACCTCGCGCCCCACCGCAGCACCCCGCTCCACCAAATCGACCTGAAGGCGGGGGACCTGCTGGTGGCCTTCGAACCGGACCACGCGGACCGGCTCGGGGACCTCGCCCAGGCCCTGCCCGGCGTCCAGGTGACCCTGCTGGGCCTCTGGGCCGAGCCGCCCACCCTGGCCTACATCCACGACCCTTACGGCCTTCCCGAGGCGTACATGGAAGCCTGTTTCGAACGCATCGACCGGGGCCTTGCGGGGTTGCGGCAGCGGCTCTCCGCCTTCCGGTCCGCCCTGGAGACCGGAACATGAAGGACTGGCGCGCCGATTACCCCATCCTGGTGGCCGAAGCCCAGACCATCGGCTCCCTGGCCATCATCCGTTCCCTGGGCCGCGCCGGCTATCCGGTTCTGGCCGCTTCCCAGCAGAAAGGCGCCCTGGGTTTCCATTCCCGCTACTGCGGCAAGGCCCTGGCCCATCCCCCCTACCGGAACGGCAACGAATTCCTTGACTGGCTCCAGGAAACCCTTACCCGGGAAGGCGTCCGGCTCATCATCCCGTCCGAGGGACTGCTGGTCGCCATCAAGCCCCGGTTCAGCCAGTTCCGCCATCTGCTGCCGGTACCGACCGACGAAGCCCTGGTCTATGGCGCCCTCAGCAAATGCGATCTCTTCGAGCGCTGCGTCGAAGGCGGCCTGGTGGATAACCTGCCGCCCTTCCGCCTGGTAGGCGACGGCCCGCCGCCCACGGCGGCCGACCTGGCCCCTCTCGGCACGCCCCTCTTCGTCAAAACCGATTTCATCCACGCCCGCAAGGATGGCGGCGGCGCCGTGATCCGCTGCGGGACCGCCGCCGAAGCCACCGCCAAGGTAGCCGAACTCCAGCCCGACTACCGCCGCATCCTGATCCAGGGCTACGTTCCCGGCGTCGGCGTGGGGGCCTTCCTCGCCCGCTGGGGCGGCGGGCACCTTGCCAAGTTCATGCACCGGCGTCTCCATGAGGTTCCCCATTGGGGCGGCGCCTCCTCCTTCCGGGAAAGCTGGCGCCACGACGGCATCCTGGCCGACGCCGAAGCCCGCCTGGAGCGCATGGGCTGGCACGGAGTCGGCATGTTCGAGTATCGCTGGGAACGGGAGACGGGCCGCTTCCACCTGATCGAATTCAACTCCCGGTTCTGGGGGTCGCTCCACCTGGCGCTGTTTGCCGGGGTGGATTTTCCCCGCCTCCTGGCCGACGCCATCCTGGGCCGCCCCAATCCCCCGGTGGTGGATTACGCCCCCGTCAAATGCCGGCTCACCTTCCCCCGGGAGGTGGAGTACGTCTATTCCTGCCTCAAGGACAAATCCCTGCCCTGGTCCCGGCGGCTCGGCACGGTCGCCGAGTTCGCCACCCTGGGCCTCGACCCCCGCATCCATTCCGACTTGAGCTTCCCGGGCGACCGGCTGCTGTACGGCCGGATGATGATCCGATCCATCAAGCATTTCCTCAGCTGACCCCGATGACCACCCTGCTCCCCCCCGCCAAGGACCTCCTCTATACCGCCGCCAAGGCCGGCGGCTTCTTTCCCTGGGCCCGGCGGCGGCAGCGGGACAGCCTGTGCATCCTCTGCTACCACGGCTTTTCCTTCACCGACGAACATCTCTTCCGACCCAAGCTCTTCCTGACGCCGGAGCTTTTCCGGCAGCGCATCCAATACCTCAAGCGATCCGGCTACGCCGCCCTGCCCCTGGAAGAAGCCCTCGCCCGCCTGCGCCAGGGAAAGCTGGGAGAGAAGGAACTGGTCATCACCATCGACGACGGCTTCCACAGCGTCGCCGCCCTGGCCGCCCCGATCCTCCGGGAAGCGGGCTACACCGCCACCATCTACGTCACCACCTACTACGTCCGCCGCAACAACCCCATCTTCCGGCTGGCCATGCAATACCTGTTCTGGAAGACCCCTCTGGACGCCATGGACTGTACCGGCCTGCCCCCGGAGGACGACGCCACCCTGCCCACCCGGGGCGCCGAAGGCGAAGCCCTCCTGTGGCGCTTCATCGACTTCGGTGAGACGCGGTTGGGCGAGAACGGCCGCATGGCCCTGGCCCGGGAGGTGGGCCGACGCCTGGAGCTGGATTTCGACGAACTGGTCGCCACCCGGCGGTTGAGCCTCCTCACCGAGGAGGAAATCGGCGACCTCGCCCGCCAGGGATTCGACATCCAGCTCCACACCCATCGCCATCGCCTGCCGGAGGATTCCGGCGAAGCCCGCCGCGAATTGCGGGAAAACCGGGCCGTCCTGCGCCCCCTGTCCCGGTCTCCCCTCGCCCACCTCTGCTACCCCAGCGGCGTCTGGTCCCCAGCCTTGTGGCCGGTGCTGGCGGCGGAAGGCGTGGCGACGGCCACCACCTGCGAACCGGGGCGGAACTACGCTTCCACCCCGTCCCTGGGGCTCAAGCGCTTCCTGGATTTCCAGACCATATCCCCCATCGTCTTCGAGGCGGAGGTGAGCGGCTTTTCGGAGGTGCTGCGGCGCCTGGCGCGCCGCAGCTGACGGCTAGCGCCTACAACCGCCAAACCGCCGTGCCCCGGGCCGCCAGTTCGGCCGCGTCCAGGATGCTTTTCACGTCAGCGATGACGCCGCCGGGCTGCAGCCGGGAAACGTACTCGGACACCGGCCGGGCCTTGAACTGCCGGTGGGCCACCGCCACTACGATGGCGGCCGACCGGGGCAGCGACTCCCAATCCACCAACTCGACGCCGTACTCATGCCGGGCCTCACCGGCGTCAGCCACCGGGTCATGGACGACCACCTCCGCGCCGTAGGACTGCAATTCCCGGATCACGTCGATGACCCGGGAATTGCGCAAATCCGGGCAATCCTCCTTGAACGTCAAGCCCATGACGGTGACCGGCGTGCCCTTGATATGCCAGCCGCTCTTCAGCAACTGCTTCACCGTCTGCTCGGCCACGAACTTGCCCATGCCGTCATTGATGCGTCGGCCGGCCAGGATGACTTCCGGGTGATAGCCCAGCATTTCGGCCTTGTGGGTCAGGTAATAGGGATCGACCCCGATGCAGTGCCCTCCCACCAGCCCCGGCCGGAAGGGCAGGAAATTCCACTTGGTGCCCGCCGCCTGGAGGACTTCGGTGGTGTCGATGCCCAGGCGCCGGAAGATGATGGACAGCTCGTTCATCAGGGCGATGTTGAGGTCCCGCTGGGTGTTCTCGATGACCTTGGCGGCCTCCGCCACCTTGATGCTGGAGGCCCGAAAAATCCCGGCGGCGATGATGTCGCCGTAGATGCGCGCTACGTAATCCAGGGTGCGGGGCATGTCGCCGGAGACGATCTTCACGATCTTGGTCAGGGTCCGCTCCTTGTCCCCCGGGTTGATGCGCTCGGGCGAGTAGCCTACGTAGAAATCCTCCTTCCACTTCAGACCCGAATGCTTCTCGATGGTCGGGATGCAGACCTCCTCCGTGGCTCCCGGATAGACGGTGGATTCGAACACCACCGTCGCCCCGGGGCGCAGGTTGCGGCCGATGATCTCGGAAGCGCCCAGGAGAGGCCCGAAGTCCGGCTGGTGGGCCTCGTCCACCGGGGTGGGAACGGCCACCACCACGAAATCCGCCTCCCGCAGCGCCGCGGGATCGCAGCCCACCTCCAGGAGGGTCGCCGCCTCGAAATCCTCCCGGGAGACCTCCCCGGTGGGGTCGATGCGATCCCGGTAGCTGTCCACCTTCCGGGCCGAGAGATCGAAGCCGATGGTCCGGTATTTCCGTCCGAAGGCC
>DASRUX010000386.1:0-11797 GCA_035655235.1 Rhodocyclaceae bacterium | reverse complement strand
CAGCGGCTACGCCTTCCGCACCCTGGCGCTCCTCAAGGAACAGCGGCGCATGGGCTGGGACACCCTCCACCTCACCACCCCCAAGCAGGGGAAGTGCGAAGCCGACGTGGAGACGGTGGACGGCTGGACTTTCCACCGTTGCCGGTCGGCGGCGGGGCAGTCCGGCATCACCGGCTACTTTCGTCAGATGGCCGCCACCCAGGCCCGCATCGAGGAGTTGGTGCGCCGCTACCGGCCCCAGATTTTGCATCCCCATTCCCCGGTGCTCAACGCCATTCCCGCCCTGCGGGTCGGCCGCCGCTACGGTCTGCCGGTGGTCTATGAAATGCGGGCTTCCTGGGAGGACGCGGCGGTGGACCACGGCACTACCACCGAGGGCAGCCTGCGCTACCGGCTTTCCCGCCGGCTGGAGAGCTGGGCCCTCGCCCGGGCCGACGCCGTCATCACCATCTGCGAGGGGTTGCGGGGGGACATCATGTCTCGGGACGGGGTGGACCACCGCAAGGTGATGGTCGTCCCCAATGCGGTGGATGTGGATGCCTTCCCCTACGCCCCCAGCGCCGATCCCGAACTGCGCCGCCGCCTGGGCCTGGAGGGCTGCACCGTGCTGGGATTCGCCGGTTCCTTCTACGCCTATGAAGGCCTAGACCTGCTGCTGGAGGCTTTCGCCCGGCTCCTGCCCCAGCATCCCCAACTGCGGCTGCTGCTGGTGGGCGGCGGCCCCCAGGAAGGCGCCCTCAAGGCCGATGCCATGCGCTTGGGGCTGGCCGACAAGGTGGTCTTCGCCGGCCGGGTGCCCCACGGCGACGTGCAGCGCTACTACGGCCAGATCGACGTGCTCTGCTACCCGAGAAAGCCCATCCGCCTCACCGAACTGGTGACGCCCCTGAAACCCCTGGAAGCCATGGCGCAAGGGAAGCTCATGGTGGCCTCCGACGTGGGCGGGCACCGGGAGCTGATCCGCAACGGCTACAACGGCGTGCTGTTCCGGGCCGGGGACGCCCATGCCCTGGCCGAAGCCCTGGAACGCATGCTCGCCGCCCGGGACAATTGGGAGCCCATGCGCCGGGCCGGGCGCTTCTTCGTGGAGAAGGAGCGCACCTGGGAAAAGAGCGCCGCCAATTACCGGACCGTCTACCGGAGCCTCCTGCCCGAAGGGACCCGGTCCCTGGTCGGGTTGAGGTAGGCGCGCCATGTGCGGCATCTACGGCATATTGAACCTCGACGGCCGGCCCGCCGACCCGGCGGCGGTGAGCGCCATGGGCCAGCTCACCCGCCACCGGGGGCCCGACGACGAGGGCTGGTATCGAGACGCAGGGGACGGCAACTGCATCATCGGCATGCGCCGGCTGTCCATCATCGACCTGACGGGCGGACACCAGCCTTTCGGGAGCGAGGACGGCCGGGTCTGGCTGGTGTGCAACGGCGAGATCTACAACTTCCGGGAGCTGCGCCGGGAGCTGGAGGCGGCCGGCCACGCCTTCCGCAGCGCTTCCGACTGCGAGGTGGTCCTTCATGCCTATGAAGAGTGGGGCGACCGCTTCGTGCATCGCCTCAACGGCATGTACAACTTCGCCCTCTGGGACGGCCGCCGGCGCCGGCTCCTCATCGGCCGGGACCGGATCGGGGTGAAGCCCCTGTACTGGCGCCTGGACGGCCAGCGCTTCGCCTTCGCCACCGAGGCCAAGGCCCTCCTGGACCTGCCGGGGGTGACGCCCCAGGTGGACCGGGTGTCCCTGGCCAGCTACCTGAACCTGGGCTACGTGTCGGCGCCCCGGTCCATGTTCGAAGGCATTGCCAAGCTGCCGGCGGCGAGCCTCATGAGCATCGAGGATGGCTTCACCACCATCCAGCGCTACTGGGTCGCCCCGGAACGGGCGGAGCAGGGGGTTTCAGAACAGGAATGGGTGGAGCGCATCCGCACCGGCATCGAACGTTCGGTGCAGATGCAGATGGTTTCCGACGTGCCCATCGGCGCCTTCCTCTCCGGCGGCATCGACTCCTCCGCCGTGGTGGCCGCCATGGCCGCCGTGGCCGACCGGCCGGTGAAGACCTACGCCATCGGCTTCGGGGGCTCGGCGGCGGATAATTTCTACAATGAGCTGCCCTACGCCCGCCGGGTGGCCCAGCTCTTCGGCACCGAGCACCACGAGATCGTGGTCAAGCCCGACGTGGTGGCGCTGCTGCCCCGGCTCCTCTGGCACCTGGATGAGCCCATCGCCGACACCGCCTTCATCACCACCTACCTGGTGAGCGAATTCGCCCGCCGGGATGTGACGGTGATCCTCTCCGGCGTCGGCGGCGACGAGCTGTTCGGCGGCTACCGGCGCTACTTGGGCAACCACTACGCCCGCCGCTTCGCCCTACTGCCCGGCTTCGTCCGTGGCTTGGCGAAGCAGGCCGGGCGGCTCCTGCCGGCGGACCGCCATTCCAACTGGCTCAATGTCGCCCGGCTGGCCAAGGGCTTCCTGGAAAGCGCCGAGCTGTCCTTCGACCAGCGCTACCGGGCCTATCTCCAGATCATGGAGCGGTCGCTCGCGGGCCGGCTTTTGGTCGGCGGTGCCCCGGCGGAGTGGGACCCCCTGGTGGAGGCCTTCGCCGGCAGCCGCCAGGACGACGCCTGCAACCACATGCTGGCGGTGGATATGGCCTCCCAGCTCCCCGACGACCTGTTGTTGCTGACTGACAAGATGAGCATGGCCGTCTCCCTGGAATGCCGGGTGCCCCTCCTGGATCACGAGCTTCTCGAGATGGCGGCCACCATGCCGGAGTCCATCAAGATTCAGGGCGGCGTCCTCAAGTCAGCCATGAAGAAGGCCCTGGCGGACCGCTTGCCGCCGGACATCCTGCACCGCAAGAAGCGGGGCTTCGGCACCCCCATGGGGGCGTGGCTGAAGGGGGAGCTATCGGTCCTCCTTGAGCAGCTTCTTTCCCCCGCCAGCCTCCAGGCCCGGGGCCTCTTCGACCCGGCGGTGGTGGGGCGGCTTCTCGCCGACCACCGGGCCAACCGCCGGGACTACACCGATGCCCTCCTGTCCCTCCTCAATTTCGAGGTCTGGGCCCGCATCTACCTGGACCGCCGCAGCCCCACCGAAGTGACCGTCGAACTGCAAGGAATGCTGGCGTGAAAATCCTCTACCTCTGCCACCGTTTTCCCTTCCCTCCCAAGCGGGGCGGCAAGATCCGGCCCTTCAACATGATCCGCCACCTCACCGCCCGGGGCCACGAGGTGACGGTTTGCTCCCTGGCCCGCACGGCGGCGGAAGCGAAGGAGGGGGGCGGCATTTCCGCCCACTGCGCCCGCTTCGAGATGTCCACCGTCTGGAATCCCGTCCAGGCCCTGCGCATGGTGGCGCGGCTGCCGGTCGCCACGCCGTCCTCCATGGGCTTCTTCTATTCCCGGGACCTCCAGAAGCGCATCGACGGGCTGCTCCGGGAGGTGAAATTCGACCTCATCTTCGTCCATTGCTCCTCGGTAGCCCAGTACGTGGCGCATGTGCAGGGCATCCCCAAGGTCCTCGACTTCGGCGACATGGATTCGGAAAAGTGGCTGGAATATGCCCGCTACAAGCCTTTCCCCCTGTCCCTGGGCTACTGGCTGGAGGGCAGCAAGATGAAGGCGGCGGAAAAGCGCCTGGCCGCCCAATTCGACCTGTGCACCGCCACCACCCGGGCCGAATGGGAAACCCTGCAGGGCTACGGCGCCGCCCGGGCCACCGACTGGTTCCCCAACGGCGTGGATGCCGAGTTCTTCAAGCCGGACGGGCAGGCCTACGACCCCGACACCCTGTCCTTCATCGGCCGCATGGACTACTACCCCAACCAGGAATGCATGGCCCGCTTCTGCCGGGACACCTGGCCCCTGATCCGGGAGCGGAGGCCCCAGGCCCGGCTCCTCATCGTCGGCGCCGACCCGACCCCGGCGATGAAGCGCCTGGGGGACCTGCCCGGCGTCACCGTCACCGGCTCGGTGCCCGACGTGCGCCCCTACGTGCTGCAGTCGGCCGCCATGGTCGCGCCCCTGGCCATTGCCCGGGGCACCCAGAACAAGATTCTGGAAGCCATGGCCATGGGCGTGCCGGTGATTACCAGCAGCATCGCGGCGGGGGGCGTGGATGCGGAGGCTGGCATCCATCTCAAGGTCGCCGACAGCCCCCAGGCCTTCGCCCGGGCCTGCCTGGAGCTGATGACCGACCCGGCGGAGCGCCGCCGCTTTTCCCGCCTGGGCCGGGAGCGGGTGCTCTCCCACCACGACTGGAAGGCTTCCATGGCCCGCCTGGACGCCATCCTGGACAAGGCCCTGGCCCAATTCGGCCGCGGCGAGGGCGTACCGCGCCCCAATCCGGCTTCAAGAAACCGTTCCGGCTGGTCCGACCCCGAGGGGCGGGGCCTGTCCGGAACCCATGGTCAACCGAACCTGTGAGGTAAGCGATGAATATCAGCATCTTTGGTCTGGGTTATGTCGGCGCGGTTTCCTTGGCCTGCCTGGCCCGGGACGGGCATCGGGTCATCGGCGTCGACGTGGATCAGGCCAAGCTGGACCTGATTGCCGAAGGCATGACGCCGGTGGTGGAGGAGGGCATGGTGGAGTTGATGCACCAGGTGGTGGAATCCGGCCGGGTGAAGGTCACCACCGATGCCGAGGCGGCCATCCAGGGATCGTCCGTGTCCTTCATCTGCGTCGGCACCCCGTCGGCCCCCAACGGCAGCCAGGACCAAAGCGCCATCCTGCGCCTCGCCCACCAGATGGGGAAGGCCCTCAAGGACAAGATCGCTCCCCATGTCTTCGTCTTCCGCTCCACCCTGGTGCCGGGGACGGTGGAGGAGGTCATCCGCCCCATCCTGGAAGCCGAATCCGGCCTGAAGGAGGGCCTGGATTTCTTCTGCTGCTTCCAGCCGGAATTCCTGCGGGAAGGGACCTCCATCCGGGATTACGACAAGCCGCCCTTCACCATCGTCGGCAGCAACCACGACTTCCCAGCCGAGCGGCTGCGCACCCTGTTCGGGCATCTGCCCTGCGAGTTCTACCGGACCAGCCTGCGGGCCGCCGAGATGGTGAAGTACTGCTGCAACAATTTCCACGCCCTCAAGATCACCTTCGCCAACGAGACGGCCCGGCTGTGCGAGGCCCTGGGGGTCGATCCCTTCCAGGTCATGGACCTGGTCTGCCGGGACACCCAGCTCAATATCTCCAAGGCCTACCTGCGGCCGGGCTACGCCTTCGGCGGCTCCTGCCTGCCCAAGGACCTGCGGGCCACGGTCTACCTGGGCAAGCGGCAGGACGTGGAACTCCCCATGCACGCCGGCATCCTGGCCTCCAACCGGGGGCACATCGACCACGCCATCGACAAGGTGCTGGCCACCGGCTCCCGGCGGGTGGGGATGATTGGGCTCTCCTTTAAGACCGGCACCGACGACCTGCGGGAGTCGCCCCTGGTCACCCTGGCCGAGCAACTCCTGGGGAAGGGCGTCCACCTGCGGGTCTATGACCCCGAGGTGCATCTGTCCCGGTTGCTCGGGGCCAACCGGCGCTTCATCGACCAGCATGTTCCCCACCTGGGCGAACTGCTCCGGGATACTCTGGCCGAGGTGGCGGCCGAGTGCGACGTGCTGGTGGTCGGCCTGGCCAACGAGCGCATCTACGCCGCCCTGGAGCAGTACGTGGTACCCCGCCATACCGTCCTCGACCTGGTGGGGCTGCCCAACCGCTCCGCCCTGGTGGGGCAGGTGCAGGGACTGTGCTGGTGAACGGCATGGGGCGCCGCTTCGGCCGGCTGGGCGGGTGGTTCCTGGCGAATGTCCTGGTGGCGGCCGCCCTGGGGCTGCATCTCGTCTACCTGTCCCAGCCCTCTACCGAGGCGGTGCGTCTGCGCAATGCCCTGGTCATTGAGCCAGCGCCCGTATCCCGGATCGAGTGGACGCCCGAGCAGCGGCCGTCGTCCTTCCGGGTCGAGACCCTGCCGCCGGACCCGCGCTTCGTGGCGGTCATCCACGCCATCGGCGCCGACCGGGGATCGGACCTGGACCGCATGCTGGCCATCGCCGCCCATCTCACCGACGGCCCCCTCCACGGCGGCCCCATCCAGTCAGATAGCTGGACCACCTACAAGCGCATCCGGGAGGCGGGGGATGGCTACTGTTCCGACTTTACCCAGACCTTCCTGGCCCTGGCTTACGCCGCCGGCCTGACCGCCCGGGAATGGGGCTTTTCCTTCGATGGCTTCGGCGGCTGGGGCCACGCGGTGGTGGAAGCCTACGATCGGCAGCGCCGGCAGTGGGTTTTCCTGGACGTGTTCAACAATTTCCATGCCGTCGATACGGCCACCGGCCAGCCGGTAGACGCCGAAGGCATGCGCCGGGCCGTCCTCAACGGCGGGAAAGGGGTCCGGGTGGTGCACAACGGCCCCGGCCGCTTCGGCTGGGAGGACGGCGAATACGGCATGTGGGACTACTACCGGCAGGGCATCCACGGCTGGTACCTGTGGCTGGGCAACGCCGAGGAGACCTACGAGCGGCATCCGGCGGTGTCCCTTGCCGGGCGGTTCTCCCGCGCCCTGGAACAGTTCGTAGCCATCGCCGTCGGTGTCCATCCCCACATCCTGGTCCTGGGCAGCCTGGAGAACCAGGCGGCCTTCCAGCACATGCGGACGCTGCGCTACCAGCTCCTGGTGGAACTGCCGGCCCTGGCCCTGGCGCTGCTCTTCCTTCCCGTGCTCGGCATCGCCTGGTGGCGGCGGCGGACGGCAGCCCAGCCCGGCGAGCGGGGCCAGCCCCGGGTCATGGTGGTGGGGCCGCTGCCGCCGCCCTCGGGGGGCATGGCCAACCAGTGCCGGCAACTGGCCGACCTGCTCCAGGCCGATGGCATCGCGGTAGACCTGGTCCAGACCAACCTGCCTCCCCGGCCGGGCTGGCTGGCCCAGGTTCGCGGCTTGAGGGCCGTGGCCCGGCTGATTCCCTACCTGGGGCAGCTGTGGTGGCGGCTGCCCCGCAACGACGTGGTCCATGTCTTCGCCAATTCCGGCTGGGCCTGGCACCTGCTGGCGGCGCCGGCCATCGTCCTGGCCCGCCTGCGCAAGGTGCCGGTGGTGGTCAATTACCACGGCGGCGAGGCCGACCGCTTCTTCGCCACGGCTCCCCCCTGGGTGCGGCGGACCCTGGCCCTGGCCGATGCGCTGGTGGTGCCTTCGGGCTTCCTGGAGGCGGTGTTCCGGCGCCTGGGCTTCACGCCCCTGGTGGTGCCCAATATCGTGGACCTGGCCCGTTTCCGGCCCCGGGAGAAGCCCCGCCACGGCGGCGCCCCCCATGTCATCGTCACCCGCAACCTGGAGCCGGTCTACGACATCCCCACCGCCATCCGGGCCTTCCAGCTCATCCGCCAGCGCTATCCCGCAGCCCGCATGACGGTGGCGGGGACCGGGGCGGAGGCCGGGCGCCTCCAGGCCCTGGTGGATTCCCTGGGGCTTTCCGGCCAGGTGGTCTTCCCCGGCCGCATCGACAACCGGGATATCCACGCCCTATATACCGCCGCCGACGTGGTGCTCAACCCGAGCACGGTGGACAACATGCCCATCTCCCTCCTGGAGGCCTTCGCCAGCGGCGTGCCGGTGGTGAGCACCGATGTGGGCGGCATTCCCTATCTGGTGCAGGACGGCCACAACGCCCTCCTGGTGCCGGCGGGGGATTACCAGGCCATGGCCGATTCCGCCCTGGCCATCCTGGACGATCCCCAGTTCGCCGCCCGCCTGGCGGCCGGCGGCCTCACCACCGCCTCGGCCTATTCCTGGCCCCGGGTGCGCCGCCTGTGGCTGGAAACCTATGCCCGGCTGGCCCCTGGCAAGCGGGGAGCGTCCCATGCGTGACATCGCCTTCAGCCTGGTCTTCCTCGCCTTCTGGCTGCAGTGCTTCGCCCGGCCTTACCTGGGGCCGCTGTTGTGGGCGTGGGTGAGCATGATGTATCCCCACCGTCTGGCCTTCGGCTTCGCCCACAACCTGCCGGTGGCCTTCATCGCCGGCCTCACCACCCTGGGGATGTTCGCGGTGTCGCGGGAAAAGCAGCCCTTTCCCCGCAACGCCCCGGCCATCCTGATGGTGCTTTTCTTCATCTGGTGCTGCGTCACTTCCCTGGCCAGCATCAACGACCCGACCATGGTGTACGGGGTGTGGCTCAAGGTGGCCAAGATCCAGCTCATGCTCTTCGTGACCATGATGATGCTGTCGGGGCGCCAGCAGATCACCTGGCTGGTGTGGATCATCGCCCTGTCCCTGGGCTTCTACGGCTTCAAGGGCGGCCTCTATACCTTGAAGAGCGCCGGCCTGGGGCAGGTGCTGGGCCCGCCGGGGAGCTTCATCGAGCCCAACAACGAGATCGGCCTCGCCCTGGTGATGGTGGTGCCGCTCCTCTATTTCCTCTACGGCATCTCCACCAAGCGGTGGGTGCGGCTGGGGCTCCTGGCGGTGGCCATCCTGACCCTGGTGGCCATCCTGGGCACCTATTCCCGGGCTGCCTTCCTGGCGGTGGCGGTCATGGTCTTCTTCCTGGCCATGAAGAGTAACCACAAGGCCTTCACCATCGTGGTCATGGTGGCGGGGCTGGCGGGCACCATCACCTTCCTGCCCGACCGGTGGACCGAGCGTATGCACAGCATTTCCACCTACCAGGACGATTCCGCCCAGACCCGCCTCCAGGTGTGGGCGATCTGCGCCAAGGTGGCGGCGGATCATCCCATCACCGGCGGCGGCTACCGGATCACCGAGAACCCCAAGATCTGGGAACAGTACGCCAAGGGCGACTGGAAGATCGCCTTCGTGCCCCACAGCATCTACTTCCAGGCCCTGGCGGAGCATGGCTATGTCGGGCTGATCCTTTTCCTGGGCATCGGCCTTTCCACCCTGCGCCTGGCCTCGAAGGTCGCCCGGGAGGCCCGGGAGGGGCCGGATGCGGACTGGGTGCCGCTCCTCATGGGCATGATCCAGGCATCGATCATCGGCTATAGCGTGGCCGGTGCCTTCAGCGCCCTGGTCAATTACGACCTGCCCTATTATCTGGCGGCCATCGTGGCCATGGTCGCCCGGGACATGGCCAGCCGCCGGCCGGCCCTCGCTGCGCCGACGGCCACCTTTCCTTCACCGGCAGCCCATGGGCGGCTCGGCGGTGAAGTTGCCTATCCACCGGCCCCGGGGAGGGTTTCCCGGGGCTGTCGAACATCTTGATATTCCGGGAGAAAACCATGAGCAACCATGCCATTGAAATCAGTGCGGGAGAACGCTTCGCCTTCGGCGCCAACTGGACCCGCTTCCTGTCGGTGCTGGACGACGACCGGGTGGAAGAAGCCATCCGCTCCCTGAAGGGGATGCTGGGGGTGGAATCCCTGGCCGGGTTGAGCTTCATCGACATCGGCTCGGGCAGCGGCCTCTTTTCCCTGGCGGCCCGCCGCCTGGGTGCCCGGGTCCATTCCTTCGACTACGACCCCCAGTCGGTGGCCTGCACGACGGAATTGCGGCGCCGCTATTACCCCGGCGATGGCGAATGGGTGGTGGAGCAGGGCTCCGTCCTGGATCGGGAATACCTGTCCCGGCTGGAGCAATCCGACGTGGTCTACAGCTGGGGCGTCCTCCATCACACCGGCAATATGTGGCAGGCCCTGGAGAATGTGGCGCCCCTGGTGAAATCCGGGGGAGGGCGCCTGTTCATCGCCATCTACAACGACCAGGGGGGCACCAGCCGGCGCTGGGCGGCCGTCAAGTCCCTGTACAACCGCGCCCCCCAGCCATTCCGTTTTCCCATCGCCCTGGCCTCCTTCGTCTGGAACTGGGGGCCGGAAATGGTCAAGGACGTGCTCAAGGGCCGCCCCTTCGAAAGCTGGCGGAACTACGGCGCGGGCCGCGGCATGAACCCGTGGATCGACGTGGTGGATTGGGTCGGAGGATATCCCTTCGAGGTGGCCAAACCGGAGGCGCTGTTCCACTTCTTCCGCGCCCGGGGGTTCGCCCTGGAAAACCTGAGGACGGTCAATAACCTGGGCTGCAACCAGCTTGTCTTCACAAGGTAAGCGAGCCCATGACAAACGCCAGACGCGAAGGGTAGAAGCATGGACAGAGTGGCTTTCCCCGGTCGATCCACCGGCCTCTACACGAAGCTGTGCTCGGGCTTGTTTTTCCCGGCCCACGAGCGGCTGAAGGGGCACGACTCGGTGGCAGTGAGGAAGCGCCTGGAAGCCCAGGAATGGTGGCCGGCGGAACGGCTGGAAGCCTGGCGGGTGGCGCGGCTGCGGGCCTTTCTCATGGACATCGGGGCGCGGGTCCCGTACTGCCGGGACCTTTTCGCCCGGCTGGGGTTCGACCCGGCCCGGGTGGCGAGCCTCGCCGACCTCCAGCGCCTGCCCCTCATGGACAAGTCCGCCATCCGGGCGGCGGGGGAAGGGCTCAAGGCCGATGATGCGGGGCCCCTGACCCGCTACAGCACCTCGGGCTCGGCCGGGGACCCGCTCCTCTTCCATATCGGCAAGGCCCGGAAGAGCCACGACGTGGGCGCCAAGTGGCGGGCCACCCGGTGGTGGGGGGTGGATATCGGGGACCGGGAACTGGTGGTGTGGGGCAGCCCCATCGAACTCAAGGCCCAGGACCGGCTGCGGCAATGGCGGGATCGGATGCTGCGGACGACGCTCCTGTCGGCCTTCGAGATGTCGCCGGCCAACCTGGACCGGTTCGTGGCCACCGTGGCCCGCAGCCGGCCCACCATGCTCTTCGGCTACCCGGCCTCCTTGGCCCTGATCGCCAGCCATGCCAAGAACCAGGGCATCCGGCTGGACGGTCTGGGCATCAAGGTGGCCTTCGTGACCAGCGAGCCCCTGTACGACGCCCAGCGGGACATCATCTCGGCGGTGTTCGGCTGCCCGGTGGCCAACGGCTACGGCGGGCGGGACGCGGGGTTCATCGCCCACGAATGCCCCCAGGGTGGATTGCACCTCCAGGCCGAAGACATCATCGTCGAGATTGTCGATGGGGAAGGGCGGGTCTTGGGCCCCGGGGAAGCCGGGGAGGTGGTGGTCACCCACACGGCGACCCGGGACTTTCCCTTCCTCCGCTACCGGACCGGGGACATCGGGGTGCTGTCGGGGGAGCGCTGCCCCTGCGGGCGCAGCCTGCCCCTCCTGAAGGAGATCCAGGGCCGCACCACCGACTTCCTGCTCGCCACCGACGGCCGCATCGTCTCGGGCCACGCCCTGGAGTACACCATCCGGCAATTGGCCGGCGTTCTGCGCTATCAGGTGGTGCAGTACAGCCGGGACCGTATCGAGGTCAGGCTGGTGGTCCGCCCGCCCTTCGGAAAAGCCGAAGAAGCCCGTCTCGACAGGGATTTGAAGGTTCGCCTGGGGCAGGATATGGCCATAGGCATCACCCACCTGGAGGACATCCCGGTCGGCAAGAACGGGAAGTACCGCTACCTGATCAACCTGTTGCCCCCGGAAGAAAGGCCGTGGGGGAAAAGCCGGGACTCCCAGCCCGACCCAGCCCCCTCCCTTGCTTCCGCCTGATGATAACCCCCTCCGCCATGACCTTCGTTCCGCCCGATTCCTCCCAGAGCCTCTACACGAAGCTGTGCTCGGGCTGGTTCTTCCCGGCCCACGAGCGGCTGAAGGGGCACGACTCGGTAGCGGTGAGGAAGCGCCTGGAAGCGCAGGAATGGTGGCCGGCGGAACGGCTGGAAGCCTGGCGGGTGGCGCGGCTGCGGGCCTTTCTCATGGACATCGGGGCGCGGGTCCCGTACTGCCGGGACCTTTTCGCCCGGCTGGGGTTC
>DASRUX010000385.1:0-5952 GCA_035655235.1 Rhodocyclaceae bacterium | reverse complement strand
GAATCTGGCCTCGTACTCCACATCGCTGCGGGGAGGAATACGCTGGAAGGTAGGGATCACCGGGGCCGGCGGCTGCAGGGGATAGCGGGTGGACCAACGGAAAGCCGGATCCGGCAAGGGCCGTAGCGAAAAGGGATTGATCTGGTTGCCACCGAAGGTAACCAGGACGACTTCCTTAGCGAGGGGATTGGTTATCTTCCCCTTCAGGACCACCTGGTTGCCGTCCATGATCCGAGGCTCCCCCACCAGGGAAAACACCACGGCGGCCGGCAAGGGCACGGCCACCTTCCGTTGCTCGCCGACAAACGGATGGGAAGGCAGCTCCGCCGAAACAAAGTGCCTTTTGGCGGAGGGCTCCGCCACCGCCGCCCAACTCCAGACCATCAACAACACGAATACGATCCTCATTCCGCCTCCGTTATGACGAGCAAGAACAGGAGGCCATGATAACAACATGGGGGACTGAGAAGCAGGGGCTCATCATGCGGACACAAAAAAGCCCGGTTTCCCGGGCTCTCTTCGCACTGCCTTCGGCCAAGTTCTTACTTGAGCTGCTCGTACAGCAGGCCGAGAATCTTCTTGGCCGTGTCGGACCGATCCACGCCGCCCTCCCGGGACAACACCTGGATGTTGGTGATGGCCCCCGCATCCTGTAGGTAGATGCGGTACTGGACCTTGGCGGCGGCGGGATCGTCGCTCTTCCACACCGCCAGCTTGGACAGCCAGCCCTTCTCTTCCTTCTTGTCCGCATCCGGATCCACGTAGCGGACAAAATAGAGCCCCTTGGAACGGTCCCGGTCCTCGACGGTGAAGCCGACCCGGTCCAGGGCCAGGCCGACCCGGCGCCAGGCCCGGTCGAAACGTTCCTGGACTTCGACGGTGCCGGTGCCATCGTTGGCCTTGGCCAGCTTGGCCTTGGGCTCGACCTTGGCGGTAGCAATGGCCGCTTCGGCCCGCTTCTCCTCGGTGCCCAGTCGGACCATCAGGCGACGGAGCATTTCGGCTTCCATCTCCGGGTCGGGCTGACGGGGCTGCCAGCGGGTATCGTCCTTGGCGGAAGAGGTGTAGACCTCCTCCATGCCGCGGTGGCTGATGAAGATATCGGTGGTACCCGGCTCGGCGCCCGGCTCGAAACGGGTGCGGAATTTGTCCCGCTCGCCGGTGGAATACAAGGAATCCAGGACCTTGCCGAGGGTGTTGCGCAGCCAGTCGTCGGCGATCTTGGCCCGGTTCTCGGCCCAGTCGGTCTCCATGATGCCGGCCTGAGGCATCTCGACCTTGACGATGAAGCCCAGCTCCTGCCAGAAATCCTTGACCGTATCCCAGAGCTGATCGGCGGGAACGCTCACCACCAACCAGCGCTGGTTGCCGGAACGCTCGATCCGCACCTTGTCCACCTGGGGCAGGACCACCGAGTTCTTGGCCTGATTCTCCTGGGAACGATCGGCGTTGAACGCCGAGAGGGTGGCGCTGCCTTTGCCGGCCGAGTCGGGGACCGCGAAGCGGTCATCCTTGGCCAACTGGGTCAGGTCCGGGGGAATCTCCAGGGAGGGGACTTTGCCGGCCGACTTGTAGTCGATCTTCTTGGACTCGGGAAGGACGCTGCACCCTGCGACGGCGATCGCCACGAGGGTAAGGGTGAGGCCGGAAAGCCGTCGATTCATAAACACTCCGTCAGGCAAGGACGCCGGCCTGGCGCATGGCGGCGCGGACGCGCTCGCGGTTGGCCTCGGACAGGGGAGTCAGGGGCAGGCGGATACCGCTGGGAATCAGGCCCATTTCCTGGACGGCCCACTTCACCGGGATGGGATTGGCTTCGCAGAACAGGTCGCGATGCAGGCCCAGGAGCTTGAAGTGGATTTCCCGGGCCTTCTGGACCTCGCCCTGGGCGGCGGCCACGCACATTTCGTGCATCAGCCGCGGCGCCACGTTGGCGGTCACGGAAATATTGCCGTGGAAGCCCAGCATGATGGAGGCCACGCAGGTCATGTCGTCGCCGCTGTAGAGGGCGAATTCCTTGGGGGCACGGGCGATCAGGTCGCAGGCGCGATCCAGGTTGCCGGTGGCGTCCTTGACCCCGATGATGCCGGGCACCTGGGCCAAGCGCAGGATGGTGTCGTTGCTCATGTCGGCCACGGTGCGGCCGGGCACGTTATAGAGGAGCACCGGCAGTTCCACCGCTTCGGCGATGGCCTTGAAGTGGCGGTACAGGCCTTCCTGGGTCGGCTTGTTGTAGTACGGAACCACGGACAGGGCGGCATCGGCCCCGGCCTTCTTGGCGAACTCGGTCAGCTCAATGGCTTCGGCGGTGGAATTGGCACCGGTGCCGGCAATCACCGGGATGCGGCCGGCCGCATGCTCGACGGTGACGCGGATAAGTTCGCAGTGCTCTTCGACATCGACGGTGGGGGACTCGCCGGTGGTGCCGACGATGACAAGGCCATCGGTGCCTTCGCGCACATGGAAATCCACCAGGTTGCGCAGGGCCGCGTAGTCGAGGCTGCCATCTTCCTGCATGGGAGTGACGATGGCGACAATGGATCCGGTAATCATGGTCTATGGGTCAAGGACAGTATTTTTCGATTTTAACCGAAGCTAAGGGACTAAAGGGAGATTCCCTGGCCGATCCAGCACAGGCGACGGCCGGCCACCTTCATCCGGCCATCGGGCAGGTCCAGGGAAGGATGGGTATCGGGAGCGCAGTGCAGCAATTGCCGGACGAACTCGTCCAGCCGCCGCGCGGCGGGCGCCCGCCAGCCCAGGCAGCGCAAACGGTAGCGCAGGAGGTTTTTGAGACGGATCGGGGACAAGCAGCGCAGGCGGGCCATGGGCAGGCAATCGCCTTCGGCACAGGACGCCCAATCGAGTTCCGCCAGATCGGCGAGCAGCACATCCGCTTCGGCGAAATGGGCGGCGGCCGTGGCGATACAGGAAGACGCTCCCGGAAAGCGCCCTTCGATGACCGGTAGCACCTCATGGCGCAGGAAATTCCGGGAGAAGCCCGTGTTGTCGTTGCTCTCGTCGTCGATCCAGGCCAAGTCGTTCTCCCGGGCATAGGCCTCGATCTCGGCCCTCAGGACACCCAACAACGGGCGCAGCAGGCGCAGGCCGCCCAGCCGGCGCTCGGCCGGGATTCCCGCCGCACCGGCAATGCCGGAACCCCGGATCAGGTTGAAGAGCACGGTTTCCGCCTGGTCGCCCTGGTGGTGGGCGAGAAGAAGGCAGTCGGCAGCACAGCGGGAGAAGGCTTCGTAGCGGGCATTGCGGGCAGCGGCTTCGAGCCCCAGCCCCTCGCCGTCGGCGACGGCTACCCGTTGAACCTGAAGCGGCACATCCAGGCCGCAGCAGAAATTTTCACAGAAGCTAGTCCACGCCTCCGCATTGGGCGACAGGCCATGGTGGACGTGGATGGCGGAAAGCCGTGAACCAAGCCCGCTACGGGCCAGAAGATGGAGGAGGACCACCGAGTCCCGCCCGCCCGATAGGCCGACGCACAGGCGCTCGGCCGGACCGACCCGGGCGGAAAGGTAATCCTGGAGTTGGGAGAGCAGCCTACTTGACGGGCTGCTCTTTGAACCGGCCATAGGACATGAGCCGCTCGTAGCGCGCCGCCAGCAGCTCGTTGGTGGACAGGCCGGACACCTGCTTCAAGGCGTCCTGCAGCGCCTTCTTGAGGTTCTGGGCCATGGCGGCATGATCCCGGTGGGCGCCGCCCAGGGGCTCATTCACGATCTTGTCGATGAGGCCCAGGGTCTTGAGGCGCGGGGCAGTGATGCCCATGGCCTCGGCCGCATCGGACGCCCGCTCGGCGCTCTTCCACAGGATGGAAGCGCAGCCTTCCGGGGAAATGACCGAATAGGTGGAGTACTGGAGCATCTGCACCACGTCGCCCACGGCGATGGCCAGCGCCCCACCGGAGCCGCCCTCGCCGATGACGGTAACGATGACCGGCACCTTCAGCTCGGCCATGACGAACAGGTTGCGACCGATGGCTTCGGACTGGCCCCGCTCCTCGGCGTCGATGCCGGGATAGGCGCCGGGGGTATCCACGAAGGTCATCACCGGCAGGCCGAATTTCTCGGCCAGCCTCATCAGGCGAAGGGCCTTGCGGTAGCCTTCAGGACGGGGCATGCCGAAATTGCGGTAGATCTTTTCCTTGGTATCCCGCCCCTTCTGGTGGCCGATCACCATGACCGGCTGGCCGTTGAAGCGGGCCATGCCGCCGACGATGGCGTGATCGTCGGCAAAAGCGCGGTCGCCGTGCAGCTCTTCGAAATCGGTGAAGATGCGGCCGAGATAGTCCAGGGTGTAGGGCCGCTGGGGATGCCGGGCCAGTTGGGAAATCTGCCAGGGCGCCAGCTTGGCGTAGATGTCCTTGGCCAACTGGGCGCTCTTCTTTTCCAGGCGGTCGATCTCTTCGGAGATGTCGACGGCGGAATCGTCCTGAACGAAGCGAAGCTCTTCAATCTTCGCCTCAAGGTCGGCAATGGGTTGTTCGAAGTCGAGAAAACTGGTCTTCATGGACGGCGGGAATTTTTAGTCGGCGGGTATTCTACCCCAAAAGGCAAATCCACCCGGTAAGCGATAGGGTCAATACTCCACCGGCAGGGGATCGAGGCTGCGCCACAGGTACCAGGTCGCCACCGTCCGCCAGGGCCGCCAGCGCTCCCCGAATTCAGCCAGGACGCGGCGCGGCTGCTTCTCGCCGGCAAAATAATGGTCGAAGACCGCCCGCTGCAAGCCCAGGTCGTCCAGGGGATAGATGTCGGGCCGCAGCAGGTTGAAGATCAGGAACATTTCCGCCGTCCACCGGCCGATGCCCCGGACATCCACCAGTTCCCGGATCACGGATTCGTCGTCCATCCCGGCCCAGCGCTCCGGCTGAATGCGTCCGGCGGCGAAGTGGCCGGCCAGATCCACCATGTATTCGATCTTGCGCCGGGACAGGCCGCTATTGGCCAGGCCTGCCGCCCCCACCGCCAGCACCGCGGCCGGCGAAACCTCGCCCACCGTCGCGGCAAAGCGGGCCCAGACGGCATCCGCCGCCTTGACCGAAATCTGCTGGCCGACAATGGAACGGGCCAGGGTGCCGAAAGCGTCCCCCCGCGACGATAGGCCCATACCGGGATATTGCTCGATAAGGCCCGCCATCACCGGGTCGGCGCCAGCCAGTTCGCGTATCGCTTGGGACCAATACTGTGGGATCATCGGCGTATTATGGCGCAACAGGAAATCACCGCCGTCATCCTCGCCGGCGGGCTTGCCACCCGCCTGGGCGGCGTCGACAAAGGGCTGCAAACCCTGGGGGACAAACCCCTGGTCGCCCATGTCCTGGAGCGCCTGCGGCCCCAGGTCGGCGAAATCCTCATCAACTGCAACCGCAATGCCGATGTCTATGCGGGCTTCGATTGCTCCCTCGCCCCCGACCGCATCGCCGGCTTCCCCGGCCCTCTGGCCGGCCTGCACGCCGCCCTCCACGCCGCCTCGACGCCCCTCGTTCTGACCGCTCCTTGCGATTCGCCGTTCCTGCCGACGGACCTGGCCGCCCGGTTGCTGGTCGCCCTTGCCGACGGCGAAGCGGCCGTAGCCCGCGCCGGCCGCCGGCAGCCGGTATTCGCCCTCTACCGCCGGAATGTACTGCCCCGCCTGGAAACCTTCCTGGACACCGGCGAGCGCAAGGTCGGCCTATGGCAAGCCCAGCTGGATTGCCGGATCGCCGATTTTTCCGACGCCGAAGACGCTTTCCGGAACCTTAATTCTCCAGACGACTGGCCCGAGAATTGCTAATATTGGGACTGAATATATTCGAGCTCAGCAATGCCGGTTCCTGGACACCTTTTCCTGCACCCGTGGTTTCACGCCGATGAAACCTGGGCAGGCTTCCACATCGAATTCCGCGGTTCCGATGCAGACTTCGCCAAGGCCCTGGACCGCCTCACCAAGCATCCCTCC
>DASRUX010000384.1:0-8610 GCA_035655235.1 Rhodocyclaceae bacterium | reverse complement strand
TTCC
Source organism: Rhodocyclaceae bacterium (assembly GCA_035655235.1). Classification (GTDB taxonomy): domain Bacteria; phylum Pseudomonadota; class Gammaproteobacteria; order Burkholderiales; family Rhodocyclaceae; genus JAGTRP01. The sequence goes on along the minus strand of DASRUX010000384.1, from coordinate 8,606 downwards.
TTCTGGTCTTCCAGGCCGAAGGCGGCGTGGAAAACCCGGCGCTCGAAGAGCAGTCCCTCGGACAAGGAGGACTCGAAGGCCCGATTCACCGACTCCTTGATCATCATGACCACGGGCAGGGAATAGCCCGCAATCTTCTCGGCCGCGGCCAGGGCTTCTTCCAGCAGTTTTTCGGTGGGCACGATGCGGGAAACCAGGCCGGCGCGCTCGGCTTCGGTTGCGTCCATCATGCGGGCGGTCAGGCACATGTCCATGGCCTTGGACTTGCCGATGGCCCGGGGCAGGCGCTGGGTGCCGCCGGCGCCGGGCAGGGTGCCGAGCTTGATTTCGGGCTGGCCGAACTGGGCGTTGTCGGCGGCGATGATGAAGTCGCACATCATGGCCATCTCGCAGCCACCGCCCAGGGCGTAGCCCGCCACCGCGGCGATGACCGGCTTGCGGCAGGACTTCACCCGTTCCCAGTGGCGGGTGATGAAATCCGCCTTGTAGGCGTCCATGTAGGAGTAGTTCTTCATGGCGGAGATGTCTGCGCCGGCGGCGAAGGCCTTTTCGGAACCGGTGATGACGATGCAGCCGATGTTCTCATCCGCCTCGAAGGCGTCCAGGGCGGCGGCCATCTCTTCCACCAGCTGGTCGCACAGGGCGTTCAACTGTTGGGGGCGGTTCAGGGTGATGAGGCCGACCTTCTTGTCGGCGCCGCGGCGTTCCGCAATGATGTACTGGGTCATGCTCACTCCTCTCTCTGGGGCTTGTTATCGAGTTTCCCGGCTTCCTTCAGTTCGAGCGGCTCGCCTTTCTTGGCGGGCGAGTTGTCCGCTCCGGTGCTCTTGCCCTTCGGCTGGATCACGACCCGGACCCGCGGAGGCGGCGCCTTGGGGTCGCGGCTGGTGCCGGCCGTGGCCGTGTATTTCTCGCTGATGGCGTCGTACCAGATGTAGTCGCCCTTGACCTGGTCGTCGCCGCTCTTCACCCAGGCCCGGCGGAACAGTTCCGCCACCTCGCTGTGGGTGTCGTATTCGATGCGCTCGGCTTCGCCTTCGATGAATTCGTCCTTGCCTTCCCGCTTCTGGCGGATGCGGGCGAGGCCGTTCTTGCCGCTGGTGGCGACGCCCTTCTGGAAACCGTACTTGTCCTCGGAAATGACGATCTTGTCGGACTGGATCATGAGGGTGCCCTGGGTGAGCACCACGTTACCTTCCATGATCTGGATCTTCTTGGCGTCGTCCACCGTGATGCGTTGGGCTTCCAACTGGATCGGCTTGTCCTTGTCGGCCCGCTCGGCCAGGGTGGGCGCGGAAAGGGCCATCAGGCAGGAGGCGGCAAGGGCGAGGAGCGCGGCATGAGTCTTCATCGGGGCGCCTTGGGAGTGTAGTAGGTCCCGGTGACCTGGGATTTCAGGATCAGGACGGAGTTGTCGTTGTCGATTTCCATGCCGATTCCCTTCAGCCAGGACCGCCCCTGGGTGATTTCCACCGGGCTGTCGGTAAAGGCGAATCCTTCGTCCGGCTGGACGGTGAGGTCGGGCATGGTGGCCACCATGGCCGGGTGGTCGTCGGAAGCGGCCCGGGTGGCCTTCACGTCGTCCCAGAAGAACACCGTCTCGCCCTTGGAAGCCACGTAGCCGTTCTTGCCGGACAAGGTCATGGGCGGCTGGTCCGGCCGGTAATAGTCGAGCCGGGGCTGGGTGAGAAGGGAACTGTCGTCGTCCGGGAAGTGCTGCATGCGGGGCGCGGTCAGGCGGTATTGGAGGGTGCCGGTAGTGTCCAGGCGGCGGACCTGGAAATTTTCGATAAAGGCGTCGGGGTCGTGGCGCTGCTTGCCGTCCAGGCGGGGTTCCGGCAGGTCCACGGAATGGGCCAGCCAGAAGCTGAGCGCCGCCAATAGGCTCAGGAGGATGACGGGAAAGAGCTGTTGGCTGGTCCAGCGCTTCATCACATTTCCAGGTAGGAAGCGAACAGGGATTCCAGCTTGCCCTGGGCGGTCAGGACGAATTCCACCGCTTCCCGCACGGCACCGTGGCCGCCGGCGGCCTGGGTGACCAGATGGGCACGCACCTTCACCAGGGAATGGGCGTTGGCGGGCGCCACGGCGAAACCGCACTGAAGCATAGCCGGCAGGTCGATGAAATCGTCGCCCATGAAGGCTACGTCAGGCCATTGCAGCCCCAGCTTCTCCATGAGCCCGGACACGGCAACCCGCTTGTTGGCGATGCCCTGGAAAACGTGCTCGATCCCCAGGTCGGCGGCCCGGCAGGCCACCACGTTGGAGGTGCGGCCGGTGACGATGGCCAGTTCGATGCCGGCCCGCTGCATGAGCTTCAGCCCCAGGCCGTCCTGGACATTGAAGGTTTTCAGCTCCTTGCCGTCGTCGGTGTAATGGAGGCCGCCGTCGGTCATGACGCCGTCGATGTCGAAGACCATCAGCTTGATGCGGGCAGCGCGGCTTCTGGGGTCGCTCATCAGATCACCTTGGCGTTGAAGAGGTCGTGCATGTTGAGGGCGCCCACCAGACGGGATTCGGCGTCGGTGACCAGGAGCGCGTTGATGCGGTGCCGCTCCATCATCTCGACGGCTTCCACCGCCAGTTGGTCGGGGCCGATGGCGCGGGGATTCGGGTGCATCACGGCGTCGATGCGGGCGTTCTGCAGGTCGAGGCGCTTTTCGAAGGCCCGGCGCAGGTCGCCATCGGTGAAGATGCCGACCGCCTTGTTGTCGGCAGTGACGACGGCCACCAGCCCCAGGCCGCCCCGGGACATGGCGACGATGGCCTCGGGCAGGCCGGCTTCCGGCAGCACTGTCGGCACTCTTTCGCCGGTCCGCATGACATCCTTGACGTGGGTCAGCAGCCGCCGGCCCAGGGAGCCGCCGGGATGGGAGCGGGCGAAATCCTCGGGGCCGAAGCCGCGGGCGTCCAGGAGGGCGACGGCCAGGGCATCGCCCAGGGCCAGCGCCGCCGTGGTGCTGGCGGTGGGGGCGAGGTTGAGGGGGCAGGCTTCCTGGGAAACGCCGGAATCCAGATGGACGTCCGCCTCACGGCCCAGGGACGAGGCGGGGTTGCCGGTCATGGCGATGAGCTTGGCCCCCTGGCGTTTGACGATGGGGACGATGCGCACCAGTTCCTCGGATTCGCCGGAATTGGAGAGGGCCAGCAGCACGTCGTCCCGGGTGATCATGCCCAGGTCGCCGTGGCTGGCTTCGGCCGGATGGACGAAATAGGCCGGCGTGCCGGTGCTCGCCATGGTCGAGGCGATCTTGCGGGCGACGTGGCCGGATTTGCCGATGCCGCTGACGATCAGGCGGCCCCGGCAATTGAGGATGAGCTGGACGGCGGCGGTGAACGCGCCATCGAGCCGGTCGACCAAACCCAGGACGGCATCCGCCTCGATCCTCAGGGTTTGCCGAGCCAGCTCCAGCGCCCGTTCCGGGGCGAAATTCGTGGGAGGAGCGCTTGGGTTCATGCGGTTGATACGATTATGATGTTCGGAGTATACCCGAGTTCGCCCCCCTCCCTTGAACACCCTGTTCCTCGTCCTCGTCCTGCTTGGCACGTCGGTTCTGGCCGTGGTCCTTTTCCGCCGCCTCAACCTGCCGCCTATCCTCGGCTACCTGCTGGTGGGCGGGTTGATCGGGCCTCACGCCTTCAACGTCCTGGGCAATATGGCCCAGGCCCAGCACCTGGCCGAGTTCGGCGTTGTGTTTCTGATGTTCTCCATCGGCCTGGAGTTCTCCCTGCCCAAGCTTTACGCCATGAAGCGCATCGTGTTCGGGCTGGGGCTGCTCCAGGTGCTTATTACCATGGCGGTGGTGGCGGGGCTGGTCATGGTCCTCGGGCTCTCGTGGCAACTGGGCATCGCCCTGGGTGGGGTGCTGGCCATGTCCTCCACCGCCGTGCTCTCCAAGCTCCTGGCCGAGCGCATGCAGCTCGATTCCCCCCATGGCCGGGACATCATCGGCGTGCTCCTCTTTCAGGATCTGGCGGTGGTGCCCCTGCTGGTGCTCATCCCCTCCCTGTCCCAGCCGCCAGAGAAGCTGGCGGCGCTCCTGGGTATCGCGCTTTTGAAGGCGGTGGCGGTGCTGGCGGTGATCCTCTATTTCGGCCAGCACTTCATGCGCCGCTGGTTCCATTTCGTGGCCCGGGCCAAGTCCTCCGAGGTGTTCGTCCTCAACGTGCTGCTCATCACCCTGGGGCTGGCGCAGATCACCGAGTGGGCTGGCTTGTCCCTGGCCCTGGGCGCCTTCGTGGCCGGCATGCTGATTTCGGAAACCGAGTACCGGCTCCAGGTGGAGGAGGATATCCAGCCCTTCCGGGATGTGCTGATGGGGCTCTTCTTCGTCACCATCGGCGTCAAGCTGGACATGCAGATCCTGTTCCAGCACTGGGCCCTGGTGTTGGGCGTCTTGGCCGCCCTGCTGCTGGCGAAGGGGGCTATCGTCGGGCTGCTGTCCTGGCGGCTGGGAGCGTCCCCCGGCAATGCCATCCGGGCGGCCTTGTGGTTGGCCGCCGGCGGCGAATTCGGCTTCGTCCTCCTGGGGGAAGTGGGGCGCATGCCCCGGCTGGTCGAACAGGCGGTGCTTACCGCCCTGGTGCTCTCGATGCTGGTGGCGCCCTTCATCGTCCATTACAGCGAAAAGATCGTCATGCGCTTCGTGGCGAGCGAATGGCTGATGCGCTCCATGCAGCTCACCAAGATCGCCGCCCAGACCATGGGCACCGAGAAGCACGCCATCATCTGCGGCTTCGGCCGTAGCGGCCAGCACCTAGCCCGTTTCATGGGGCAGGAGGGAGTCGAGTGGGTAGCCCTGGACCTGGACCCGGACCGGGTCCGGGAGGCTTCCGCTGCCGGCGAGAACGTGGTCTTCGGCGACGCCACCCGGCGGGAAAGCCTATCTGCGGCAGGGTTGATGCGGGCCAGCGTGGTGGTGGTGGCGGTGGCTGATACCCAGGCCTCCGAGAAAATCCTCCACCACGTCCATGAACTGCGTCCCGAACTGCCGGTGGTGGTCCGTACCCGGGACGAGCGGGACATGGGGCGCCTGACCAAGGCCGGTGCGGCGGAGGTGGTGCCGGAATCCCTGGAGGCGAGCTTGATGCTGGCCTCCCACGCCCTGGTGCTGGTGGGCGTGCCGCTGAACCGGGTGCTACGCCGGGTCCGGGATGCCCGCTCCCAGCGCTACAAGCTCCTGCGGGGCTTCTTCCACGGCCTGTCGGATACCGAAGGGGACGAGGACGACCAGCCGCGGCTCCATTCCGTCTGGCTCACGGCCGGCTCGGCGGGTATCGGCAAGACCCTGGCGGAACTCGATTTGGCCAGGTTCGGTTGCGAAGTGAGCGCCATCCGCCGGCGCGGCATCCGGGCCGTGGAGCCGGTACCGGAAACGGTGCTGCGGGAGGGTGATGTGGTGGTACTGCTCGGGCCGCCGGAGAGCTTGGCGGCGGCGGATGGGAAGTTGCTGAAGAAGTAGGGCGGCAAGAAAAAGAGCCAGCCCCGAGAGCCGGCCCTTTGCAGCCTGTTTACGTCAGATCGCGGCAGACGGTATAAACCTGGCCTTCGTTGTAGGCCCCTGCTGCACCGGCTGGGACGGTATTGTTGCCGCCTTGGGTCGCCCGTAGGCTTCCGCGATTGGGGGCGCCGTCATCCAGTTGGGCATCCAGCGCTTGGGCCGCTTTCCCGGAGACATTGCCCATGCATGCCATCAGTCGAACCGCATTGTTCGCGCGGCCCTGAATGCCTGCTGCATTGAGAATGCCGACCCGGCCGCCCCAGGCGTTGGTAGGCAAGGCGTTTGCGCCGGTGGCGTTCGCATCTCCGGTGAGGAAGCCGGCGGCGCGCAGGTGTTGGAAGAAGTTATCGACCTCTCCCGTGCCATTAAAAGCATCGCCGGTTGCCGCATCAATGGTGCCGTTGACGTTGCCTGCTGCCACGGCATTGCCCCAGCTTCCACCCCGAGCGTTGAGCGTGCCCTGGGGACCATCATCGCCCGGAATGCGCCGGTAACGGTCAATATAGCTGTTATAGGCGGCGGTGATGCCGTTTAGATCGTTCGAGGCCGACTTCACGCGGCCGTTCTCGATCATTTCCTGCCCCTTCAGTACGCCGCCGAGCAGCAGGCCGATGATGACCAGGACGATGGCGATTTCCACCAGGGTGAAACCGCCTTGTTTGCGGGATGGTTGTTGCATGGGATTGTCTCCACGTTGGTTTAGGCGATTGGAATATATGCCCGTGGCAACAATCTGGGGAGTCTAGAGTTTTTACAGTGGATGCTCAGGACGCCGATGGTAGTCGGAGTTCGAAGCACAGCCGGCCGCCATGGACGGTCGCATTCAGGTTGCCGCCTTGCTCCAGGGCGAGTTGCCGGGCCTGGTAGAGGCCCAGCCCCAGGCCGGTGGCCGAACTGGTCCAGAAGGGCTCGAAGAGGCGTAGCAGGTCCGCCTGGCCTGCCTTGCCGCTGGTGATCCGGGTGATGGCCGTATCTTCCGCCCCATGGATTTCCACTTGTAGAGCAAGTCCGGACGCATGCTCGTCATGGTTGCGGATCAGATTGTCGAGAATGCCGTCCAGGGAAGCGGGCTGAACCCTGGCTACGGCATCGCCGGTGATCCGCACCGGCACTTCCTGAGCCGCGCAAAGCCGTTCGATGGTGGCTGCCAAGGCAATGTCGGCCGGTTCGCCTCCCGGCGGATGGCTGCGGGTCAGTGCCTGGATGATCCGCTCGCTCCGTTCCCGGAAGAGTGGAAGGGTGCTGCGCAATTGGTCGAGATAGCGTTGTTCCTCCTCGGCCGGCAGGGATTCGATCTGGTCGCTGGCAATGCGGACGAACTGGGCCAGGTTCTTCACGTCGTGGCCGAGGAACAGGGTCAGACGCTGGAATTCCGACAGGGCCGACGCGACGCTGCCTGCCTTGATCCAGGCATCAGTCTTGAGGAGCAGGACCAGGGTTTCGCACAGGTGCAGAGCAAGGAATCGGCGTTCGCCGGCGAGCTTGCCCGGATGGAGACGGATCCTGACGGCAATGTCGGGGGCGGTGACATCCCGCTCCCAGGGGGACCCGGGGGCGTTGCCGATGTCACCTTTTTCTCCCCGGGAGGTGGAGCCGAACCAGTCGATTTCCCATGCCATGCCCTGGAAGCCAGCCAGGATCAGGCGGTCGGCGGCGCCTTCCAGGAAGGGAAAGAGGTCGAAACCCAGAGTTTCGTTGAGGCGGATGAGATCCAGGGCGACCCGGTCCCGCTCCCTGGCCAGCCGGTGCAGCACGAACAGCACGCCGCCGATGACCAGCCCCGCCAGGATGAAAAGGGGGTAGAGCCCCTGCAGGCGCTCAAGCATCGCGGGTGATGCCGAATTTCTTCAGCAGGTAATAGACGTTTTCCCGCTTCACGCCCAGGCGCCGGGCCGCCTCGTGGACATTGAAGGCGGTGTTCTGGAGAACCTGGCGGACCAGCCTTTCCTCGGCCTCGTCCCGGACGTTGCGCAGCCCCTCGCCCAGGGGGGCGCTGATGGCCAGGCGGGCGACGCCGCGGCGGGCCAGTTCCCTTTCCTTTGCGGCGAAGAAGATCGCCCGTTCGATGGCAGCGGCGATGGCGGCCAGGGGCGCCGGCTTGCCGAGGAAGTCGAAGGCGCCTTCCTGGATGGCCGCCAGGGCGGCGGCCTCGTCATCCTGGCCGGTGAGGACGACGGCCTTGACCGGCAGCCCCTCGGTGCGCAGCGCCTGGAGGATGGCCAGTCCTTCCCGGGGGGAATGGGGTTCCGGGGGGAGGCCCAGGTCGATGAGCGCGGCGAGGATTTCCGGCCTGGCATGCAAGGCGGCCAGCGCCTCCGGGCGGTTTTCGGCTTCGATGACTTCGAAATTCCTGGCGAGGGCACTGACGACCAGGGCGCGCAGGGCGGGGTCGTCCTCGACCAGCAGGATAGAGTGCATGGGGATTCGCTGCCTCAGGGAAGCCGGCCGGCCTGGTACAGGCGATTGAGCAGCGTGGACGGGGCGATCCAGGTGACGATGTCGTCGAATTCGCCGGCCGGGGCGCCCGTCTCGGTGGGCGAGTGGCTGACGAACAGGTTGTCGCCATCGTAATTTTCAGCCTCGTCGGTGCCTGTGCCGGCACCGTTCTTCCCGGGGGCGACGAGGACGGCGACGGCGTTGTTGACGTGCTGCACGGCACAGCCGGCATCCTGGCAGACCCGGAGCAGCAGGTTGGTGGCGGAGGGAGTCCAGTTGGTGGAGTCGGTTTTCACTTCGTTGCAGGTGCCGGTGATGAGGCGGTAGCTGGGGCTGGCGGGGGAGCAGGCTCCGTTGTTGTTCAGGGGGGCGGTATTGTCGGCTACCGCGTAACGGATCCGGTTGACCGGATCGGGACCCAGGCCGTCGATCAGGTAGCCACCGGATGCGCCCTGCAGACCGAGGGTCGCGGCTGGCAGGTAGCCGTTGAAGGGGGCGCTGCACCGGCCGTGGGGTTGGGCCACGCCCGGTGGCACGACGACGGCCGGACCGCAGGCACCGGTGGCGTTGGTGCAGAAGGACTCGTAGCCGTTGGATGTGGTGCTGGCCGGGCAGGGTAGGCGGCCATTGACGGCAGCGAAACCCAGGAGGGCGTCGCGGACATCGTTA
>DASRUX010000383.1:0-7674 GCA_035655235.1 Rhodocyclaceae bacterium | reverse complement strand
AAGCAGGTCTGCATGACGGTGTTGATGTGCCCGCCCACCCCGGCCTCATGGGCCACCCGGTAGCCGTCGATGACGTAGAACTGCAGCCCCTTTTCCACGATCTGCCGCTGCACCCGGGCCGGCAGGGCATCCCAAGTCCGGTCGGCGGAAGCGCTGGTGTTCAGCAGGAAGACGGCTCCCGGTGCCGCGTGGGAAAGAATATCGTGGCGTTCCAGGAAACGGGGCTGGTGGCAGGCCACGAAGCGGGCATCCCCGGCCCCGGTGAGATAGGCGGAACGGATGGGCTCCGGCCCGAAGCGCAGGTGGGAGACCGTCATGGCCCCGGACTTCTTGGAGTCGTAGACGAAATAGCCCTGGGCGAAGAGATCGGTTTCGTCGCCGATGATCTTGATGGAATTCTTGTTGGCCGACACGGTGCCGTCGGCTCCCAGCCCGTAGAAGACGGCGGCGAAGACACGGGCCGCCGCATCGGTGCGGAAGGCCGGGTCCCAGGCGATGGACAGGCCCTCCACATCGTCCGCGATGCCCACGGTGAAACGGCGCCGGGGCTCGGGTTCGGCCAGGGCATCGAACACCGCCTTGACCATGCCGGGATCGAATTCCTTGGACGCCAACCCGTAGCGCCCGCCGAGCACCCGGGGCATCCTGGCGAAACGAGGCGCCGGGCCGGCAGCATCCTCGGCCAGGGCCACCAGCACATCCTTGAACAGGGGCTCGCCGTCGGCGCCGGGCTCCTTGCAGCGATCCAGCACGGCGATGGCCCGGACGCTGGCCGGCAGGGCCGCCACCAGGGCGGCCGGGGCGAAGGGCCGGAACAGCCGCACCTTGAGGACGCCCACCTTCTCCCCGCGCCGGTTAAGGTGTTCCACGGTCTCCTGGACCGTCTCCGCCCCCGAGCCCATGAGGACGACGACCCGCTCCGCATCCGGTGCGCCGACGTAATCGAAGAGCCGGTACTGCCGGCCGGTGAGTTCGGCAAAGCGGTCCATGGCCGCCTGCACCCGGTCCGGGAAGGCGTCGAACCAGGGATTCTGGGCCTCCCGGGATTGGAAGAAGGCGTCGGGGTTCTGGGCGGTGCCCCGCACCACGGGATGTTCCGGGGTCAGGGCGCGGGAGCGCTGGGCAAGCACATCCTCGGCGGGGAGAAGTTGGCGCAGGGCGTCGTCATCCAGCGCCTCGATCTTGGACACCTCGTGGGAGGTGCGGAAGCCATCGAAGAAATGCAGTACCGGGATGCGCCCCGCCAGGGTGGCCGCCGTGGCGATGGCGGCGAAGTCCTGGGCTTCCTGAACGCTGGCGGAGGATAGAAGGGCGAAGCCGGTAGCTCGGGTGGCCATCACGTCCGAATGGTCGCCGAAGATGGACAGGGCATGGGTCGCCACCGCCCGGGCCGCCACATGGAAGACGGCGGGGGTCAGCTCCCCGGCGATCTTGTACATGTTGGGGATCATGAGCAGCAGCCCCTGGGACGAGGTGAAGGTGGTGGCCAAGGCACCGGCCTGGAGGGCACCGTGGACCGCGCCGGCGGCCCCTCCCTCGGACTGCATCTCCACCACTTTCGGGACGCTGCCCCACAGGTTGCTGCGGCCGGCCGCCGCCCATTCGTCCGCGAGTTCGCCCATGGCGGAGGATGGGGTGATGGGATAGATAGCGATGAGTTCGGAGGCCCGGAAGGCGACGGAGGCGACGGCTTCGTTGCCGTCGATGGTGACCATGGTTTTCATGATGAATCCCCGCGGATAGGCCCCGGATGGGGCGCCCATGGCGAAAACACTATCACAAGCGGGGGCCGATGGAATTGCCCCAAGTCATGGGGCGCGGGGAGCCCGGCTTACTCGTGGCCGCTGAAGAGTTCGAAAATCAGGTCGGCCAAGTCGAGGCCTTGGGTAAACCAGATGCCGTCCTGCATACCGAGGTCGATTTCGCCTAGGATCACGATCTGCTCGACAGCCCGGGCGGCGAGGCGCTTCACTTCCCGCTCCCGGTGGCGAGCTTCCCGTACCCGCTTCTTGCCGGCGGGCCCGGCAGGCCGTTCGGCGGTGGTGCCGGGCTTGAGGTCGATAGCGGCGGGCGCCGGCATGGCGACGGCAGCCATCAGGGAAAAAAGCAGCACGGACCGGAATCCTGCTGCCATGATGGCCTACGCCGCCTGGGCGTATTCGGCATGGCAGCGGCCATACCAGGCGCCGGCGTGCTGCGGCGGATACCACTCCCGGCTGGCCTCCACCACCACCGGCGAATCGGCCACCGTTTCCACATGGCTGCCGCCGAGGGTGTTGAGGATATGGAGCAGATGGAGCCCGCACTGATCCACCTCCTTCACCCCGGAAAGGTCCACTTCGAACCGGGTATAGCGGCGCAGGGCCTCGATGATGCGGTCTTCCAGTTCCCGGGAAAATTCCGCGGTCAGGCAACCATCAAAGACGAGCCGGCAGGCCCCCTCCTTATCGATGATTCTTATTGTCATGGCGATGCTGTTCTCCGTTCTGTCGTTGCTTTGGCACCGTCGGGAAACATCTGCCCCGCGGCCCGCTGTCATGTTGGAATTTGTGAGCAATGGTATGCACTGCTCACTTTCGGAGAAATACGCGCGAACGCTTACGACGAAAGGAAGGGGTCAGCGCCACATGGAGCGCATCCGCGCCGCCAGGTCCACGGCGGTTGCCTGGGCCACCGAGGATCCCTCCTGCCCACCGGCAGGCTGGGGCCAGGAAATGGACTCGAAATGGGGCAGCATGGCCTGGGAAATGAAGCGGGTGCGGCTGCCATAGACATGCCGGTCCCCCAGCCCGGCCTGGCCGGAAACGTAGAAGCGCTGGGGCAGCAGGAGATCGAGGTGATCCTTGGCCCGGGTCATGGCGACATAGAGGAGCCGCCGTTCCTCCTCGATATCGTCCTGGCTGCCCGTGGCCAGGTCCGAGGGCAGACAGCCGTCCACGGCGTTGAGGAGCGTCACCGAAGTCCATTCCTTGCCCTTGGCGGAGTGGATGGTGGACAGGATGAGGTAATCCTCGTCCAGCAGGGGCGGCCCGGCCTGGTCGCTGGTGGCGTCTGGCGGGTCCAGGGTGAGTTCGGTGAGGAAGCGTTCCTGGGTCGGATAGGTGGCGGCGATGCGGGCCAGCTGGTCGATATCCCCCTGGCGGATGTGGGCGTCGTCGTAGATGCGCTCCAAGGGCTCCTGGTACCAGCGGCACACCGCTTCGAAGGCGGCGGGCCAGGGGGCCGATTTGGCGGCCAGGTTCTCCAGCAGGGGCACCAACTCCAGCCAGCCGGCCCGGGCACCCTCCGGCACCGGCTGCTCGGACAGGAGGGCGCAGCCCGGCGCCGCGCCGGTGACGTTGTCCAGGACCTTGGCCGCCGTCTTGGGACCGATGCCGGCCAGGAGTTGCATGGCCCGGAAGCCCGCCACCCGGTCCCGAAGATTCTGCCCCCAGCGCAGCACCGCCAGGACATCGTTGACGTGCGCCGCCTCCAGGAACTTGAGGCCGCCGAATTTCACGTAGGGGATGTTGCGCCGGGTCAGCTCCACCTCCAGCCGGGCGCTGTGCTGGGAGGAGCGGAACAGCACCGCCTGGGACTTGAGCTTCACCCCCAACTCCCGACGGGCCAGCACCTGCTCCACCACGAAATTGGCCTGGTCGGCGTCGTCCCGCACCGACACCAGGCGGGGACGCTGGGTGGCATTGCGCTCGCTCCAGAGGTCCTTGGTGAAGCGTTCCTTGGCCTTGGCGATGACCGCATTGGCGGCGGCCAGGATGGGCTGGGTGGAGCGGTAGTTGCGGTCCAGGGTCACCTGGCGGGCAGCGGGGGTGAAGTGTCCGGGGAAATCCAGGATGTTCCGCACCGTCGCGCCGCGGAAAGCATAGATGGACTGGGCATCGTCCCCCACCACGGTGAGGCCCCGGCCGTCCGGCTTCATGGCCAGCAGGATGGAAGCCTGGAGCTTGTTGGTGTCCTGGTATTCATCCACCAGGACGTGGCTGAAGCGCTCGCCCAGTTCCCGGGCGAGTTCCGGCTCCGCCGCCATGTGGGCCCAGTAGAGGAGCAGGTCGTCGTAATCCAGCACCTGCTGGGCCTGCTTGGCTTCCACATAGGCCTGGAAGAGCTGCTTAAGTTCGGTCAGCCACTCGGCGCACCAGGGGAAGGAGCTCAGCAGCACGGCGGTCAGGTCCGCCTGGGTATTGACCGCCGCCGAGTAGATGGCAAGGCAGGTGCCCTTCATGGGAAAGCGCTTGGCCTTGGCCGAGAAGCCCAGCTCATGGCGGACCAGGTTCATGAGGTCGGCAGAATCCTCCCGGTCGTGGATGGTGAATCCCGGGTCGAGGCCGATGCGGCCGGCGTATTCCCGCAGGAGCCGCACCCCGACGCTGTGGAAGGTGCCGGACCAAGGCAGAGCCGCGTCGGCAAGGGCCGGCTGCCCAACCGCCGCCTGGGCGACGATGCGGGTCACCCGCCGGGTCATCTCGTCCGCCGCCCGCCGGGAAAAGGTGAGGAGCAGGATGCGCTCCGGAGCGGCGCCATGGACGATGAGATGGGCGACCCGGTGGGCCAGGGTATTGGTCTTGCCTGAGCCGGCCCCGGCAATCACCAGGAGCGGCCCGCCGCCCTCCCCTTCCCCGATCCCGTACCGGACTGCCTCCCGCTGGGCGTCGTTGAGCTTGGCCAGGTAGCCGGCAGTGGGAATGTCTTGGGTGGAGGCCATGAGGGAAGGTCGATGCGGGGTGACCTGTATTTATATACAGGATGACTGAGTATGGCAAGACTGATTGGGGCCAAGATCAGTACCACCGGCCCAGGCTGTTAGTCGCCAACAACCGGCTGTCCTAATAAACGAACCTTGATTGCGGCCCCCCGGCAAGTTAGCCTACCGTCATATATTGCAACTCATCTGACGGTAGGGGCTTCTTCGTGGCAAAAACTCTCCTCGTGGCAGGCTGGTTGGGCATCCTCGCCATTGCGCCAGCCGGCACTTTCGCAGCCGAGACGGCAAACGAACCTCCCGCAGCCATCACGCCTGATGGTGGACGGTATTGGGGACCACTGGTTGACGGGCAACGCCAAGGCGAAGGGCGTGTCGAGTGGAGCAATGGATCTTCCTACTCCGGCGGTTTCGTGAACGGGCTGTTCTCGGGCAAGGGACGCCTCCGCTCCCCTGCTGGGGATATCGTCGAAGGGGAGTTCGACCAAGGCCTTCCCTCCGGCGCAATCACCCTGACCACCAACGCCGGTGCCGTTTATCAAGGCCAAGCCCGCTTGGGCCAGCTCGAAGGCCATGGACGCCTCAAGGACAACGGCAGCGAGTACGAGGGAGAGTTTCAGAACAACCTCTACCACGGACAAGGACACCTGGTATCGCCGACGCAGGAATATACGGGCGAATTCCGCCAAGGGCAGTTCTGGGGAAAAGGCGAACTCCATCAGAAGAATGGACGAACCTATAAGGGCGAATTCGTGCGCGGTGAATTCGAAGGCAAGGGGCGCTACGCCATTCCCGACGGCCCGACGTACGAAGGCGATTTCGTCACTGGAAAACTTGAAGGGCACGGCCTCATCACCTATCCCAATGGAGCCAAGCAGGAAGGTCAATTCCGCGATTGGCGGCTCGATGGCTCCGGCAAGTACTCCGACCCGGAGGGCAATACCTTCGAGGGCGAATTCAAAGGTGGCCTATTGGTGGGCAAGGTGACTGCCCACAGGACAGATGGCGCCCGCTACGTAGGTGAAATGCAGAATTGGGTGCCCAACGGCCAGGGCGAGCTTCATCTCCCCAACGGCGATATCTATCGCGGTGGATTCCAGTACGGCATGTACGAGGGGCAAGGGACCCTGACCTATGCGAAAGCCCAGAGCGATGGGCGCACCCAGGATGCGGGGGTCTGGGAGTACGGACGCCTGAAGAAGCTGGCCGAGGAAGAACGGCGTCGGGCCAAGGCCAATACCGAACGCGCCCTCTATACCGAAGCCGATCAGCTCAACCGCGCCCTCCGTAAATTGAAGCCGAGTTCCGGGGAAGCGATCAACATGTACCTCCTGGCCATCGCCGGAGACGGTACCCAGGAGGTCTTCAGGCGGGAGGTGGATTTTGTCCGTGCCCAGTTCGAGGCAAAGTTCGCCACCCGTGGCCGCACCGTTGCGCTCGTCAACAGCCGGAACACCATTGGCTCCAATCCTTTGGCGACTGTGACCAGCATCCGTAAAGCCGTTTCCGCCATCGCAGCCAAGATGGATAAGGAGCGTGACATTCTGTTCCTGTACCTGACCAGCCATGGTTCTAAGGAAGGCACCATCAGCCTGGACCTGGAGGGAATGCGTTTTCCCGATCTGAGCGCGAAGGAACTTGCGTCCCTGCTCAAGGAATCGGGAATCCGCTGGAAGGTCGTCGTCATTTCCGCCTGCTACGCGGGCAGCTTCATCGAACCACTGAAGGATTCGGGAACCCTGCTGATCACCGCAGCCCGCGCCGACCGGCGTTCATTCGGCTGCGCAGACGAAAATGATTTTACTTATTTTGGCCGCGCCTTCTTCAAAGAATCCCTCCCGGCCACGGATTCCTTTGAAAACGCCTTCGCCAAGGCCAGCCGTCTGATCAAGGGTTGGGAAGATCGGGACAACCCCGATGAAACAGCTGCCGCCACTGAGCCCAAGGAGGAGAAGGAGCCAGCAGCCGACCGCCATTCGCTGCCGCAGATCGAAGCACCCGAGGCGATTCGAGACCACCTAAAGTTATGGCGAGCCCAGTTTCCAAAGACGAGCGCAGGCAGCAATACCCCTTAGCTCTTGGCAGTGAAGGTCATCGGGCAGGTTGATTTCCAGAAGCGAGCCGCAAGTCCGCCCATTCCAATGCTATAAAGAATGCAGGAACCCGCCGGCATCAAGGGGCGATGGCGGTTCCTGCCGTACGATGGCTCGGTTCCCTTCAAGGAACCGCTTCACCGCCCGAGCAGTCCAGCAATCTCCCGGAGGAGTGAGATGGCCCCTGCAACGCCCCTGGAAGCCCAACGACGACTGGTGGAGTCCCTGTGGGACCCGGCACGCTATCCCCATCCGGTGGCCGGGATTACGGTCATCGAAACCCATATTTCCTTCGTCCTCCTCACCGGCAGCTACGCCTACAAGATCAAGAAGGCCGTGGACCTGGGCTTTGTGGATTACACCCGCCTGGAAAGGCGGCAGTTCTTCTGCGCGGAGGAACTGCGCCTCAACCGCCGGCAGGCTTCCAGACTCTATGTGGACGTGGTACCCATCGCCGGAACACCGGAAGCGCCTGCCCTCGGCGGGGATGGGGAGCCATTCGAATTCGCCGTCCGGATGGCCCAGTTCCCCCAGGATGCCCTCCTCGACCGGCAGCTCGCTCAGAGTGGGCTCAACGCTGGACATGTGGATGCCCTGGCGGCGGCGGTGGCGGCATTCCACGCCGGCATCCCCTCGGCTACGATCGCCAGCGGCCACGGCAGCCCCGCCGCCGTGTGGACGCCGGTGGAGGACAATTTCACCGCCCTGCGGACCCTGGCTGCACCAGACTCCCTGCCCTGCCTCGACGCTCTCGAAACCTGGAGCCGCGCCGAATACCAACACCAGGACAACCTCATCGCCCGGCGCCAGGCTAACGGCTTCGTCCGGGAATGCCACGGCGACCTCCACCTGGGCAACATGGCCCTCCTGGAGGATGGCCCG
>DASRUX010000382.1:0-6179 GCA_035655235.1 Rhodocyclaceae bacterium | reverse complement strand
AAAGGACGGAGAACTGCTCAAGCTCACCATCTTCCGCCGCGGCTACGACGCCCGGAAAAAGTCGGCCATCCACCTGATCTACACCCTGGACGTGGAAGTCCAGAACGAAGCGGCAGTATTGAAGCGCCAGAAGGGCGAACGGACCGTCATGCCCTCCCCCGATACCACCTACCGTTTCGTCGCCCAGGCACCGGCCGAGCTGACGACCCGGCCGGTGGTCATCGGCACAGGCCCCTGCGGCCT
The DNA here is from genome assembly GCA_035655235.1 of Rhodocyclaceae bacterium. Lineage (GTDB taxonomy): Bacteria > Pseudomonadota > Gammaproteobacteria > Burkholderiales > Rhodocyclaceae > JAGTRP01. The sequence goes on along the minus strand of DASRUX010000382.1, from coordinate 5,936 downwards.
GTTCGCCGGCCTGTTGCTAGCCCAGATGGGCTTCAAGCCCATCATCCTGGAACGGGGCAAGGCGGTTCGGGAGCGGACCAAGGATACCTGGGGCCTGTGGCGCAAGGGCGAGTTGAATCCGGAATCCAACGTCCAGTTCGGCGAGGGCGGCGCCGGCACCTTCTCCGACGGCAAGCTCCATAGCCAGATCAAGGACCCGCACCACCACGGCCGCAAAGTGCTGGAGGAATTCGTCAAGGCCGGCGCGCCGGAGGAAATCCTCTACGTCAGCAAGCCCCACATCGGCACCTTCCGGCTGGTAAGCATGGTGGAGAAGATGCGGGCGAGCATCATTGCCCTGGGCGGCGAGGTGCGCTTCGGCTGCAAGGTGGAGGAAATCGAGGTCGACCGGCCCGAAGGCGGCGCCCCTGGCCAGGTGCGTGGCGTGGTGCTGGCCGATGGCGAGCGAATCGCCACCGACCATGTGGTCCTGGCGGTGGGCCACAGCGCCCGGGACACCTTCCAGATGCTCTACGACCGGGGCGTCTTCATCGAGGCCAAGCCTTTCTCCATCGGCGTGCGCATCGAGCATCCCCAGGCCATCATCGACCGGGCACGCTTCGGTCCCTTCGCCGGCCACCCGCTCCTGGGGGCCGCCGACTACAAGCTGGTGCATCACTGCGGCAACGGCCGCGCCGCCTACAGCTTCTGCATGTGCCCGGGGGGCCAGGTGGTCGCCGCCACTTCGGAGCCCGGGCGTGTGGTCACCAACGGCATGAGCCAGTATTCCCGCGCCGAGCGCAATGCCAATAGCGGCATCGTCGTCGGCATCACCCCCGAGGTGGATTATCCGGGCCATCCCCTGGCCGGCATCGAGTTTCAGCGCCACTGGGAGTCCAAGGCCTTCGAGGCCGGCGGCGGCACCTATGCGGCGCCGGCACAGCGAGTGGGGGACTTCCTCAAGGGCCAGCCGTCGGCGGCCCAGGGCGAGGTGGAGCCCTCCTATCAGCCCGGCGTCCATTGGACCGATCTTTCCCTCTGCCTGCCGCCCTTCGTGGTCGACGCCCTGCGCGAAGCCCTGCCCGCCTTCGCCCGGCAGATCCCGGGCTTCGCCATGGCCGATGCGGTCATGACCGGGGTCGAGACCCGCACCTCGTCGCCCATCCGCATCAAGCGCGGCGAAGACTTGCAGAGCATCAACACCCGGGGCCTCTACCCTGCCGGCGAAGGTGCCGGGTATGCTGGGGGAATCCTCTCTGCCGGGGTGGACGGCATCAAGGTGGCCGAAGCCGTAGCCCTGGATATGCTCAAGCGGGGCTGAGGCCCCGTCAGGCGAACTGGCCGGCGACCCAGCCGGAGGACCAGGCCCACTGGAGGTTGTAGCCCCCCAGCCAGCCGGTCACGTCAACCACTTCTCCGACGAAGAAAAGGCCCGGGTTGTCCTTGGCTTCCATGGACCGGGAAGACAGGGCCGCGGTGGAAACGCCGCCCAGGGTGACTTCCGCCTTGGCGAAGCCCAGGGTGCCGGAGGGCATCAAAGCCCAGCCGTTGAGAGCCCGGGCCACGGATTCCAGGTCCTTCCGGGAAAGTTCGGCCAGGGGCCGCGCCAACAGCTTTTCGCCGCCCTGGAGGGCACACCATTCGTGGGCAAAGCGGCGCGGCAGGTGCTCGGTCAAGAGATTGGGCAGATGGGCCCGGCTCTGGCGGTGCTCAGCCAGCCAAGCGGCGGCATCCACGCCGGGTAGGAGGTCGATTTCCACCGGCTGCTTCTTGCCACCCCGGTATTCCTGCATCTGCCAGTAGCTCGAGACTTGCAGGATGGCCGGCCCGGACAGGCCGCGGTGGGTGATCAGGACGTTCTCGCGGAATTGCGCCCCATCGAAGCCGGCTATGGCGTCGAGGGTGGAACCCGCCAGGGGAGCCAGGGGCGCGAGGACTTCCGGCGCCAGGGCCAGGGGCACCAGGGCCGGCTTGGGAGGCACGACCGGGATGCCGAATTGCTCCGCCAGCCGGTAGCCAAAGGGGCTGGCGCCGAGCTTGGCGACGGCGAGGCCGCCGGTGGCCACCACCAGGGACTGGCAGTCGAAAGTGCCCTGATCGGTGGCGACGGTGTAGCGCCGCCCGCGAGGATCGTCTGCAATCGCTTCAATCCGCTGGACGCTGCAAGGCATGGCCCATTGCACCCCGGCGGCGTCGCAGGCAGCTTGCAGCATGTCGATGATCTGCCCGGCAGAGTCGTTGCAGAACAGCTGGCCGTGTTCCCGCTCGTGGTAGGCGATGCCGGCCCGCTCTACCATGGCAATAAAGTCATGCTGGGAAAACTGGGCCAGGGCAGAGCGGCAGAAATGGGGATTCTGGGAAAGGTAGTTCTCGGCCCCGACGTTGCGGTTGGTGAAATTGCAGCGGCCGCCGCCGGAAATGCGGATGCGCTCCCCCACCTGGGACCCGTGATCCACCAGCAGCACCCGGCGCCCCCGGGCGCCGGCCTGGGCGGCGCACATCATGCCGGCGGCGCCGGCACCGATGATGATTACATCGATCACACCCGCTCGACGAGGTAGCGCTTGACGGCCTCGACATCCGGGGCCATCACATCCACCCGCTGGGGCAGTTCCTCGATGCCCTTCAGCTCGGCGGGGCGCACCGGCTCCTGCCCCAGGGCTTCCCGGATGGTCTCTTCAAACTTGGCCGGCTGGGCGGTTTCCAGCACCACCATGGGCACGCCGGGCAGACGGTGCTCCAGGGCGACCTTCAGGCCATCGGCGGTGTGGGTGTCCAGCATGACGTTGTAGCGGCCCTGGGCGAAACGGATGGTTTTGATCCGGTCGGCGTGGCTGCTCTTGCCGGAGACGAAGCCGAACTGGGGCAGCTTGGCCCAGTGGGCGGTCTTGGATAGATCGAAGGGCTGGCCCTTGTCCACCTGGGCCCACAGTTCGCGGACGACGGCGGGATCGCGGCCCACCAGGTCGAAAACGAAGCGCTCGAAGTTGGAGGCCTTGGAGATGTCCATAGAGGGGCTGGAGGTGACGCTGGTCTCGGCCGTGGTGCGGGGACGGTAGACGCCGGTGCGGAAGAACTCGTCCAGGACATCGTTCTCGTTGGTGGCCAGCACCAGGCGGGCGATGGGCAGGCCCATCTGGCGGGCGATGTGGCCGGCGCAGATGTTGCCGAAATTGCCGGAGGGCACAGCGAAAGCCACCTGCTCGTCGTTGGACTGGGTGGCCAGGAAGTAGCCCTGGAAGTAATAGACGATCTGGGCAGCGACCCGGGCCCAGTTGATGGAATTGACGGCGCCGATCTTGTACTTCTTCTTGAACTCGGCGTCGTTGGACACGGCCTTCACGATGTCCTGGGCGTCGTCGAACATGCCGGTGACGGCGATGTTGAAGATGTTGGCATCCTGCAGGGAGTACATCTGGGCCCGCTGGAAGGCGCTCATCTTGCCGTCCGGGGAGAGCATGAACACCTTGACGTTGTGCTTGCCCCGCATGGCGTACTCGGCGGCGGAGCCGGTATCGCCGGAAGTGGCGCCCAGGATGTTGATGGACTCGCCCCGCTTGTCGAGCACGTACTCGAACAGGTTGCCGAGGAGCTGCATGGCCATGTCCTTGAAGGCCAGGGTCGGGCCGTTGGACAGTTCCTGGGTGTAGAGGCCGTCTTCCAGCTTGGTCAGCGGTGTGATCTCGGCCGCGCGTTTGGCAACATCGCCGCCGTTACGGACGTAGCGGTAGGTGTCGGCGGTGTAGGTCTTGGCGACGATGGCCTTCAGGTCGGCGGCGGGGATGTCGTCGATGAACTTGGAAAGGATCGCAAAGGCCAGGTCGGCGTAGGAGAGCTTGCGCCAAGCGTCCAGCTCGGCCCGGGTCACCTGGGGGTAGCTTTCCGGCAGGTAGAGGCCGCCGTCCGGGGCCAAGCCGCCGAGGAGGATGTCGCAGAAAGCTTGGGCGGGCGAGTTGCCGCGGGTCGAGATATAGCGCATGGCAAAAATATGAAGGGCGAAAAGGCGTGATTTTACCGCGCCGAAGCCGGTACGCCCACGGCCCGAACGAGTCCGACGGCAAATAGGGCCATTCCGGCCGCCGCCAGGGCCTCGCCGCCCTCTGGCAGGCCCGCTGCGATGAGGATGCCTGCCCCGATGAAGAGGAGCCCACGCCAGCGCCCGGTGGCCGCCAGCTTGGCCCGCATCAACGCCCGAGCCGGGGTAGCCGGCCCCGGCCAGCGCCACACCGGCAGCAACTGGCTCAGCGCCCCCGTCACCAAGGGCATGAGGAATCCGGCCGCCCAGGCGGCGATCGCCGGCCGGGCCGGTACCAGGCCGATGCCGTGCAGCACCCCGGCCGTCACCAGGGCCAGGAATCCCGTCACGGCCAGGCACAGGGAAGCGGCAGCACCGTCGTTCCACAGGCTGGCCGGACCGAAACGGCGCCACCACTGGCCGGCCAGCCCGAGGGCCACCACCAGCAGGAGAGTCGCACCGACCACGGCAAGCGGCCACACGAAAGCCGACCCTACCGCGATCAGAAGAACCGCAAAGGTCGTCGGCCATAGGCGCCGGCGCAGCCAGCTCCCCGACTCGGGGTCCGGCTTGCCCAGCGCCGTGGGCAGCAGGACGGGCAAGGTGCCGAAGGCGGCCAGCCCGACCAGACCCAGGGTATTCAGGTGCAGATGGAAGGTCCGCAGGCTGCCATAGAACTCGGGAACAGCCGTCAGGACCGGCACGGCAGCCAGGGCCAGGAGGAAACAGCCCAGGGCGGCCAAGTACCAGCGCCAGCCCGGATGGGGAGAGCCGAGGGCAGACCGTGCCCGCTTGGCCATCCAGGCGGCCAATACCGCCGCAAATATGAAATCGAGGGTCGCCGCGCCGTGGAGCAGCGGCCGGGGCAGGAAGCCCTGCATGGTCCCTACGGCCAGAAGGCCGGCAATCTGGGCGAATCCCGGCAACAGGGCAACGCCTCGGGAAGGATTGCCGGAGCGGGTGAGCACCGGCACGAAGTGGATCATGGCCCCGAAGATGAGGGGCACGATGCCCACCGCGAAGGCCAGATGAAACACGGCCGCCGGCACACCCCACCCTGCCAGCGTCAGGGCGACGCTGGCCAGGAGGGAAAGGACCGTGACGGCGGCGATATAGACCAATCAGCCCTGGACCGCGAAATCGATGACGATGGCGCCCGGCTCCCGCTGCCGGTAGGTGATGCCGACCCGGTCGCCGTAGTACTGCTGGATCTGGCCGAGCAGGGGCAGCGGGTCGTGGTCGTTGCAAAAACGCATGGTCTCACCCGGCTGCAGGGCATCCAGGGCGCCGAAGATGGCGGCGTGGCGGAAGCGCTTGGCGATGCCGCGGGCGTCGAAGGGATAAAGGGCTTCCGGGGTGCTGTGGTCGCAAACGTGGATGTGCATCATGACTCCTTGGGGATGGATATTACCCGACAACGGGAGTCAGGATTGTGCAGCGCCCCGCGCGCCGTTTCCTTGATGCGAATCGCCATTCCCGGAGCCCACAAAGGGGTTTTTCGGGGCCTACGGCTTCCGCTGCCAGCCGGTCTTCTCGTCCAAGATCCACCAACCCTTGGGGGCCTGGCCGATCCATTCCTCGCCGAAGGTGTAGGACGCATAGGGCAGCCACGCGTTCAGATTGTCGGTGCCGTGCCCGACGGCCACGGTGGCCTGGGTGTAGAGGAGCGCCCGGTCGAAGTTTTCCTGGCGGATCAGCTCCCGCAACTCGTCCCGGCGGGAATCATCCCGCAGGACGATGAAGCCGCTCGGGGCATTGCCGACCACGCCCTGGTCCAGCCAGGGCTTGAGGGTCGGGTAGCGGCCGTGGATGCGTTTCACGGCCGCCGAGAGGTCGCCGCCCGAATAGGGCAGCTTGTCGATGTCCGCCTCCGGCGCCTGGCCGTAGACGAGGCCGACCACTTGCTTGGCCTCCATCTTGGTGCCGCTGGCGGCGGTGTGGA
>DASRUX010000381.1:0-2574 GCA_035655235.1 Rhodocyclaceae bacterium | reverse complement strand
GACAGGCGCCGCACCGAGGGCAGCCGATCCCCGGGCCTCAAGGTGCCGCTGGCGATGAGGCCGCCCAATTCCTCTGCCAAGCGCTCGTAGCGCAACAAATCATTAGTCATGGATTCTTCCCGACACAGTTCAGCCATCTCGAGACCGATACAATTCAAATCAAAATTAACTGTATCGGCCACAATTTATATTTGCTGTGACTGTATCACTCCTCCGGCACCTTCTACACTCTATCCAAAACAATACCCCGGAGAGATGTATGGAACTCGAGTTGGAACGGACCCAGTTTAGGCTGCCGGAAAACCAGCCCCTGCGGGTGTTGAACGGCAACGGGGTGATTGTCCGCTGCCTGGAGGGCATCGCCTGGTTGACCGTCGAGGGCGAAGCCGGCGACTGCTTCCTTGGCCCCGGCGAGGAACACCGGATCACGAGCAAGGGCCTGGCGCTGATCGAAGGCATCAAGGGCTCAGCCACCATCCGGCTGGAAGTCGCTTCCTCCCGGCGTGCCAACGCTCAGCCTGTCCTCAAAATGAAATCGCCGCACTGGGTGCGGCGACTGGCGACCTGAGGGTATCCCGGGTCAGGAGTAGTAAACCTGGTTGTAGGCCCCGACGCCATTGAACCCGAAGGCCTGCTGGCTGGCGGTCTGCTGCAGCTCGTTGGCGCGGCGCTCCTGTTCCTGAACCGCCTTCTGCGCCTGGGCCAGATTGGCCTGATGGTTGGCCTGTTGCTGATTGATGGTGCCCAGCTTTTCGTTGAGGCGGTTGATGGCTCCGCCCACCGCGCCGTTGTCGCTGACCTGCTTGGTGCTCACCTCGGCCGCCGCCTTGCCGACCCGGGCCAGGGTTTCCTTCACCTGATCCGGATTAGCCTGGTAAGCGGCTTCCAGCTTCTTGGTGTCCACCTTCATCGTGCCGTCCTGGCCGAAGGAAATCCCGGCTTGGCTCAGGGCGTTGCGATCCTTGGCGGTGAAGCCTTCCACGGCCCGCCGCAACTCCCTGGAAGCCCGGACGTTCCTCGAGGACTGGGCCGCTTGGTTGGCAGCCTTCACCTCGCTGTTGACCGCATCGGCAAAGCCCTTGGCAGTCTTGGTGACATCGGCGGCGGAGCCCAGGCTGCTGTTGTCCTGAAGCTTCTTGGCCGCCGATTCCACCTGCGCCGTCGCGGACTTGAGCTGCCCATAGGCGCTCAGTTGCACCCGAGTACTTTCAGCCTGTTGGGACAGGCGCTCTGCCGGCTTCCTGGCCGCCGCCGTCACCTGCTCGGTAATGGCGCTGGAGCCATAAATGGACGCGCCGCCGGATAGTCTGGATAGTTCCATATTCATCTCCCCGCTACATCCTCAGCATAGCAACGGCATAGCAAAAGACAAGTCAGGGATGGGTTTAAGAGCATCCCCACAACTGCAACTGGTCGAAGCGGTCGTCGGAGTCGTCGATGAGGAGCGGCGCGGCAAAGCCTTCGGAATCGCCCAACCCCAGGCAGAAGGCTTCGGCTTCGGCCGGGGTTCCGAACTCCACCGTAAAGCCCTCCGTGAAACCGATATCGGCCTCGGGATCGTCCCGGCGGCGGGCATAGCTGACCTTCGCCCCTTCCACCTTCAGGCCGTCGATCCGGTCGTATTCGTCACTGATGGCGTCGATCCCGTCCTCATAAGCCCGGGACTCGGCCTCGGTGGCGAAATCCCGCACGAGGATGGTCGCCGGCCGGTTGCCGAGGCGGAAGTCGATGATGTCGTACTGGGTCTGTAAAACGAAAAAGCGGATGGCCATCGGTCCTCGTCGGTCAGGGGAAGGCAAATGACAGATGCAAAAAAAGCGGCCCGCAGGCCGCCTTCTATATTACCCCACCCATCGCCGGGCGTTGCGGAAGATACGCAGCCACGGGCTGTCCTCACCCCACTCTTTGGGATGCCATGACATCTGCACGGTGCGGAAGGTCCGCTCCGGGTGCGGCATCATGATGGTGAAGCGGCCGTCGGCGGTAGTGACGCCGGTGATGCCGTCGGGCGAGCCGTTCGGGTTATAGGGATAGACCTCGGTGGGATTGCCCTTGTTATCCACGTAGCGCAGCGCCATGGCGACCTTGGACGAATCTTCGGCCTTGTCGAACACCGCCCTGCCCTCGCCGTGGGAAACCACCATGGGAATGCGGGAGCCTTCCATGCCGGCGAAGAACAGGGACGGGGACTCGGTGACCTCGGCCAGGACGAAGCGGGCCTCGAACTGCTCCACGGCGTTGCGGCGGAAGGCCGGCCAGTGCTCGGCGCCGGGCACCAGGGACTTGAGCGCGCTCATCATCTGGCAGCCGTTGCAGACGCCCAGGGCGAAGGTGTCCGGACGGTGGAAGAAGCTGGAGAACTCCTCCCGGCAGCCTTCGTGCATGAGGATGGTCTTGGCCCAGCCCTGCCCAGCCCCCAGCACGTCGCCGTAGGAGAAGCCGCCGCAGGCCACCAGGCCCTTGAAGTCCTTGAGGCTGACGCGGCCGGCCAGGATGTCGCTCATGTGCACATCCACCGACTTGAAGCCGGCCCGGTCGAAGGCAGCGGCCATTTCGTAATGGCTGTTCACGCCC
>DASRUX010000380.1:0-3624 GCA_035655235.1 Rhodocyclaceae bacterium | reverse complement strand
GTCGCCGGCCGAAGTCTCTGGTCGTCGGTCTATTGATAGTTATCAAACGATAATAAACGCATTTTTAGGACTTGGAGTAGGCCTGCATGACTTTTGTTATGGCCGAGAAAGCGGCCCAGTTCATCGCCGATGCCGACGGGCTTCTCATCACCGCCGGCGCCGGCATGGGCGTCGATTCCGGCCTGCCCGATTTCCGCGGCCGGGAAGGTTTCTGGCGAGCCTATCCGGCCCTGGCCCGGGCCCGTATCGACTTCGAGGACGCCGCCTGCCCCGATACCTTCCACCGCGACCCGGCGCTGGCCTGGGGCTTCTACGGCCATCGCCTCAATCTGTACCGGAACACGGTGCCCCATGCCGGCTTCCGCCTCCTCCAGGAAATGGCCGAGGACATGCCCTACGGCGCCTTCGTGTTCACCAGCAACGTGGACGGCCAGTTCCAGAAGGCCGGCTTCCCGGCGGGGCGACTCTGCGAAATCCATGGTTCCATCCATCACCTCCAATGCCTGGAGCCCTGTTGCGACCGCATCTGGTCGGCGGCGTCCCTGATGCCCACGGTGGACGAGGATGCCTGCCGGTTGGTTTCCGACCTGCCCCATTGCCCCGCCTGCGGCCGCCTTTCCCGGCCCAACATCCTCATGTTCGGCGACCGGGGCTGGGTCACCGACCGCACCCGGACCCAGCAGGCGGGGCTCGACGCCTGGCGCCTGCGGGTGCCCAATCTGGTGGTCATCGAACTGGGCGCCGGCATCCATATCCCCACGGTGCGCTGGTACGGCGAATCCCTGGGCGTTCCCCTCATCCGCATCAACCCCACGGAGCCGGAGGTGTTCAGGGCGGACAGCGTCGGCCTGGCCATGGGCGCCCTGGCCGGGCTGGAGGCGATTGCCGCGGCACTGGCCGCCCGGCGCTGAGGTTGGGAAGGAACTTGCAGGGAATTAGGCGCTCCCTGCACTGGTAGGCGGTTTACCGGGAACCCCCCGGCACCGCCGCCGGACCACTCCTTGCGATCAGGTGCCATGGCAGAAGCGAAGAATCGGGTTCCCCCCCCGCCGCAGTCCGACTGGGCTTATTTCCTGGACATGGACGGCACCCTGATCGAAATCGCCGACACCCCCGAAGGCATCTTCATCGACGACTGTCTCCTGGGCCTCATCTGGCGCCTGCACCGGGCCTGCGGCGGGGCGCTGGCCCTGGTCAGCGGCCGCACCCTGGCCGACCTGGACCGGCGGGTGAACGGCATGGAGGTCGCCATGGCCGGCCAGCACGGCCTGGAGCGGCGGGCCGGCAGCGGCGAGGTCCTGACCCAGGCGGCACCCACGGCGGCCAAGCAGGAGGTCGCCCAGCATTTCGCCCCCCTGGTGGCCCGCCATCCGGGGCTGCGGCTGGAGGACAAGGGCCTGACCCTGGCCGTCCATTACCGGCAGGCGCCCCAGTTGGCCAGCTACGTCCATCGCACCTTGAAGAACCTGGTGGCCGGCGACAAGGACGTTTATCTCCAGAAGGGCAAGCGGGTGGTGGAGGTGAAGCCCGCCGGCTTCGACAAGGGCACGGCCATCCGGGAATACATGCAGGAAGAGCCCTTCCGGGGCCGGCGGCCGGTATTCATCGGGGACGATGTCACCGACGAGCACGGCTTCGCGGTGGTGAACGGGCTGGGCGGCCTGTCCGTCAAGGTCGGGCCGGGCAAGACGGTTGCCCGCTACCGCCTGCCCGACGTGGCGGCGGTGCGGCAATGGCTGGGATCGGCGATAGGAGGCAAGCATGAATACCCTTGATCTGGCCCTCATCGGCAACTGCACCATCGGCGCCCTCATCGACGCCAAGGCCGAAATCGTCTGGGCCTGCTTTCCCCGTTTCGACGCCGACCCGGTGTTCTGCGGCTTGCTGCGGGAAAGGACGGGGGGCGACGACTACGGTTTCTTCGTCATCGAACTCCAGGATTTCGAACGCTCCGAGCAGCAGTACCTGGCCAACACGGCCATCCTCCTCACCCGGCTCTACGACCGCAACGGCGGCTGCATCGAGATCACCGATTTCGCCCCCCGCTTCGGCCAGTACGGCCGCATGTTCCGACCCATGACCCTGGTGCGCCGCATCCAGCGCCTGGCCGGCAGCCCCCGGGTGACGGTGCGCCTGCGCCCCGCTTACGACTACGGGGCCGGCCGCCCCTCCATGACCTGGGGCAGCCACCACATCCGCTATGTGATGCCCAACCTGACCCTGCGGCTGACCACCGACGCCTCCATCACCGCCGTCCTCCAGGAGCGGCCCTTCTTCCTGGAGGACCAGATCACCCTGCTCCTGGGGCCGGACGAAACGGTGCCCGACGCGGCCGGCGAGGTGGGCCGCCAGTTCTTCGAGGAGACCGCCCAATACTGGCGGGAGTGGGTGCGGGTCTTGAGCATTCCCTTCGAATGGCAGCAGGAGGTCATCCGGGCCGCCGTCACCCTCAAGCTCAACGCCTACGACGACACCGGCGCCATCATCGCCGCCATGACCACCTCCATCCCCGAGGCCGCGGGGAGCGAGCGCAACTGGGACTACCGCTTCTGCTGGCTGCGGGACGGCTATTTCGTGGTCAATGTCCTCAACCGCCTGGGGGCGACCCGGACCATGGAGCGCTACCTGTCCTACATCATCAACGTTTCCGCCGACACGGCCGGGAATCCCTTGCAGCCCTGCTACGGCATCGACGGCCGGGCCCGGCTGGACGAGTGGGTGGTGCCGACCCTGCCGGGCTACCGGGATACCGGCCCGGTGCGGGTGGGCAACCAGGCCTACCAGCAGATTCAGCATGACGTGTACGGTTCGGCGGTGCTGGCGGCGACCCACATCTTCTTCGACGACCGCCTCACCCGCCAGGGGGACGAGGCCCTTTTCCGACGCCTGGAAATCCTGGGGGAAATGGCGGTGCGCTACGGCGACCAGCCGGATGCCGGCATCTGGGAACTGCGGGGAACCACCAAGGTGCATACCTTCTCCTCGGTGATGTGCTGGGCCGCCTGCGACCGCCTGGCCCGCATCGCCCGGCGCCTGGAATTCCACGGCCGGGCCGACTACTGGCAGCACCGGGCGGACACGCTGCACCGGCTCATCTGCGAGCGGGCCTGGAATCCCGAACGGAACGCCTTCGCCGCCACCTTCGACGGCGACACCATGGACGCGAGCCTGCTGCTCCTCCACGAACTGGGCTTTGTCGATCCCCTGGACCCGCGTTTCATCGGCACCGTGGAAGCCGTCGCCCAGGATCTCCAGGTGGGGGATTTCATCTTCCGCTACGTGGACAAGGACGACTTCGGCGAGCCGGAAAACGCTTTCCTCATCTGCACCTTCTGGTACGTGAACGCCCTGGCGGCCATGGACCGGCGGGACGAGGCCCGGGCCCTGTTCGAGAAGCTGCTGGCCTGCCGCAACCGCCACGGCCTCTTGGCCGAGCACATCGATCCCCGCACCGGCGAGTTGTGGGGCAACTTCGTCCAGACCTACAGCATGGTCGGGCTGATCAACTCGGCCATCCGCCTGTCGATTCGCTGGGATCAGGCCTTCTGAGCGGCTTGTCCGCCATCTCGTGGATGCGCCGGGCGGCCGCCTTCAATTCCTTGGGGGACATGGTTTCCAGGGGCA
>DASRUX010000379.1:0-9392 GCA_035655235.1 Rhodocyclaceae bacterium | reverse complement strand
GTTTCCGAGGTCGATGTGGATACCCCCTTCGGCGTCGTCACCTCGGTCATCACCACCCGCTCCGTCAAGGAACTGGACCTCAAGGTGGGCTCGGAAGTCCTGGCCCTGGTGAAGTCCACCGAGGTTTCCATCGCCAAGCTGTAAGCCCGGCGGCACCCAAATGAGTTACGCACAACAGCAGCGGGACCCGCGCAAGCACCTGGTCGGCATCTCGGCGGTGGTGGTCTTCCACGCCGCCCTGATCTACGGCCTGACCAATGGCCTGGCCCGCAAGGTGGTGGATGTCATCAAGGCCCCCCTGTCGGTGAATGTGGTGGAAGAGATCAAGACCTTGCCTCCCCCGCCGCCGCCCCCCAAGGTGGTACCGGTGCAGCCCAAGGTCGCCACCCCGCCGCCGGCCTACGTGCCGCCGGTGGAAACCCCGGTCCAGGCCCCCGCCGCCCCGGTCATCACCACCACCTCCACGCCCCAGCCCCCGGCTCCGCCGGCACCTGCGGCCCCGCCCGCCGCACCCCCCGCTCCGGCGGTGGTGAGCGTCGCCGTCGCCTGCCCCAATTTCCGCAGCGTGGCGCCGAAGATGCCGCCCCAGGCCGAGCGCATGGGCCTCTCCGGCGACGTGGTGGTGGAATTCACCGTCACCGCCGACGGCCAGGTCAGGGACGTGGGCGTGGCCCGCACCAGCAACACCGTCTTCAACGGCGCTGCCACCCAGGCCGTGGCCCAGTACCGCTGCGTCGGCCAGGGTAAGGACGTGAAGGTGCGCCAGCAGATTTCCTTCCGGGTGGACAACTGATCCATCCATTCCCCTCTTTATTCGATATCCCCACAGGAGTAACCGAAATGTTCCGCTTCTCCCGCATCCGAGCCCTGGGCGCCGCCCTGGTGCTCTCGCTCTCCGCCATCCCCGCCGCCCTGGCCCAGGCCGCCAAGGAAACCGTGGATAACCCCTACGGCCTCGATGCCCTCTGGAAGGGCGGCGACTTCGTGGCCAAGGGCACCCTGTCCATCCTGGTCATCATGTCCGCCGGTTCCTGGTTCATCCTGTTCACCAAGCTCTACGAGCAGCAGAAGCTGACCCGCCAGGGCCGCAAGGCCAATGAAACCTTCTGGTCCGCCGGCGGCGTCGAGCAGGCCATCGAGACCCTGGACCCGGCCAGCGCCTACCATTTCGTGGCCAAGAGCGGGGTCGAAGCCACCGCCCACCACCGTGGGCTCCTGGGCTACATCGACCTCAACGACTGGATCCAGCTCTCCATCCACCGCTCCATCGAGAATGTGAAGAGCCGCCTCCAGGACGGCCTCGCCTTCCTGGCCACCGTCGGCTCCACCGCCCCCTTCATCGGCCTGTTCGGCACCGTCTGGGGCATCTACCACGCGCTGACCGCCATCGGCATCGCCGGCCAGGCCTCCATCGACAAGGTGGCCGGCCCCGTGGGCGAAGCCCTGATCATGACCGCCATCGGCCTGGCCGTGGCCGTGCCGGCAGTGCTCGGCTACAACTGGCTGGTCCGCCGCAACAAGGCCGCCCTGGAGGAAGTCCAGACCTTCGGCGCCGAACTGCACGCCGTCCTCCTGGGCGCTGCCGCCACCCGCGTCGCGGAGCAGAGCCCTAAGGTGGTCCATTCCATCCGCGCCATTTCGGTGTAATCGATCATGGCAATGAATGTCGGCGCAGCGGCGGAGGAGGACGAGGTCGTCTCCGCCATCAACACCACCCCCCTGGTGGATGTGATGCTGGTGCTCCTCATCATCTTCCTCATCACCATCCCGGTGGTGACCCACACGGTGCCGGTGGACCTCCCCAAGGAACGCAACCAGCCCCGGGTCACCAAGCCGGACAACATCAACCTCTCGGTGGCCCGGGACGGCAACGTGTTCTGGAACGAGAAGAAGGTGGGCGGCAAGGACGAACTGGTGAACGAACTGAAGCGCATCGCCGTCCAGGACCCCCAGCCGGAGGTCCAGATCCGCGGCGACGGCGGCGCCCCCTACGAATTCGTGGGCAAGGTGGTGTTGGCCTGCCAGCGGGCCGGCATCCTCAAGGTCGGCTTCATCACCGAGCCGCCGCCCCGGCAATAACGACAGGAGAAAAAAGCCATGGGTATGAACATAGGCACGGGAGGCGCCTCGGCCGAGCCCGAGGTGATGGCGGAGATCAACACCACGCCCCTCATCGACGTGATGCTGGTGTTGCTCATCATGCTCATCATCACCATCCCCATCCAGTTGCATTCGGTGAACATGAACATGCCGGTGGGCACCCCGCCGACGCCGACCGCCCCGCCGGAAATCGTCAAGATCGACATCGACCCGGCCGGCACCGTGCGCTGGAATGGGGAGGCCCTGGCCGACACCGGCGTCCTCGACGCCAAGCTCTCGGCCTCGGCAGCCCAGGAAGTGCAGCCGGAACTCCATGTCCGGCCGGACAAGCGGGTTCCCTACCGCCACGTCGCCGCCGTCATGGCCGCCGTGCAACGCAAGGGGCTCACCAAGGTGGGCCTGGTGGGAGCCGAGCAGTTCATCTGATCCCTCCCCCGGCCCGGCCCCACCCAGGGGCGGGCCGCCATCCATCCAAAACCAAACGCATTATTCGGAAACCCTCTCCATGGGCATCAGGGAGCATCTCGTCCGCAACCGCCGCACCGTCATCGCCGCCCTCGTCGCAGCGGGGCTGGCTGCCGGCGGCGGCAGCTATTTCTTCTTCACCGGCCAAAGCGCCGAGGCCAATATCGATTCCGCCGCCGGCAAGGGCCGCCGCGACCGGCCCGGCGGCCCCGGCGGGCCCGGGCGCGTCCAGCCCATCCAGGCCGCCGAGGCCAAGGTGGGCGACCTGGACGTGGCGCTCGGGGCACTCGGCACCGTCACCGCCTCAAACACTGCCACCGTGAAGCCCCGGGTAGACGGCCAACTGGTGAAGGTCCACTTCCGGGAAGGCCAGACGGTGAAGGCCGGCGACCTCCTGGCCGAGATCGATCCCCGCCCCTTCCAGGTCCAGCTCGACCAGGTGAAGGGCCAGCTCACCAAGGACCGGGCCCTCCTCGCCGCCGCCCAGGTGGACCTGGAGCGCTACAAGAAGCTCCTGGCCCAGGATTCCATCGCCCGCCAGCAGGTGGACGCTCAGGAAGCCCTGGTGCGCCAGTACCAGGGCACCGTCGAGGCGGACCAGGCCCAGGAGGCCAATGCCCGCCTCCAGCTCGGCTTCACCCGGGTCACCGCCCCCGCCGCCGGCCGCCTCGGCCTGCGCCAGGTGGACGCGGGCAATATCGTCCGCTCCGCTGATACCAACGGCCTGGTGGTCATCACCCAGACCCGGCCCATCCATGTGGTCTTCGCCATCCCCGCCGACAGCCTCGGCGACGTGGCGTCCCGCCTGCAAAAGGGCGAGAACCTCGCCGTGGAAGCCTGGAACCGGGACGGCAAGACCCTCCTCGGCCAGGGCCGCCTGATCAGCGCCGACAACCAGGTGGACCTGGCCACCGGCACGGTCAAGCTGAAGGCCGAGTTCGCCAACCCGGACGACAGCCTCTTCCCCAACCAGTTCGTCAATGCCAAGCTCAAGGTGGAAACCCGCCGGGGGGTGGTACTGCTGCCCGCCGCGGCCATCCAACGCAACCCCCAGGGCGCCTTCGTCTACGCCATCAACAAGGAGGAACAGACGGTGGAGCCCCGGCCCCTCACCCTGGGCCCCGCCAGCGGCGAGCAGGTGGTGGTGGACAAGGGCCTGGCGGCCGGCGAGCAGGTGGTCCTGGAAGGGGCCGACCGGTTGCGTCCCGGCGCCAAGGTGGAGGTCTTGAGCGTGGACGGCAAGGCCCGGGGCGAAGGCGGCCCGGCCGGCGGCGAAGGCAAGAAGCGCCGCCGTGGCTCCGACGAACAGAAGAGCGCCGCAGCCCCCCGATGAATCCGTCCCGCCCCTTCATCCTGCGGCCGGTGGCGACCTCGCTCCTGATGCTCGCCACCCTCCTGGCGGGCCTCATCGGTTACGGCCTCCTGCCCGTCTCCGCCCTGCCGGAGGTGGAATATCCCACCATCCAGGTGACCACCCTCTACCCCGGGGCGAGCCCGGACGTAGTCACCTCGTCCATCACCGCTCCCCTGGAGCGCCAGCTCGGCCAGATCGCCGGCTTGAACCAGATGTCTTCGGTGAGTTCCGGCGGCGCCTCGGTGGTCACCTTGCAATTCTCCCTGGGCCTCAGCCTCGACGTGGCCCAGCAGGAAGTCCAGGCGGCCATCAACGCGGCCGGCGCCTTCCTGCCCAACGACCTGCCCATGCCGCCGGTGTTCTCCAAGGTGAACCCGGCGGACGCCCCGGTGGTCACCCTGGCCATCACCTCCACGGGCCTGCCCCTGCCCCAGGTGGAAGACCTGGTGGATACCCGCCTGGCCCAGAAGATTTCCCGCCTGCCCGGGGTAGGCCTGGTCACCATCGGCGGCGGCCAGCGCCCCGCCGTGCGCATCCAGGCCAATCCCCAGGCCCTGGCCGCCAACGGCCTCAACCTGGAGGACCTGCGGGCGGTCATCGGCAACGCCAACGTGAACATGGCCAAGGGCAGCTTCGACGGCCCTCTGAAGGCCTCCACCCTGGACGCCAACGACCAGCTCCGCTCGGCCGAGGAATATAGAAAACTCATCGTCGCCTGGAAGAACGGCGCCCCCATCCGCCTCCAGGACGTGGCGGACCTGGCGGACGGCGCCGAGAACAAGCGCCTGGCCGCCTGGGCGGACCGCCAGCCGGCGGTCATCCTCAATATCCAGCGCCAGCCCGGGGCCAACGTCATCGAGACGGTGGACCGCATCAAGGCCCTCCTGCCCCAGCTCCAGGCCTCGCTCCCCGCCAACGTGGAGGTGCGCCTCCTCACCGACCGCACCGTCACCATCCGGGCCTCGGTGGAGGACGTGCATTTCGAGCTGATGCTGTCCATCGCCCTGGTGGTGATGGTGATTTTCGTCTTCCTGCGCAACGTCCCGGCCACCGTCATCCCCAGCGTCGCCGTGCCCCTGTCCCTGGTGGGCACCTTCGGGGTCATGTACCTCTCCGGCTTCTCCATCAACAACCTGACCCTGATGGCGCTCACCATCGCCACCGGCTTCGTGGTGGATGACGCCATCGTCATGATCGAAAACATTTCCCGCCATCTTGAGATGGCGGGAAATGTTTCGGCGCAGGCTAACCTCGGCGACGCCGAGGTTAAGGGCGCCCCGGCGCCCGGCCGTAGCCAGAACGTTGCCTTCCAGGCCGCCCTGAAGGGCTCGGCCCAGATCGGCTTCACCATCATCTCCCTCACCTTCTCCCTGATCGCCGTGCTCATTCCGCTCCTCTTCATGGGGGACGTGGTGGGCCGGCTGTTCCGGGAATTCGCCATCACCCTGGCGGTGTCCATCCTCATCTCGGCGGTGGTGTCCCTCACCCTCACCCCCATGATGTGCGCCCGGCTCCTGCACCATGTGCCGGAGGAGAGCCACGGCTGGTTCTTCCGGGCAAGCGGCGCCCTCATCGACAACCTCATCGCCCGCTACGCCGTGGCGCTGCGCTGGGTACTGCAACGCCAGCCGGCCACCCTGGCGGTGGCGGTGGGCACCCTGGCGCTGACCGTGGTGCTCTATGTCTTCATCCCCAAGGGCTTCTTCCCGGTCCAGGACACCGGCCTCATCCAGGCCACCACCGAAGCGAGCCAGACCGTCTCCTTCCAGGCCATGGCCGAGCGCCAGCAGGCGGTGGCCGACGCCCTCCTGGAAGACCCGGCGGTGGCCAGCGTCTCGTCCATCATCGGGGTGGACGGGGTCAATGCCACCCTGAACAGCGGCCGTCTCCTCATCAACCTGAAGCCCCTCCACGAACGGGGCGACTCCGCCGCCGCCATCATCCGCCGCCTGCAACCCCGCCTCGACCGGCTGGCCGGCATCACGGTGTATATGCAGCCGGTCCAGGACCTCACCATCGAAAGCCGCCTCTCCCGCACCCAGTACCAGTTCAGCCTGGAAGGGGCCGATGCGGAACAGCTGGGGGACTGGGTGCACCGCCTCCAGGACCGCCTGGACCAGGTGCCCCAGCTGGCCGACGTGGCCCACGACTGGCAGGACCAGGGCCGCCAGGCCTTCGTGGATATCGACCGGGAGAACGCCGGCCGCCTGGGCGTCACCCCCGCCGCCATCGACAACGCACTGTACAACGCCTTCGGCCAGCGCCTGGTGTCCACCGTCTTCACCCAGGCCAACCTCTACCGGGTGGTGCTGGAGGTGAAGCCGGAATTCCAGCAGGGCCTGGACGCCCTGGACAAGCTCTACCTGGTGGCCGCCAACGGCGCCCAGGTGCCCCTGTCCGCCGTGGCCCGGGTGAGCGAGCGTCCCACCCTGCTGGCGGTGAACCACATCGGCCAGTTCCCCGCCGCCACCTTCTCCTTCAACCTGGCCCCGGGCGCCGCCCTGGGGGATGCGGTAAAGGCCATCGGCCGGGCGGCCAAGGAACTGGAACTGCCCGCCAGCCTCACCCTGCGCTTCCAGGGCGCCACCCAGGCCTTCCAGGCCTCCCTGGACAGCACGGTATGGCTCATCGTGGCCGCCATCGTCACCATGTACATCGTCCTCGGGGTGCTTTACGAGAGCTACATCCACCCCATCACCATCCTCTCCACCCTGCCCTCCGCCGGGGTGGGCGCCCTGCTGGCCCTGATGCTGACCGGGAGCGACCTGGGCATCATCGGGATCATCGGCATCATCCTCCTGATCGGCATCGTCAAGAAGAACGCCATCATGATGATCGACTTCGCCCTGGAGGCGGAGCGGGACCAGGGCATGGCGCCGGAGGAGGCCATCTTCCAGGCCTGCCTGCTGCGCTTCAGGCCCATCCTCATGACCACCCTGGCGGCCCTCCTCGGCGCCCTGCCCCTCATGCTGGGCAGCGGCGTCGGCTCCGAGCTGCGCCATCCCCTGGGGGTGACCATGGTGGGCGGCCTGATCGTCTCCCAGGTGCTGACCCTCTTCACCACCCCGGTCATCTACCTGGCCTTCGACCGGCTGGGCCGGCGCCTGGCCGCCCTGCGCCCGGCCTGGAAAGCGGCCCGATGAGCTTGACCGCCTTCTTCATCCGCCGGCCGGTGGCCACCAGCCTCCTCACCCTGGGCATCGCGCTGCTCGGGGTCGCGGCTTTTTTCCAGTTGCCGGCGGCCCTGCTGCCCCAGGTGGAATACCCGGTCATCTCGGTGCGGGCCAACCTGCCCGGGGCAAGCCCGGACACCATGGCCTCCAGCGTCGCCACGCCCCTGGAGCGGGCCCTGGGCACCATCGCCGGGGTCAATGAGATCACTTCCAGCAGTTCCCTGGGTTCGGCGGAAATCACCCTGCAGTTCGACCTCAACCGCAGCATCGACGCCGCCGCCCGGGACGTGCAGGCCGCCATCAACGCCGCCCGGGCCCAGCTCCCCAGCGGCATGGCGGGCAATCCGACCCTGCGCAAATCCAACCCTAACGACAGCCCCGTCCTCATCCTGACGCTGACCTCCGATACGCTTTCCCGGGCCCAGATGTACGACGCGGCGGTCACCGTCCTGGGCCAGAAGCTCTCCCAGGTGGACGGGGTCGGCCAGGTGAATGTGGGGGGAAGTGCCCTGCCCGCCGTGCGGGTGGAATTGAATCCCCAGGCCCTGGCCCGCACCGGGGTGAGCCCGGAAGAGGTACGCGCCGCCATCGTCGCCACCAACCAGAACCGCCCCAAGGGCTTCCTGGAGGACGGCAATCGGAGCTGGCAGATCACCGCCAACGACCAGGCCATGCGGGCCGCCGACTACGTGCCCCTGGTGGTGTCCTGGAAGAACGGCAGCGCCCTCAAACTTTCCGACGTGGCCAAGGTGGAGGACGGCGCCCAGGACGTGCGCAACGCCGGCATCGCCAGCGGCAAGCCGGCGGTGATCCTGATGATCCTGCGCCGGCCCGGGGCCAACATCATCGCCACGGTGGACCGGGTACGGGCGCTGATGCCCGAACTCCAGGCCGCCATCCCCAAGGACATCCGCCTGGACATCGCCCAGGACCGCAGCGTCACCATCCGCGCCTCCCTGCGGGACGTGGGCTGCACCCTGTTCGTCTCGGTGGGCCTGGTGGTGATGGTGGTGCTCCTCTTCCTGCGGGACCGGCGGGCCGCCCTGGTGCCGGCGGTGGCGGTGCCGGTGTCCCTCATCGGCACCCTGTCGGTCATGTATCTGGCGGGCTTTTCCATCAACAACCTTTCCTTGATGGCCCTCACCGTCGCCACCGGCTTCGTGGTGGACGACGCGGTGGTGGTGCTGGAGAACATCAGCCGCCACATCGAGAAGGGGGAATCTCCCATGGCGGCGGCCCTGGCCGGGGTGCGGGAGGTGGCATCCACCGTGGTGTCCATGACCGTCTCCCTGGTGGCTGCCTTCATCCCCATCCTGTTCATGGGTGGCATCGTCGGCCGACTGTTCCGGGAATTCGCCGTCACCCTGGCGGCGTCCATCGTGGTTTCCCTGGTGGTATCCCTGGCCACCACCCCCATGCTCTGCTCCCGGGTGCTGCGCCCGGCCGGGACCTGCACGGAGGATCGCTTCTCCCACCTGGCGACTCGCTGGGTGGAAGGCCTCCAGGCCGGCTACCGGCGCAGCCTGGCCTGGGCCCTGGACCATGCTGCCATTACGCTCTCCATCCTGGCCGCGGTGGTGGCCGTGAACATCTACCTCTACGGCGCCATCCCCAAGGGCTTCTTCCCCCAGCAGGACACCGGCCGCCTGGTGGGCTTCTTCCAGACCGACCAGAGCGCCTCCTTCCAGGCCGCCCAGGAAAAGCTGGCGGAATACGTGGAAATCATCGGCCGGGACCCGGCGGTGGCCAACGTGGCCGGCTCCCTGGGGGACGGCTCCCGGAACTCCGCCCGCCTCTTCGTTTCCCTCAAGCCCCTCAAGGACCGGGACGTGACCGCCGAGCAGATCATCGACCGCCTGCGCCGCCCCCTGACCCGGGTGGCGGGAGCGAGCCTCTACCTGGTCGCCGCCCAGGAAATCCGCATCGGCGGGCGCTCCAGCTCCTCGGATTACCAATACACCCTGCTTTCCGACAACCTGGACGACCTGCGCAACTGGGAGCCTCGCATCCGCAAGGCCCTGTCCGAACTGCCGGAGCTGGAGGACGTGAATTCCGACCGCCGGGACAAGAGCCTGCAGACCACCCTGACCATCGACCGGGAGGCCGCCGCCCGCCTGGGCCTGACCCAGCGGGCCATCGACACGACCCTCAACGACTACTTCGGCCAGCGCCTGGTCTCCACCATCTACCATCCCCTCAACCAGTACCGGGTGGTGATGGAGGCGGCCCCGGCCTTCTGGCAGAGCCCGGAAATCCTGAAGGAAATCGTCGTCACCGCCCCCGGCGGCAAGGCCGTACCC
>DASRUX010000378.1:0-8669 GCA_035655235.1 Rhodocyclaceae bacterium | reverse complement strand
CCTACAACGATGCCTTCGAGCACCGAGAGGCATTCGCCATGGAATACCGTCTGCGGCGTCATGACGGGGAATACCGCTGGGTCAGCGACCAGGGCGTTCCCCGCTTCGAGGCCGACGGCGCCTTTGCCGGCTACGTCGGCGCCTGCATCGACATCACCGACAGCAAACGGGCCATGGAAGCCGTCGAGGACATCAACGCCGAACTGGAAAACCGGGTCGCCGAGCGCACCGCCGAACTGCTGGCGGCCAACCGGGAGCTCGAGGGCTTCACCTTCGCCGCCTCCCACGACCTCCGCGCACCCCTGGGCCGCATCAACAGCTTCAGCACCCTGCTGGAATCCCGCTACCGGGACCGGCTGGAGGGCGACGGCCTGTTGTTCCTGGATTTCATCCGCCAGAACGCCATCCGCCTGAACCAGCTGGTGGAGGACCTGCTCAGCCACGCCCGGGTCGCCCAGCAGGTGGTGGAACTGCAACCCCTCGACCTGGCTGCCGTGGTGCAATCCGTCCTCCAGGACAGCGCCGAGGACATCCGGGAGGCGGACGCCGAAATCCGGCTGTCCCTTCCCCCCTGCCGGGTCCTGGGCGACGCCCATATCCTTTCCCAGGCCCTCAGCAACCTGGTGGGCAACGCCCTCAAATACTCGGCGGCGGCTGCGCCCCCGGTGATCGAGATCGGCGTCGAGGAGGTCGATGGCCGTGTCCGGCTATGGGTGCGGGACAACGGCATCGGCTTCGACATGGTCTACCACGACCGCATCTTCGAGATGTTCCGTCGCCTGCACACCTACAGCCAGTACGAAGGCACCGGCATCGGCTTGGCCCTGGTCAAGCGTGCCATGGAGCGCATCGGCGGCCGGGCCTGGGCGGAGAGCCGACCGGGCCAGGGGGCGACCTTCTTCCTGGAATTGCAGGTAGCGGAAACAGCCGACGCCTGACCGGCGACTTCCCCGCTCCCGGGGATCGCCGGGCTGCCCCGAAGGCGGGTATGATGCCCCCGTCATCAGATCGCGGAGAACACCATGAACCACCTCGGGGCATCCTTTTCCGGACGTGCGTTGCTGGCCTGGGCGGCCTGCATCCTGTCGCTTCTCCTGGCGCCCTTGCAGGCCCTGGCCAAGCCCGCCCAGGACGACCGCACCCTTTCCCCCTATTTCTTCGTCAAGAGCGACGACGCCGCGGTGGACCAGCTCCCCCTCAAGGCGACCCGGACAGATGTGCGCATCGCCGGTTTCATCGCCGACGTGACCGTCACCCAGACCTACGCCAACAGCGGCAAGACGCCCCTGGAGGCGACCTACGTCTTCCCCGCCTCGACCCGCGCCGCAGTGTCCGGCATGAAGATGACCATCGGCGAACGGGTGGTGGTCGCCAAGATCCAGAAGCGGGAAGAGGCCCGGCGCCAGTACGAGCAGGCCAAACAGGAGGGCAAGAGCGCCTCCCTGCTGGAACAGCAGCGGCCCAACGTCTTCCAGATGAACCTGGCCAACATCATGCCCGGCGACGAGATCAAGGTGGAGCTGCGCTACACCGAGCTGATCGTCCCCGAGGACGGCATCTACGAGTTCGTCTATCCCACCGTGGTCGGCCCCCGCTACTCCAACCTGCCGGCCAGCAAGGCCACGCCGGACGACAAGTGGGTGGCCAATCCGACCCTGCACCAGGGCGAAGCCCCCACCTCCACCTTCGACATCTCGGTGGATATCGCCGGCGGCATGGCCATCAAGGATGTCGCCACCCCCAGCCACAAGACCAACGTCGCCTTCGACGGGCCGCGGACGGCCAGCATCCGCCTCGATCCCCAGGAAGCCCGGGGCGGCAACCGGGATTTCATCCTCCGCTACCGGCTGGACGGCAACCGCATCCAGACCGGCCTCCTGCTCCAGCAGACCGAGGACGAGAACTACTTCCTCCTGACCATGCAGCCGCCCAAGCGGGTCACCCCCGACCAGATTCCCGGCCGGGAATACATCTTCATCATGGATGTTTCCGGCTCCATGTTCGGCTTCCCCCTGGAGATTTCCAAGGAGCTGCTCCGGGACCTGATCGGCCGGCTGCGCCCCAGCGACCGCTTCAACCTCTTGCTCTTCGCCGGCAGCAGCGAGGTCATGGCCGAGCGATCCGTGCCGGCTACCCCCGACAATATCCGCAAGGCCATGGACCTGATCAGCCGCCAGACCGGCGGCGGCGGAACGGAACTGCTGCCGGCCCTGAAGCGCGCCCTGTCCCTGAGCCCCAGCGAGGGCTATTCCCGCTCCATCGTCATCGCCACCGACGGCTACGTCACGGTGGAAGAGGAAGTCTTCGACCTGATCCGCAACAACCTGGACCGGGCCAACATGTTCACCTTCGGTATCGGCACCTCGGTCAATCGGCACCTCCTGGAAGGCATGGCCCGGGTGGGGATGGGCGAGCCCTTCGTCATCGCCAGCCCCACCGCGGCCAAGGGCGAGGCGGAGCGCTTCCGCAAGATCATCGAATCCCCGGTGCTGACCGGCATCCGGGTCCGCTTCGACGGTTTCGACGCCTACGACGTGGAACCGTCCAAGGTGCCCGACATCCTGGCCGAGCGGCCCCTGGTGCTGTTCGGCAAGTGGCGGGGCAAGCCGGAAGGCAGGATCGAAGTGCGCGGCACCGCCGGCCAGGGGGAATTCAGCGAGACGGTCGCCGTCGGCGACTATCCGCCTTCCCCCCAGGCAGCGGCGCTCCGTTACCTGTGGGCCCGCCACCGGATCACCCTGCTCTCGGATTACAACAAGCTGAAGGCGGACGACCGGCGTATCGCCGAAGTGACCGAGCTGGGCCTCAAGCACAGCCTCCTCACCGCCTATACGTCCTTCGTCGCCATCGATTCCGAGGTGCGCAACAAGGAGGGCAAGGGCACCACGGTCGCCCAGCCCCTGCCCATGCCCGAGGGGGTATCGGACCTGGCGGTTGGAGGCAGCCCCGCCTACGCCGCATCTCCGCTGGTGTCCTACGGCAGAGTTGCCAGCTCGAAGATCACCCTGGCTACCGATGTACAGTTCGACTTCGGCAAGGCCACCCTGCGCCCCGAGGCCAAGGCCACCCTCGACAAGCTGGCCGCCGACGTGGCCGGCCTGAAACTGGAAGTCATCCTTGTCGTCGGCCACTCCGACCGCCTGGAGGGCGAAAACTCCAAGCGCAGGCTGTCCGAGGAGCGCGCCGCCGCCGTAAAGGCCTATCTGGTCAGCAAGGGCGTCCCCGCCGAACGAGTCTATGTGGAAGGCAAGGGCAGCAGGCAGCCCGTCACCGGGGAAAAGTGCCAGGGCCCGAAGAACGCCAAGACCATCGCCTGCCTGCAGCCG
This sequence comes from Rhodocyclaceae bacterium, assembly GCA_035655235.1. Lineage (GTDB taxonomy): Bacteria > Pseudomonadota > Gammaproteobacteria > Burkholderiales > Rhodocyclaceae > JAGTRP01. The sequence continues at coordinate 5,343 of DASRUX010000378.1, read as the reverse complement.
GACCGGCGGGTGGATATCGAACTCATCGGCACCCGCTAAGCCGGAGTCCCCATCAGTCAAAAGCCCCGCTTCGGCGGGGCTTCTTCTTGGGGCGTCCTACTGATAGACGATTTCCACATTCTCCGGCTGCAGCCAGCCGGAAAGCGCCTTCAGCAGTTCGTCGTCCAGCCGCACCCGCATGGCGTCCCCCAGTTGCAGTTCGCACTCCGCCACGCTGTTGCGATAGCGGATACGCACCGCAGCCGGCCCCGGCCCGAAGGGGGCCAGGAGGGTCTTGAGCTTGGTGGCGTCGGCCTGGCCGTTCATCTTGACCAGCAGGTGCCTGGCGAACTGGGCCCGGGCCTCGCCCAGGGTCATGAGCTTGTCGGCGGCCACGGCGTTGCCGCCGGAGAAGTCGTCGTAGCGCACCTTGCCCTGGACCACCAGCACCTCGTCGGTGACGATCTTGTGGCGCTCGGCTTCGAACAATTCGTTGAACACCGACACTTCCACCATGGCGGTGCCGTCGTCCAGCTGGATGAACAGCATCTTGCCCCGCCGGGTCATCATGGTCCGCACCCCCACCACGATGCCGGCCATGGTGGTGAGTTCCTTGGACGGCTCCAGCCGGGAGAGGCTGCGGCGGATGAAGCGGGACAGCTCCGCCTTGTTGGCGTTGTAGGGATGGCCGGAGAAGAAGAAGCCCAGGGCCAGCTTCTCCTCCATCAATCTCTGCTTCTCGTCCCAGGGGGTCACCGGCACATACTGGGGGGCATGCTCCTCGGCCACGTCGGCAATGTCGAAAAGGCTGGTCTGAAGCGCGTTCCGCTCGGCATGCTCGGCGAATTCCATGGCGATGCCCACGGTCGCCAGCATCTTGTGGCGGTCGGCATCCAGGGCATCGAAGGCACCGGCCCGGATCAGGGCCTCAATGGTGCGCCGGTTGACCATGCGCTTGTCGCAGCGCTTGCAGAAGTCGAAAAGGTCCTTGAAGGGGCCGCCCTCTTCCCGGGCTTTCAGGATGCATTCCACCGCCTGCTGACCGGTACCCTTCACCGCCCCCAGGCCGTAGCGGATGGTCTTCTTGTCCACCGGCTCGAAGCGGTAGGCGGAGGCATTCACGTCCGGCCCCAGCATCTTGATGCCATTGGCGATGGTGTCCTCGTAGAAGATCTTCACCGTATCGGTGTTGTCCATGTCCGAGGACAGGGTGGCGGCCATGAAGGCCGAGCAGTGGTAACGCTTGAGCCAGGCGGTGTGGTAAGTGACGACGGCGTAGGCGGCGGTGTGGGACTTGTTGAAGCCGTACTCCGCGAACTTGGTCATCAGGTCGAAGAGCTGCTCGGCGAGCGCCGGGTCGTAGCCCTTTTCCTTGGCGCCGGCAGCGATGGTCTCCCGGTGCTTGGCCATCTCCTCGGGCTTCTTCTTGCCCATGGCCCGGCGCAGCATGTCGGCGCCGCCCAGGGTATAGCCCCCGATGATCTGGGAGATCTGCATCACCTGTTCCTGGTACACGATGACGCCGTAGGTGGGCGACAGGCAGCCGGTCAGGTCCGGGTGGAAATAGTCGATCTTCTGCTGGCCCTTCTTCCGCAGGATGAAGTCGTCCACCATGCCTGAACCCAGGGGGCCGGGGCGGTAGAGAGCCAGCACGGCGATGATGTCTTCGAAGCGGTCCGGGGCAAGCTTCTTGAGAAGCTTTTTCATGCCTTCCGATTCCACCTGGAAGATCGCCGTGGTGTTGGCGTCCTTGAGTATCTGGTAGGCACCGGGGTCGTTGAAGCCCAGGGACATCAAGTCCAGCTTCTCGCCGGTGAGGCGCTCGATGTAGTCCAGCGCCAGCTCGATAATGGTGAGGTTCCTGAGGCCCAGGAAGTCGAACTTCACCAGGCCGGCCTTTTCCACGTCGTCCTTGTCGAACTGGGAAACCGGCGAGGCGTCACCGCCGGGGGCCTGGTAGATGGGGCAGAAGTCGGTGATCTTGCCCGGGGCGATGAGCACGCCGCCGGCGTGCATGCCGACGTTCCGGGTCAAATCCTCAAGGCGGCGGGCGAGGTCGAAGAGTTCCTGGATGGATTCGCCGTCCCGGTCGTCCTCCATCATGTCCTTGAGGGCGGGTTCCTGCTCCAGGGCCTCGTCCAGGGACACCGGCTTGTTCTGCACCACCGGGATGAGCTTGGAGATGCGGTCGCAAAGCGAGTACGGCAGGTCCAGCACCCGGCCCACGTCCCGCACCACGGCCTTGGAGGACATGGTGCCGAAGGTGGCGATCTGGGACACGGCATCGGCGCCGTAGCGGCCCCGCACGTATTCGATCACCCGCCAGCGGTTGTCCTGGCAGAAGTCCACGTCGAAGTCGGGCATGGACACCCGCTCCGGGTTCAGGAAGCGCTCGAACAGCAGGGCGTAGGCCAGCGGGTCCAGGTCGGTAATCCGCAGGCTGTAGGCCACCAGGGAGCCCGCGCCGGAACCCCGCCCGGGGCCGACCGGCACGCCGTTCTGCTTGGCCCAGTTGATGAAGTCCGCCACGATCAGGAAGTAGCCCGGGAACCCCATTTGGACGATGGTGTTGCACTCGAAGACCAGGCGGTCGTCGTACTCCGGGCGGCGCTCCCGGCGTTCGTCGGCATTCGGGTACAGCTCTTCCAGGCGCTTCTCCAGGCCGGCCTTGGCCTCGGCAATCAGGAAGTCGTCGACGGTCATCCCCGGCGGAATGGGGAAGTTGGGCAGGAAGTTCTTGCCCAGGGTCAGTTCGATATTGCAGCGCTTGGCGATCTCGATGGTGTTGGCCATCGCCTCGGGCAGGTCGGCGAAGAGTTCGGCCATTTCGGCCTGGCTCTTGAAATACTGCTCCGCGGTATAGGGCTTGGGCCGGCGGGTGTCCCCCAGGACATAGCCCTCGGCGATACAGGTCCGGGCCTCGTGGGCGCGGAAGTCGTCCCGCTCCAGGAACTGGATGGGATGGGTGGCCACCAGGGGAATACCCAGTTCGCCCGCCAGATCGGCGGTGGCGTTCACCATGGATTCCTGCTGGGGCTGGCCGTAGCGCTGGACTTCCAGGTAGAAGGAATCCGGGAAGATGGCTTCCCAGGCCCGGGCCCGTTCCGCTGCCAGGTCGAAGTTGCCGTTCTGCAGGGCCTCCCCCACGTCACCCAGGTGGGCGCCGGAGAGGGCGATGAGGCCGTCGCAGCCGATTTCACCGAACCACTCCCGGCGGATTTCCGCCTTGTCCTTGCGGCCTTCCTGGAGGTAGGCGCGGGTCAGCAGGTTGCAGAGCTGCTGGTAGCCGTCCCGGTTCTTCACCAGGATGAGCAGGCGGCGGGGGTCTTCCGGCGATTCCGGATTGGCGATCCAGACATCCGCCCCGGCGATGGGCTTCACCCCCTTGCCCCGGGCCCCCGTGTAGAACTTCACCAGGCCGAACAGATTGGCCAGGTCGGTCAGCGCCATGGCCGGCATGCCGTCGGCGGCGGCCCGCTTCACCGCATCGCCGACCCGGACGATGCCGTCGGTGATGGAGTATTCGGAGTGGAGGCGGAGGTGGATGAATTTCGGATCGCTCATGGCCCCGATTTTACCGCGCCGGGGCGCCCCCCGGCGCACCCTCTCGGCTGCGGCATGACGGCAAGGAGCGGTAGAATCGCCCCCCATGACCGCCCGCCGCCAGTCCCTTTACCTCTTCCTCCTCGCCCTCGTCGTTTTCGGCCTGGGCATCTGGGAACCCACCGGGGTCACCGGCAAGGACGAGTTCTACCTGGGCCTGCGCACCCCCATGGAAATGATGGAGGGCAACCACTGGCTGGTACCCTTCCTGGACGGTGCCCCCCGCATCCGGAAGCCGCCCTTGCTCTACTGGCTGGGCCGGATCAGCTACGAGACTTTCGGCGTGTCTCTGGTCAGCGCCCGCCTGGTGGCCATCCTTTTCTGCGGCCTCCTGGTGGCCGCCACCGCCGGCATCGCCCGGCGCCTGACCCGGGAACCCCACACCGGCTTCATCGCCGGCCTCATCGTCCTCACCTTCCTCGGCATGCACAGCGAGGGCCGCCGCTTCATGCTGGACGTACCGGTGGCCGCCCTGTCCACCGCCGCCTTCTGGACCCTGCTCATCTGGCTGGACAACCGCCGCTGGTACTGGCTTACCGCCACCGCCCTGCTCCTGGCCGCCGGCTTCCTGGTCAAAGGCCCCATCGTGGCCCTCATCTGCGGCGGTGGGGTCGCTGCCCTGCTGGCCTCCAAGCGGCTCCTGCCCGAAACCCTGCGCCCCCACTGGCTGGGCCTCTCTGCCAATCTGCTTCTCTGCGCGGCCCTCGCCCTACCGTGGTTCTTCCTGGTCCGCACGCTCTATCCCGAGGCCACCCAGCTGGCCCTGGCCGACGAGGTGGAATCCCGGCAATTCTTCCACCTGACGCCGGAAATCGTCCTCGGCCTCATCAACGTGGCCCTGCCCTGGGTCTTCGTCTTCATCGGTGCCGCCTGGGCCCACCGCCGGGAGCCCCACCTGCCGCGCCTCCTCATCGTCTGGTTCCTGGCCACCTTCCTGCCTTTCCTGTTCGTCAGGAGCTTCGATCGCTACCTGATCGGCTCCCTGGTCCCCCTGGCCATTTTCGTCGCCTGGGCCCTGCCCGGGATCAAGAGCCGCTGGCCCTTCCGCGCGGGCCTCATCGTCGCACTACTGCTGGGAGGCGGGCTTGCCCTCTTCGCCCTCTGGTTCCGGCTGGGGGGCTGGTACTGGCTGATCCTGCCAGCCGCCTATTTCGCCTGGGCGTGGTGGGATAGGAAGAGCCTCGTCCACACCGTCGCCGCTCCGGCCCTGTTCTGGATCGCGGTGTTCTGGGGCGTCTTCCCGGCCCTGGGGGTGAACGCGGTGCCGGCGGACGTGCAGGCCCTCGGCCGCAGCCGCCCCATCGCCCTGTTCGACGGCCCCCAGCCGGCCATGCTCCCCATCCTGACCCGGCAGCCCCACCGCCATTACGAGCACCTCGACCGCTACGACGCCGCCGAACTGAAGGCCCTGGGCGCCCTGGTCTTTGCCGAGAACAAGGATGTGCCCCGACTCCTGGCCGAACTGGACGCCGCCGGCTATACGGCCCGCCCGGCTGGCCAATACCGGGTCCTGGCCAGCCACGGCTCCGCCCTACGCTTCGCCCGGGTGGGCGCCACCGCCCAGAATTGGCGGGAAGCCCTGGTAGGCCAGCGCCTCGACCCGCTCCTCACCACCGTCGAGTGGTTCGAGATCGCGCCCCGATGAACCTGTCCCGCTGGGCTGCGCCCCTCGTCTTCGCAGCCGGCCTGGCCGCCGCCCTGGCGCGCTCCCCCTGGCCGGCCGAGCCGGCCTTCGTGCCGCCGCCCGCCCCCGCCCCGTCG
>DASRUX010000377.1:0-13538 GCA_035655235.1 Rhodocyclaceae bacterium | reverse complement strand
GACCGTCTTTGCTTCAGCTGCGCCCTTCTTTCCCAGTTCCATGTTGTAGTCGAACTCGTCGTTGATGATGGTGCCGATCTTGTCGTAGAGATCTTGAGTCTTCGCCATCATGTCGCGGGCCTTGGCCATGCCGGCTTCGCCTTTCCGGGATTCCACCAGGATGGGTTCGAGCTTGGCATCGAACTGGTCCCACAACTGCTCGGTCTGCTTGATGTACTCCCTGTCCTTGTCGTCGGACACGCAAGGCCCGCCGTCGCAGCCGTCTTTTTGGTATTTCTGGATCGCCGCGCGCACGCCACGGCGATTGCTGTTCAGGGTGTCTTCGATTTCCGCCATGACTTTGTCGTCAGTATTCAGGATGTGGCGATTCATCTGGATGCGGGTGCGCAGTTGGTTCTTGCGCAGGTCATCCAGCACGTAGAGGCTGGGCACCGTATTGATGGTGCAGTAGTTGGCCGCGTCAAAGACCTTTTCCATCTGGGACTGGCTGATTCCTGCCAGGAGGGAAATGCCCAGGAGGGCAGAGCCGCCCAGTAAAGCCATTTTCTGTTTAACGGTAAGTTTCATGCTTGGCTCCTCTGTTTTGATGGGTGTACGAACGGTGTGGTTTTTGGGGTCGGTTGTTGCCCATGCGCCTCAAGCTTGAAGAAGCTCATGACCTGCTGGAGACTCTCGGCCTGGGAGCGCTCGGAGAGTTTCATTGGCGACGGGTTGGTGTGGAGCGGGGCCGGAAAGGGGACGGGCGAATCTTCCGGCCTGGGCTGGCGAGGCCGCCCAGGACCTGGAGCATGGCGCCCACCAGGAGGAAGGGCACCAGGATGCTGAGGGTCATCACCAGGGAAAGCTGAATCCAATAGCAGAAGGCGAACCAGCCGCCGAGCAGCAGGAATCCCAGCATGTTCCGGAGCATCCGGGACGGCAGGCGAATGGGAGCCGGGGGAGAGGACGGCATGGCGTTGGGAGAGGTCTCTATCCTCATGGAAACTCCTTACCGGCGGCCCAAGCGGACAAGATTCCCGGCGCCGTGGGATGAGCCTGCCTGATGCCCGGAGCCCTCGACCTTGAAGAAACTCATGGCCTGCTGGAGGCTTTCGGCCTGGGAGGACATCTCCTCGGCGGTGGCGGCAAGCTCTTCGGAAGCGGAGGCGTTCTGCTGGGTGATCTGGTTCATCTGGCCCATGGCGACGTTGACCTGGGCGACGGCGCTGTTCTGCTCCTCGGAAGTCGCGGTGATCTCCTGGACCAGGTCGGCGGTCTTCCGGGTGGCGGGGACGATGTCGTCGAGGAGCTTGCCGGCCCGCTCGGCCATGCCGACGCTGGAGACGGCCAGTTGGCCGATTTCCTGGGCGGCGACCTGGGAACGCTCGGCGAGCTTCCGGACTTCGGCGGCGACCACGGCGAAACCCTTGCCGTGCTCCCCAGCCCGGGCGGCCTCGATGGCGGCGTTCAGAGCGAGCAGGTTGGTCTGGTAGGCGATGTCGTCCACGATGCCGATCTTCTGGGCAATCTGCTTCATGGCGTCCACCGTTTCGGTGACGGCCTGGCCGCCCTCGGCAGCCTGCTGGGAGCCCTGGGCGGACATGGAGTCGGCGACCTTGGCGTTCTCGGCATTCTGGCGGATGGAACCGGCCATCTCCTCGACGGAGGCGGTGGCTTCCTCGACCGAAGCGGCCTGCTCGGAGGAGGATTGGGAGAGGGACTGGGCGGTGGCGGAAACCTGCCGGGTGGCGGAACCCAGGGCATCGGCGGTGGCATTCACCTCGCCGATGGTTTGGGCCAGCTTGGTGACGGTGTTGTCGATGATCTCGCACAGGGACTGGAGCTGGCCGCGGTATTGGGTGCGGATGGACTGGGTGAGGTCGCCGGATTCCACGGCGGCCATGACCCGGTTGATCTCGTTTACCGGCCCGACGATGGCTTCCATGACGGCGTTCAGGCCGGCGATGATGTTGCGGAATTCGCCCTTATGGCGGGCGGCGTCGGCGCGGACTTCCAGGCGGCCATCGACGGCGGCCTGGGCCAGGGTGTTGGCATCATTGACCAGGGCCTGGATATTGGCGCGGATCTGGTCGATGGCCTCATTGAGGATGACTTTCTTGCCGGGCTGCTTTTCGATGTCGGCGGCGAGGTTGCCCTGGCCGAACTCGGAGAAGCAGGCGATGCCCTTGACGATCACGTCCAGGTGATTGCCGACCATGCCGTTGACGCCCTTGGCCATGGCCTGGAAGGCGCCCTGGAAGCGGGCCTCGTCGATGCGGACATCGATTTCGCCCTTGTCGTGTTCGGCGGACATGCGGTTGGTTTCGGCCACCAGGGCCTGGATGGTGGCGCTCATGCGCTGCATGGCGGCCATCAGGCTGGCGGTGTCGCCGGGCTTGACGGTCACCTGGGCGGAGAGGTCGCCCTCGGCGATCCGGTTGGCGATGTCGGCGGCATCGTCCGGCTCGCCGCCCAGTTGCTTCAGGAAGGCGCGGGTGATGGTGACGCCGATGATCCCGACCGCCGCCAGGGTCAGGGCGGCAATGACCAGGGAGAGGTTGAGGGCACTGCCCTTGACGGCGACCGCTTCGTCCGCCGCCTTCTTGCCCAGGTCGATGTTGTACTGGGCGTGTTCCTCAAGGGCGCTATACAGCTTCTCGGCCAGGGGGGCGGCCGTCCTGGCGGTCAGGGCGCGGGCCTCGTCGGTCTTGTTGGCGCGGGAAAGCTCCAGGATGGGCGGCAGGGTCGCATAGTAGGCATCGCGGGCGGCCTTGTCCGCCGCGAGAAAAGCCTTGTCCTTGTCGTCGGAAATATAGGGCTCGAAGTCCTTCAGGGCCTTGTCCAGGCCGTCCTGGGCCAACTTGATGCGCTTCTCGATTTCCGCCATCGCCTTCTCGTCGGTATTGAGGAGGTGGCGGTAGGTGCGGACCCGGACATGGCTGAACTGCACCAGGGCCTCATTCAGCGTTGAGATACTGGGTATGGTATTGACGGTGCAGTAGCTGGCGGCATCGTAGACCTTGCCCATCTGTTGCTGGCCGAGGCCGGTCAACAGGGCGATTCCCAGCAGGGCGGAACCTGCGAGAAGGGACATTTTCTGGGCGACGGATAATTTCATGCGAATCGCTCCTGGGAATGGAGGTGGCGGGAATGTTCGGATAACTTGAAGAAGGCCATGGCGTGCTGGAGGCTCTCGGCCTGGGAGGACATCTCTTCGGCGGTGGCGGCAAGCTCTTCGGAAGCGGCGGCGTTCTGCTGGGTGACCTTGTTCATCTGGCCCATGGCGGTATTGACCTGGGCGACGGCGGTGGTCTGTTCCTCGGAAGTGGCGGTGATTTCCTGGACCAGATCGGCGGTCTTTTGGGTCGCCGGGACGATCTCATCCAGAAGCTTGCCGGCCCGCTCGGCCGTGCCGACGCTGGAGACGGCCAGTTGGCCGATTTCCTGGGCGGCGACCTGGGACCGCTCGGCCAGTTTCCTCACCTCGGCGGCGACCACGGCAAAGCCCTTGCCGTGTTCCCCGGCCCGGGCGGCCTCGATGGCGGCGTTCAGGGCGAGAAGGTTGGTCTGGTAGGCGATGTCGTCCACGATGCCGATCTTCTGGGCGATCTGGCGCATGGCGTCGACCGTCTCGGTGACAGCCTGGCCGCCCTCGGCGGCCTTCCGGGAGCCTTCGGCGGACATGGCATCGGCCACTCGGGCGTTCTCGGCATTCTGGCGGATGGAGCCGGCCATCTGCTCGACGGAAGCGGTGGTCTGCTCAACGGAAGCGGCCTGCTCGGAAGAGGACTGGGAGAGGGACTGGGCGGTGGCGGAAACCTGGCCGGTGGCGGCCCCCAGGGCCTCGGCGGTGGCATTCACCTCGCCGATGGTCTGGGCCAGTTTGTCCACGGTGTTGTTCACGGTGTTGCACAGGGCCTTCATCTGACCTCGGTACTCGGCGGAAATGGACTGGGTGAGGTCGCCGGATTCCACGGCGGCCATGACCCGGTTGATCTCGTTCACCGGCCCGACGATGGCTTCCATGACGGCGTTCAGGCCGGCGATGATGTTGCGGAACTCGCCCTGGTGGCGGGCAGGGTCGGCGCGGACCGCCAGGCGGCCCTCGACGGCCGCCTGGGCGAGGGTGTTGGCATCATTGACCAGGGCCTGGATATTGGCGCGGATCTGGTCGATGGCCTGGTTGAGGACGGCCTTCTTGCCGGGCTGCTTCTCGATGTCGGCGGCAAGGTTGCCCTGGCCGAACTCGGAGAAGCAGGCGATGCCCTTGACGATGATGTCCAGGTGATTGCCGACCATGCCGTTGACGCCCTTGGCCATGGCCTGGAAGGCGCCCTGGAAGCGGGCCTCGTCGATGCGGACATCGATCTCGCCCTTGTCGTGTTCGGCGGACATGCGGTTGGTTTCGGCCACCAGGGCCTGGATGGTGGCGCTCATGCGCTGCATGGCAGCCATCAGGCTGGCGGTGTCGCCGGGCTTGACGGTCACCTGGGCGGAGAGGTCGCCCACGGCGATCTGGCTGGCGATGGCGGCCGCATCGTCGGGCTCGCCGCCCAATTGCCTCACCAGGGTGCGGGCCACCTGGGCGCAGACCAAGGCCCCCAGGACGATCGCCAGCAAGGTGCCGCCGATCATCAGGTTGCGGGCCTGCTCGTAGGCGGCGTCGGCCGCCTGGTACTCGGCGCGGGCGACGGCCATGGACTTGGCCATCAGTTCGTCCGCCACGTCGTTGGTCTTCTTGAACAGGGGGTTGATCTTGGTCAGAAGAATGACGTTGGCTTGCTGGAACTGGCCTGCCTTCAAGGCTTCGAGGGCCGGGTTGGTGCCCTCGTTGCGGTACTCGGTGCGAAGCTCCAGGAAGCGCTTGAACAGGGCCGCCTCTTCCGGCGCCAGCTTCTGCTCCTCGTAGCGCTTGTAGAGCTGGGTCAGCTCCGTACGGTTCTTCTCCAGGGTATCGAAGTGGTTGGAGAGGGGATGGTCGTGCAGCTTGGAAAGGGGATTGTCCGGGTTGTGCTGGATGGCCAGCATGATCTGGGTGCGGTTGTCGGCGATCAGGGCCGTGATGCGGGCCAGGGTGCGCAGGGGCTCCAGGCGTTCCCGGTAGAGGGCGTCCAGCCCCTTGACGGTGGTGGTCATGCCGGTGAGCCCCGCCGCCCCGATGGCGGCCAGGGCGACGGAGAAGATGCCGACCACGACGATCAGGCGTCCTTTGACGGTCAGTTTCATAAAATTGGCGGCCTTTCCTAGGTCGTCAGTGGGGGAGGGCGGGGCGAGGCGTTTCGGGGGAGTGGGCGCGGTTACGGCCGGATACCTGCCGGACCAGTCCGGCCACATCCAGGATCAGGGAAACCTGGCCGCTGCCCAGGATGGTGAATCCGCCGATGCCCGGCAGGCCGTTGAACACCTGGCCCAGGGGGCGGATGACGGTCTGGTATTCGCCCATCAGGGAATCCACCACCAGGCCGGCCTGGTGCCCCGCGTACCTCACCACCACCACGTTTTCCCGCTTGGTGGGCTGCAACAGGGCGGCCAGCATCGGGTCCAGGGTTCGGCCTTCGGCCCCCACCGCGGCATGGGGGGCCGCGGTGGGACTGTTCCCCGAGGTTTGGAGGGGGGACGGGGAACAGTTGCCGAAGACGGTGCTGCCTGCCGGCGTCGAGGCGGCGGGCGGGGTGTCGGGGATGTCGAAGAGTTCCTTCAGGCGGATGAAGGGCAGGACTTCGCCCCGCAGGTTGATGTAGTTGGTATTCCGGGCGGACTCGGTTTCGGCGGCGGTGAGTTCCACGCACTCCACCACGGTTTCCAGGGGGACCACGAAGGAGGAGCCTTGGACGCCAACCAGGAAGCCGTCGATGATGGCCAGGGTCAGCGGCAGGCGGATACGCATGGTTGTCCCGCAGCCTTCCTGGCTGTCGATATCCACGGTGCCGCGCAGGGCGGTGATATTCCGCCGCACCACGTCCATGCCGACGCCCCGGCCGGAAAGGTTGTTGACCTTGTCGGCGGTGGAGAAGCCGGGTTCGAAGATGAGGGCGTAGATCTCCTGGTCCGAGAGGGCCTGGTCGGGATTGACCAGGCCCCGGTCGACGGCCTTGGCGAGAATCTTTTCCCGGTTGAGGCCGCCGCCGTCGTCGGAAACCTCGATGACGATGTTGCCCGAGTCATGGAAGGCGTTGAGCTTGAGGGTGCCGTGGGCCGGCTTGCCCCGGGCTAGGCGCAGCTCGGCGGGCTCGATGCCGTGGTCCATGGAATTCCGCACCAGATGGGTGAGGGGATCGCCGATCTTCTCGACCACCGTCTTGTCCAGTTCGGTTTCCGCCCCGGAGATTTCCAGGCGGATGTCCTTGCCCAGCTCCCGGGAAACGTCCCGGACCACCCGCTGGAACTTGGTGAAGGTGGCACCGATCTGGACCATGCGCAGTTGCAGGGCGGAATCCCGGACTTCCTCCACCAGGCGGGACAGGGTGGAGGCGGCTTCCAGCAGGTCCGCCTGGTTGGCGCGGCGGGCATTTACGCCGATGGCGGCGCTGGCGATGATGAGCTCGCCGATGAGGTTGATGTGCTGGTCCAGCTTCTCGGCATTGACCCGGATGAGGCCGCCGTCGCTGCCCTTGTGCTCCTTGACCTGCTTCTGCTTGTCCAGGGCCGCCTCGACCACCCGGGGACGGACCAGGTGCTGTTCCACCAGCACTTCGCCGATGGGGCGGAGGTCGTCGCCGGGGGCTGCCGCCTGGAACTTGAGCACGCTGTCCAGCTCGGTCTGGGTCAGGGTGCCGCAGCGGACCAGGATTTCGCCCAGCCGCATGTCTTCCTCGGGCAGGCCTTCAATGTGCTGCAGGTATTCGGTGACCTTGCTGTGGGGCGGCAGGATGCGGACGATGGAATCGTCCCGCACGAATTCGAAAGCGCCTTCGATCTCGGCCTTGCTGGCGTCGCTCTGGTAGCTGATCTCGTAGCCCAGGTAGCTGGTTTCCGGGTCCAGGCTGTCCAGGGGCGGCACGCTGTCGGTCAGGGTGACCATGCGGGCGATGCGGCCGAAGGTGCCGAGGTAGCGGATGAAGGAAAGAGGGTCCAGGCCGTGGCGCAGGACATCGCCGTGGAAGCGCAGGGAAATGTGCCAGTTGTCGGTGTCGGCGCCGACGCTGTCTTCCCGTTCCACTTGGCCTTCCGGGGCCGCCGGGGCGACCACGGCCTGGCGGGAGGCTTCGTGGTCGAGATAGACCCGCAGCTTTTCCATCAGGGAGGCGCTGGTCAGGTGGATGTCCTCGCCGGGGGCCTGGCCGTTGCTGACATGGTTGATCAGGATGCCCAGGTGGTCGCAGACGGCCAGGAAGAGGACCACCAGTTCGGAATTGATGGCCAGTTCCAGGCTGCGAACCTTGTCCAGGACGCTTTCCGCCACATGGGTGAATTCCACCATGTGGTCCAGGCCGAACAGGCCGGCGGAACCCTTGATGGTGTGGGCAGCCCGGAAGATGGCGTTGATGGTGTCGGCGTCGTCGGGCATCTGCTCGATGCGGAGCAGGGCCTCCTCCATCTGGTCGAGGAGTTCCCGGGATTCGATGACAAAGGTGTGGAGGACTTCGTCGAGATTCATGCCGAGGCCCTTTCGATGACGACCGGGTCGCCGAAGAATCCCACCAGGTCGGTGAGGTCGAGAATTTCAAGGACGGCCGGACTGTGGCCGGTGAAGGACAGGGTCTTGCCCTGGCCGGTGGCCAGGCGCTTGGCGGCGATCATGACCTGGAGCCCGGCGCTGTCGATCTCCGCCACGTCGCCGAGATCGACTTCCATGCCGATGCCTTGGGCCAGGGCGCCCAGGAGGGTGTCCGCCACCTGGCGGGCGTTGAAGATGGTCAGCTCGCCTTCGAGCTTGAGGCGGGCCTGTTTGGGCAGGGTCTGTTCCATGGGAGCGACTCTCAGGGAAGAATGAGCTTGGAGACGGCGGCCAGCATCTGGGCCGGCTGGAAGGGCTTCACCACCCAGGCCTTGGCCCCGGCGGCCTGGCCTTCGGCCTTCTTGGCCTCGCCGGCTTCGGTGGTGAGCATGATGACCGGCGTGAATTTGTATTCCGGCCGTTGCTTGACGGCTTTCAGGAAGGAAATGCCGTCCATGTTCGGCATATTCACGTCGCTGATGATGAGGTGGATTTTCTGGCCGGTCAGCTTGGCGAGGGCATCCTTGCCGTCGCAGCCCTCGATGACATCGAAACCGGCGCCCCGGAGGGAAATGCCGACCACCTGGCGCAGGGAGGCGGAGTCATCGACGATCATGATGGTTTTGGCCATGGGAATCCTTGTTGGGCGATCAGAAGAAGGTGATTTCGTTGGAGCCGCCATCCACCGGGCCGCCGTGGCCCTGGTGTACGGCGTGTTGTTCGGGCATGGTGTAGGTGCTGGACAGCTCCTCCAGCCATGCGCCCGCATCGATGGTGGGGGTGTTGCCCGCCGCCCGTTCCCGCTCATGGTCGGCCAGGTGGCGGTGCAGCTTATCCACGTCGTTGCGGACATGGCCGAGGGCCTGGCTGACCCGGTCCTGGAACTGGAGGGCGACGAGGACATCGCTGATCTCGTCGCCGATGGCCAGGCTCTGCTGGCGCAGGGTGGCGGAGGATTCCGCGATGCCCGTGGTGGCCTCGCGGATGCGGGACACGATGGTGGCGATGCGGGCTTCCGAGGCCTGGATGAGGACTTCGTCTTCCTCCACATAGCGGCGGGAGGCGTTCAGGGTTTCGGCGATGGCCTCGTTCACGGTGCCCACGGTTTCGGTGATCTTGCGGCCCGCGTCGCCGGAGGTGGTGGAGAGCTTCCTCACCTCGTCGGCCACCACCGCGAAGCCGCGGCCGGCTTCCCCGGCCCGGGCGGCCTCGATGGCGGCATTGAGGGCGAGGAGGTTGGTCTGCTTGGCCACGTCCGCCACGTTCTGGGCCATGTGCTTCAGGTCCTCGGTCATGCTTGACATGGCCGTGGCCCGTTCCAGCAGGGTGTTCCGATGGCTGAGGGCGTCCCGCAGGGAGGCGACGATGCCGTTCAGTTCCTCCTGGCTATCGCTGAGCACGGTCAGCAGCATGTCGCCGGCCGAACCCTGGCTGGCCTCCACCGTGGCGTGGATGTGCTGGGTAAGATTGGCGAAGCGGTTGGCGAGGGCGGTGATGGAGTCCTCGGTATGGGCGCGGGCCACTTCGATCTGGCCGGACCAGACGGGCAGGACGCCCTGGCAGAGGTGATCCAGGCCGCTGACCCCGCCTTCCTCGCCGGCCTGCCCATTGATGGCGGCGTCGGCCCTGGCCAATGCCACGGCGGCTTCCAGGGCCGCGTGGCTGCGGGCCTGGTCCCAGAGGGCGAGGGCGATGCCCGCCGCGCCCAGCAGCACGCCGCCGGCCAGGGACCAGGGGCTGAAATCCCCCGCGGCGGGAACGGCGGCGCAGGCCGTCAGGGCGAAGGCGATCCATGGCACGGTCGCCGTGCGGGCGCCCGTATGACCCCTCCCCAGGTGGGCCGATTCAAGACTCATGCGGTAACTTCCCTTCATCCAATACCAATGTCTTCTCCCCGTCGGTAGAAGGGCAAAGGATCGCCCGGGAGCCCTTGGGGCCGGAATCAGGCGGAACTGAATTTTGGGTAGGTGAAGATGACCCGGTGGTAGGGATGAGGGGGGGCGATGTAGGGGCGGGTATGGGACGGGGTAGGGAAATGCCTACGGAATCTGTCGCCCTGATGGCGTTTCAGTTGGAAAGCCTTGTCTGGCGCCATTCCGAGGGAGGATGCCTACTGGGCACAGGGGGCTTGCGGAGGCTGGCCGGACCGCTCAGCGGCGGATCACGCCGGGAAGCGGAGGACGATCTCGGTGCCTTGGCCGGGGGTGCTGCGGATATCCAGGTGGCCGCCGAGCATGAGCGAGCGCTCCCGAATCCCCAGGAGCCCGAAGGTCTTGGGACGGTGAGTCAGGGGGTCGAAGCCTCTACCCTCGTCCTTGACCCTCAGGATGAGGTTGGCCTCGTCCTGCTCCAGGAAGACCGCGGCCCGGTCGGCGCCGGAATGCCGGGCGACATTGGCCAGGGATTCCTGGACGATGCGGAAAAGGGCGGTGGCGCGCTGATCCGGCAGGTCGACGCCTTCGATGCCATGGAAGGTACATTCGATACCGTTGCTCTCGGTGAAGTCGAGGACCAGCCATTCCAGGGCGGGGATGATGCCCATGTTGAGGGGATTGGGGCGTAGTTCCGCAACGGCTTCCCGCAGGCCGTCGATGACCTGGTCCACCTGGGAGAGCAGGGCCGGGAGCTTCTCCCGGAAGGCGGCGGGGTCGGTCCACACCCGTTGCACGGAAAGGCCCATGCGCAGGGAACCGAGAAGCTGGCCTAGTTCCTCGTGGAGGTTGCGGGCGATACGGCGGCGCTCTTCCTCCCGGACTTCTTCCCGGTGGGCGGTGAATTCCTGGAGGAGCCGCCGGGATTCTTCAAGGCGTTCGGCGGCTTCCCGGTCGGCGGTGACGTCCTGGATGGTGCCGACGGAGCGCAGGGGCCGGCCGTCGTCCGAAAAGAACGTTTCGCAGTGCTGGTGGACATGCTTGATGCGGCCGTCCGGCATGAGGAGGCGGTGTTCGGTGTCCGACGAGGCCTGGCGGGAAAGGCAGCGGGAGTGGCAGTGTTGCAGCCCATCCCGGTCGTCCGGGTGGACCCGGGCCAAGAAGATGTCCCGGCAGGCGGTGGTATTGTCCGGATCGAGTTCCAGGATACGGAAGACCTCGTCGGACCATTCCATGCGGCCATCGGGGAGGTCCATCTGCCAGCTGCCGATATGGGCGATGCGCTGGGCTTCCGCCAGGATGTGGCGGCTGGCGCGCAGCGCTTCTTGCAATTCGCGGTGCTCGGTGATTTCGGAGATGGTGGCTACGACCAGGGGTTCCCCGTGGCTGGTGGTGATCAGGCTCTTGCGGGTGGTGAAATGGCGCGGCGTGCCGTCGGCCGCGATGGTCCGCTCTTCGTTGGAGTAGTCCCGGCCGGTGTTGAAGACGATGTTGTCCCCCTCCCAGCAGACCCGGACTTCGTCGGGGTGGAGATAATCCACTTCCGATCGGCCGATCAGCTCCTCCCGGGGGGCGCCCAAGAGCCGGCAGCCGGCTTCGTTGATGTGTACCCAGCGATGCTGGCGATCCTTGACGAATATCGGGTCGGCAATGTTGTCGATGACCTGGTCGAGGAAATGGTGGGTGTCCCGCAGGGATTCTTCCAGCTGGCGGTAGGCGGTGAGGTCGTGGCCTATCCCCAGGACGGCAATGGGGCGGCCGTCGGCATCGCGGATGGGGGCCTTGACCGTCTCCAGCAGGGCCCGCCGTCCGTCGCTGGCATAGGTCACCCATTCCTCATTGACCCGGGGGCTGCCGGCCTGGATGGCCTCCTGGTCCTTCTGGCGGAAAAAGGTGGCAAGCTGCTCGTCGACGAGGGCGAAGTCGGTCTTGCCGATCAACTGGTCTTCCTTGATGCCGCAGAATTCCTCGAAGAGGGGGTTGCACGCCAGGTAACGGCCTTCCGCATCCTTGATCCAGGCCATGTCCGGGAGCGCCCGGAAGAAGGTGCGCAGGACGCTCTGCTCGGATTGCAGGCGGGCGACGACGGGATTCGGGCCGTTGCCGGCGTCGGCGGCGGGGTGCCGCTGTCCCAGGCGGAAGGCGGCGACCAGGAAAGCGAAGAGCAGCGCTGTCGTGGACAGCAGGAGCAGGCTCTCTGCCTGGGGGATGGCGGTGCTTCCGGCCACCGCCAGGGCCAGGAGGGTGATCAGGAACCAGAGCAGTTTGTCGAAGTACGGCATCGACGCAGGGCTCAAAGCGCAGCCCGCAGGCCGAATCCGGATACCCCGCCCACCGTCTCGACAGCCATGGCCTCGGCCAGGGATTCTACAATGGTGGGGTCGACGAAGCGCCTGCCCTGGGCGACCTCGTGGATGGCATCGATGAGGACTTCTGCGTCCTGGCCCTTGGCCACGTAGCCGTTGGCACCGGCCTTGAGGGCGCGCAGGACGATCTGGGCCTCGTTGAGTATGGACAGGACCAGGATGGGGAGGTCCGGATAGAGGCCGCGAATGTGGGCGATCAGGGCCTCGCCGCACAGGCCGGGCATGCGCAGGTCGAGAAGGAGGAGGTCGATCCGGCCCCGAGCCAGCAATTCGAGGACATCCGGGCCGTCGGCAGCCTCTCCGGCCACGGCAATGTCGGCGAAGACGGAGAAGAGTTGCCGGAGGCTATCGCGGATAAGGGCGTGATCGTCGGCGATCAGGATGCGGACTTGGCTGGACATGGTTCAAGCAGATTCGAAAAGGTGGCGGTAGCGGCGGGAGAGGTGTTCCCGGCTCATGTCGAGCACGCGGGCGACGGCGGAGAAGGACACCCGCTCGCCGCTCCGACGGAGCTTGTCGATGGCGCGCAGCACGCCTTCCTCGGTGGAGCTGACCCGCAGGCGATGGGTGCGGTAGGCGCCGACCCGCATCGCCTCCCGGGCCGGATTGGCCGGCGTGGGTTGGGCCGCCGCGGCGGCCGGCGACAGCCATAGGTATTCCCGCTGCCGCCTGCGCCGGGGGGTGGCAGGGGGCGGCGTCAGGTAGTCCACCCGTTGCCAGCCGAGGGCCTCCAGGTCGCCCTCGATCCCTCCGCCCTTCCCTGACCAGATGGCCATGCCGCGGATGCCGGCGAGGACCTGGACCAGGGATTCCCGCAGTTTTCGATCCGGCAGGTTGCCGTGCCCGCAGAGGCCGTTCTGGTCCAGGTAGAAAAGGGTGTCGGGAGTGTCGTGGCGGGTGATGAGCGACGACCAGTCCTCAGCCTCGACGCGGATGTTGGCAAGCCGGCGATGCAGGGAGGGGAAGCGCCCGATGCCGGCCAGCCAGCGGCGCAGGGCGTGGTTGTTGCCCATGAGCGCGTCGTCGCAGGGACCGCTGGCGCCCCGGGCGGTGAGGCCGCGGGAGCAATAATGCCCCAGGATGAAGCGGCGGGCCGACTCCACCGGGTCTGCTGCCGAGGCGTGGGCAGGTGGGAATTCGCTGTGGAAGCTCCGGGTGGCTTCGCAGGCCAGATGGATTTGCCGGAAGGACTTGGGCTCCCGCAATACATGCAGGAAATTGGCCAGTTCCGGATGGGCGGCGTTGTAGATTTCCACCCGGGCGGGAGGCTTGGCCAGGAGAACGCCCAGACTGCCGCCGAAGGGGGCGACGTAGTTCAGGTGTTCGGGGAAAAGGCCGGCGATGCGGGGGCCCAGCTTTGCCTTGCCGTCGAACCAGGAGATAGGGGATGTCATGCTCATATCGGTCGCTTCCGAAGATGGCATAGCTTCCCAGATGTCGGCCCGCCCAACTATCGGGCCGACCTGAAAAATCGGTAGGGATGTGGGTAAGACGCGTAGGGATCGTCCGACGGCGAGTAGGCCCGGCGGCCGGGCTACTTCAGGAGGTCGTTTTCCAGGGCGTAGCGGACCAGGTCGGCGTTGGTGGCGAAGCCCATCTTGTCCATGAGCCGGGCCTTGTGGGTGGAAACCGTCTTGTTGCTGATGGCCAGCTGGGTGGCGATGT
>DASRUX010000376.1:0-2842 GCA_035655235.1 Rhodocyclaceae bacterium | reverse complement strand
ACTTCGTCATGAGCCTGGACAACGTCATCGGCGTTGCCGGCGCCGCCCACGGCAGCCTCGTCCTCCTGGTGTTCGGCCTGGTGGTGAGCATTCCCCTGATCGTCTGGTCCAGCCAATTGATCATGCATGCCATGGAGCGCTGGCCGGCCATTGTCCTGCTCGGCGCCGGCCTGCTGGGCTACGTGGCGGGGGAGATGATGCTGACCGATGCCGGCATCGCCGCCTGGCTGCCCGGGCTGCCTTCCTGGGCTCCTGATGTGGCGGGCGCCGTCGGCGCCATCCTGGTGGTGGCGGTGGGCCGCTGGCTGGAAAAGAGAATCCTGGCAAAGCAGGACGTAACCATTCTTTGAGGTGAATCGATGGCCTTGTTTCTTAGCGAAGACGATGTAAAGCAGGTTCTGACCATGCCGATGGCCCTGGAGGCGGTCGAATCCGCCCACCGGGACCTTTCCCTCGGCCAGGCCCAGGACACCCCCCGGGCCCGCAGTCGCCTGCCGCAGACGGCGCTCCACATCCTGCATGGCGCCCTGCCGGCTCAGGGCGTGCTGGGCTACAAGGCCTATACCAGCAACAAGAGTGGCAACCGCTTCCAGGTCCATCTTTTCGATGCCGCCACCGGCATCCAGCAGGCGGTCATCCAATCCGACTACCTGGGCATGATGCGCACCGGCGCCGCCAGCGGCGTCGCCGCCAAGTGGCTGGCCCGTCCGGATGCCAAGGTGGCCGGGGTATTCGGCTCCGGCTGGCAGGCCGAGGGCCATGTGGAGGCCATTTGCGCCGCCCTGCCCCTGGAGCGGGTGAAGGTGTTCGGGCGCAAAGCCGACAAGTTGGCCGCCTTCTGCGCCCGCCTGTCCGAGCGTACCGGCGTAGCGGTCGTTCCCGCTGCCAACCCGGAGGAAACGGTGCGCGGCAGCGCCATTGTCGGCACCATCACCACCGCGGCCGCCCCCCTGTTCGAGGCCGATTGGCTGGAACCCGGCGCCCATATCAACGCCGCCGGCTCCAATGCCCTCATCCGCCAGGAATTGTCGGAAGCCGCCGTGCGCCGTTGTGGGCTGATCTGCGTCGATGCCGTGCCCACCGCCCTGGCCGAGGCCGGCGACCTGCTGCCCCTGCTGGAAAAGGGCCGCCTGCATCAGCGCCAGCTGGTCGAACTGGGGGATATCATCATCGGCCGCCGGCCGGGGCGTATCTCTCCCGAGGAGATCACCCTGTTCGAATCCGAGGGCATGGCTATCCAGGATCTGGCCGTGGCCGTTCGCGTCCTGGCGGCCGCCAAGGAGCGGGGCCTGGGACAGCCGCTTCCCTACTGAAATCCCTTTGCGGCCGCCATTTCCGGCGGCCTTCGCCGCCTTCCCATTTGACTATCGGAAGAGCCCCGCGTAAGAATACGGATTAAACATATTGCTTATGGCGCTGCGGCGCCGTAAAGCCCAAGGGGAATGGGGTATGCGGAAGGGTGGGTTCTGGAAGACCGACTGGTTTCTCGGGGTCGTGGTCACGGCGGTCATGCTGGCCGCCAGCGGCATCGACCTGATCCAAAGCTTGGAGCGCAAGGCCTATGACCTGGGGGTCCAGGCCTCCAGCCGGACGCCTTCCGACAAGATCGCCGTCATCGCCATCGACGATCAGAGTATCGCCAACCTGGGGCGCTGGCCCTGGTCCCGGGAACTCCATGCCAAGATGACCGACCTGCTGGCGGGCGCCCAGGCCAAGGTCATCGGCAATACCATCTTCTTCTCCGAGCCCCAGGTGGATGCGGGCTACGGTTATATCACCAAGCTCCTGGACATCGTCGGTCAGGTCACCGCGCCGACGCCGGAAGTGGCCCAGATGTCGGAACTGCTCCAGCAGGCCGAGCAGCAACTCAATACCGACCGCCGCCTGGCCGAGAGCTACGCCAAGGCCAACAACGTCCTGCTACCCATCCTGTTCCAACTGGGCGAGTCCCGCGGGCGGCCCGACAAGGCCCTGCCGGATTTCGTCGCCCGGAACCAGCTCAACCAGATCGGCGGCGAGGGCGTCGCCCTGCCGGCTGCCGGGGTCCAAGTGCCGGTGGAAATCCTCGGCGGCAAGGCCCTGGCCCTCGGCCACCTCAACGCCACGCCGGACGTGGATGGGGGCGTGCGCACCGAGCCCCTGGTGCTGAAGTATTTCGACCAGTACTACCCGTCCTTCTCTCTCATGGTCGCCGCCAAGAGCCTCAACCTGGGGCCGGCCGACATCAAGGTGCACCTGGGCCAGGAGGTCCGCCTGGGCAACCTGCGCATTCCCACCGACGGAATGACCCAGATGAACACCTTCTTCTACAAGGGGTCGGAGGCGCATCCCGCCTTCCCGGTGGACTCCTTCTACGACGTGCTGATGGGCAAGATTCCGGCCAGCAAGTACGCCGGCAAGATTGTCCTCATCGGCGCCACCGCGGCCGGCGTCGGTTCCAACCAGGTGACGCCGGTATCGCCTGCCATGGCACCGGTGCTGACCCTGGCTCATTCGGTGTCCAGCATCCTCCAGGAACACTTCTTCGTCACCCCCGTCTGGGGCCTGTGGGCCGGGCTGGGGATATCCCTGCTGGTGGGCATCTACCTGGCCGTGGTGCTGCCGCGCCTGTCGGCCGGCGTCGGCGCCGTGGCCACCACCCTGCTGCTCTCCCTCCTGGTGGGCGCCCACTTCGGGCTCATGGTCGGCGCCGGCATGTGGATTCAGCTCATGGGGGCCGCTTCCCTGCTCCTGGTCGGGCACCTGACCCTGACCACCAAGCGCTTCCTCCACACCGAACAGGGCAAGCAGAAGTCGGACATGGAATCCGCCGAGTCCAACCGCATGCTCGGCCTGGCCTTCC
>DASRUX010000375.1:0-11087 GCA_035655235.1 Rhodocyclaceae bacterium | reverse complement strand
ATGCCTTGCAAGTCGGTGCCGGTGGTGCTGCCCGGATTGCCCAGGGCAGTGATGACGGTCCAGGCGCTTTCAGCATTGCTGCCCAGCTTGGTGTAGAAGTGGCTACCGGCAGAAAGAGTCACCTGCGCGCCATTGTTCAGGTAGTAGCCCCCGCCGTAGTAGAGCTTGAGCGTGCCTCTGCTGGCGTTGATGTCGGCATTGATGGCGATGTTGTTGCCGGCGTTGAGGGTGAGCGTGCCGGTGCTGGTCCAGGCGACGGGGCTGGCGACGGTGATGTCGTGGCTGGCCTGTTGTTCGACCGTGCTGCCGTCCGCGGCCAGGGCCGTGGCGATGGTGCCGGCCGTGGCCGCGTCGATGGTGAGATCGGTGGGGTCGATCAGCCATTTGCCCCCCGTACCGACCACGACCTGGGCGCCCGGGCGGACGGCCAGCGTCTGGCCGCTGGTTTCGATGAATCCGCCCTGGCCCCCCTGGGCCAAGGCGTCCAGGGTGCCGCCGACCTGGACGGTACCGTTGTCCATGTCGGCCAGCAGCTTGATGGTGCCGCCGCGGGTGTCGATGCCCCGGGCTTCGATGACGCCTTCGTTGTTGACCACGGCCTGGATGAGGCTGTCCGCCGCCTTGGCGGTCATCAGCACGGTGCCGCCGTCGGCGCGGATGAGTTGCTGGTTTTCGGCCAGGGCATTGACCGCGCCCTGGTTGACCTGGAGGTTGATGAGGCCGTCGCCGGCGAAGTCGAGGGTGATGTCGCGGCCGGCGGCCAGGCTGACGTTGCCGAGCTTGGCGACGAGCGTTCCCTGGTTGCTGACCTGCCCGCCCAGGAGCGCGATGTAGCCGTGATCGGCGGCGGTGATGCTGCCCTGGTTGACGACGCGGCCGGCAGTGCCGGTGAAGCGGTAGTTGCCGGCCAGGAAGTCGGCATTGGCCAGGCTCAGGGTGGTGGCGACGAGGCCGCCGACGTTGACTTCGGCGCCTTTGCCGAAGAGCACGCCGTTGGGGTTGAGGAGAAAGACCTGCCCGTTGGCGTTGAGGCGCCCGTAGATTTGGGAGGGGTCGGAGCCGACGATGCGGTTCAGGGCGATGGCGGAGGCGCTGGGCTGGACGAAATTGACCGTGGCAGCTTGGCCGACATTGAAGCTTTGCCAGTCCACGGCCAGTTTGCCGCTGGTCTGGGTGACCGTCAGGGTGTTGCCGCTGCTGGCGAGGTTGCCCGAACCGGCCGACACTTGCCCGCCGGTGGGCAGGGCGTTGCCGTCGAGGGCAAGGGCGGGGGCCGCGGCCAGGGCGGCGGCGATGGCGACGGCGGCCACGACGGCCGGGTTCTTGCCGGCCTTGCCGTGGGCCTTGGCGGTTTCCGGCGCGGCAACCCAGGTGCCGAGGGTGGCGTTGTAGAGGGAACGGTAGCAGCGGTTCATGGGGGGCTCCTAGAATCGTGTGACGGCTTGAATCCAGACGCGCGGGTTACGGTCTTCGCCGGCGGTAGGGGCGGCGGTGTCGCGCCAGGTCACGAAGGCTTGGACTTGCAGGTCGGCATCGGCGTAGGCAAGGCCCAGGCCGTGGCCGGCAAGGCGGCGGTGGTTGTTGCCGTCGGCGGCAATCGGTTCATGGTTGATGCGCCCTTGGGCGGCATCGTAGAAGAGGCTGGCCTGCACGTTGCCCAGCAGGCGGTAGCGCAGTTCGAGGTTGGCTTGCCAGGCGTCGTCGCAATTGGCTTCGCCCGATGGGTAGGCGCGCACGCCTTGGGGGCCGCCCAGGCTCATTTTTTCTGAGCTGTCGAGGTTCTTGCCCGCCCACTGGGCGTGCAGGCCGGCGCTGACGCTCCAGTCGTCGGCAAGGCGCTGCTGGCGGCTGGCGGACAGGTTCCATTTGCCGTAATGGCCGGCGCTTTGGTGGCCCATCTGATCGAGGCCCAGGCTGACGGCGTCCAGGTGGAGCTGGCCCAGCACATAGCTCAGGCTGGCCTGGTTGTTGCCGCCGCCTAAAACGCCGTCGAGGCGGCTGCCGGAGAGGCCGAGGGTCCAGACATCGAGCGCCTTGCGGTTGTGGATGGCGGTGCTGTCGATATCGTCGTCCAGTTCCTTGTGCTCGTACTGGAACTGCCCGTTGAGGTTGGCGAGACGGCTGCGGACGAAGGGATGCAGCAGGTAGAGGCTGGCGATGTCGGCGACGCCGTGGGCTTCCAGGCTGGCGAAGTCCTTGCCGAGGCTGTAGTGCATTTGCGACCAGGCAGCCCCGGCCTGGGTGCCGGCGCTGCCGACCGGCAACTGCCAGCCAATCCGGACATAGTCCATGCCCTGGGCGCGCAGGGCGCGCAGG
Organism: Rhodocyclaceae bacterium; assembly: GCA_035655235.1. GTDB lineage: Bacteria > Pseudomonadota > Gammaproteobacteria > Burkholderiales > Rhodocyclaceae > JAGTRP01. The sequence continues at coordinate 8,771 of DASRUX010000375.1, read as the reverse complement.
GCCAGGCTGTCGGCCAGGCCCGCGAGGTTGCCGGCATTGAAACTGCTGCCCAGCCGCCAGACGCCGGTGTTGCGGTTGCCGAAGTTGTCGAGTTCCAGGGTGCCGCCGTAGGGGGACCTGTCGGTGAGGCGGATGTCCAGGTCGGTGGTGCCGACCGAGGCGCCAGGCTTCAGGGTGGAGCGGACGTCCACGCCGGGCAGGTCGGCAAGCAGCAGCAGGTCGCGCTCCAGCACTTCGCCCCGCACGGCGTCGCCTTCGCGCAGGTCGTCGAGATAGGCGGCGACGCGGCGCTCGTCCAGGCGGCTCTGGTTACGGACCGAACGGCGCCCGAGCCGGCCTTCGAGAATGGCGACCTCAACGATGCCCTCGCGGATTTCCTGGGCCGGCAGGTAGGCGCGGGCGAGCGGGTAGCCGGCCTCGCGGTAGTGCCGGGTGAGGTTCTGGGCCAGGGCATGGATTTTTGCCAGGGTCAGCTGCTGGCCCACGCCGCTGGCCAGGAGCGCCTGCAATTCGCTGTCGGAGAAGGCGCGGGCCCCCTGGATGCGAAAGCCGCGGACCGTGACCGGCACCGTGTCATCGAGTTGGGCCGCCGGACGGGGCGCCTCTTGCGGCAAGACATCGCCGGCCCCCGGTGGGGAGGGCGGCAGCGGACGGATTTCCTGGAGCAGGGTCCCCGCATCCGGCGGCGCCGCAACGGCCGGCACGCAGCACAGGGCGAGAACAGCCCCAGGCAGGGAAAGAAGAAACGGGAAACGGGCAACCCGGCCAGATCGATGCATGATAGTTGTCCGGCAGCATGCCGGCAGTCATTCCGCCAACATTCGATCTTTTCATGCCCGATGGAATACGCATATGGTCCGTAAAGACCATATGCGTATCGTCAAGACCGGAAAGCAGTGCCAAGGTGGCGTTGGGCATGCTCCGCCAAACCCGCCCCCATGCCATTTGCGCAACCGCCAAGGCGTCTGGTCTAATTACATATAAATGCCGCATGCCGCCAAACCCATCCTTGTCATTGACGACCACGACATTTTCCGCCGTGGCCTACGCGCACTGCTGACGGAATACCGTTCCGATTGCTGCATTTACGATGCAGCTTCAGTGGAAGAGGCGTTGGCCAGTCAGATTCCCACGCCCCATCTGGTCTTGCTCGATATCCGCCTGCGGGGGGCGAACGGGCTGGACGGCATCGCGCCGATCCGCAGCCAATGGCCCCAGGCGCGGGTGGTGGTGCTGTCGTCCCTGGAGGGGGCGGAACCGTGCCAAGAGGCCCTGGCCCGCGGTGCGACCGCCTTTATTTCCAAAGGGGAGTCGACCGAGCAGATTTTGCGTCAAGTGAAGGCGATCCTGAATGGAGTCGCCTCGTCCGGCCAAGGGGCCGAACCGGTTCAGCGACCATTGACCCCGCGCCAGCACGAGGTTCTCTTGCTGGTCTGCCGCGGCCTTTCCAACAAGCTGATCGCCCGCGAATTGTCCCTGTCCGAGAATACGGTGCGGCGCCATGTCCAGGACATCCTGGAAAACTTCCAGGTTGTAAGCCGTTCGCAAGCGGTGTTTGCCGCTCGGCGGCGGGGTTTGCTGGAATAACGCCGGGCCGGCGGTGTGCCGTCCCGGCATGGCCCCGGGACTCCCGAGGCACGGCGCCTAAACCCCTTTCCACCTTGCCCAGACGCCTTGGGGAAGCGCATAATGCGCCACCCAATTTGCATACCCGCTTGGCGTTATGGACACTCCCTCCCAGGCTTCTCCCCGGCGCCGCCGCGCCGCCCTCCTCCTCGTCGCCGGCCTGCTTGCCCTGGGAATCGGCTACGCCGCCTACCGCTACTGGCACAAGCCGCCCCAATACAAGGGCGTCGCCCGCCTCCAGGTGGATCTGAAGAAGCCGGAAATGCTCCTCGCCACCCAGAACTTGGCCGGCCTCCCCAAGGACATCGCCGACATCCCCGCTCTTTCCGGGCTGGTGGATGAGCAACTGGTCTTCCATTACGAGGAAGACGAAGCCCGCCTCTCCCTGGAAGGCACCCTGCGCCGCCTGGCCTACGAGCACGACCTGGAGCTCCAGGACCGCTTCCTCGCCACCCTGCTGGCGGCGCCCGCCGAAGTGGCCTTCTGGCGCTCCGGCAAGGGCCGCCCGGAACATTTCGTCGCCGCCCTGGAGCGGGGCGCCCTGGGCAAGCTGGCCGAAACCTTCGCCAAGATTTCCCTGGACGACCGGCAACTGAAGCTGGCCGGCAAATTCAGCTTCGGCCGGGACGAGACCGCCCTCTACACCCTGGATTGGGGCGGCGGCCGCACCCTGGCCTTCGCCGGCCTGGGCGACCGCTGGGTCTTCCTCTCCAATCCCCAGCTGGTCCTCGACGAGGAGGGCAAGCCCTCCGCTGACGGCGCCGCCATCCTGGGCGACCTGCTCCACGGCCGCCATCCCTGGCAGTCCCTCCTGCCCCATGCCGAGAAGGCCAACCACTCCTTCGTCATCGGCCGCCAGGCCCTGACCATGGATTACGGCCGCTTCCTGCCCGCCCTGGCCGGCCTGCGCCTGGACCACGACGGCGCCGCCTGGCAGGCCAGCCTGCGCCTGGACAACGCCGCCCTGCCCAACGGCTACGATGCCGCCGCCATCTGGCGTTCCCTGCCTCTGGGCGCCGCCCTGTGCGCCGCCCTGCCGGTGGAGTGGCCGACGGTAGCCGGCCCGGTGGAGGCTCTGATCGGCGCCGATCCCGCCATCCGCCCCACCCTGGCGGCCCTCGATCCCATCGCCGCCGTCTGCTGGTACGCCGACTCCCGGCTGTCCGCGCCCCTTTTCGTAGCCCGGGCCGGCAAGGAAATGCCACCCCAGGCCCCCCAAATCCTGGCCCGGGTGGCAGAGAAAGCCTGGTCCGCCGGCGCCGCCGCCGACAACGGCGGCCAGCTCCACGCCGCCACCGTCCCATCCCGCCACGGCCTGCGCCAAGCCGGCGGCGGCGAACGGGCCTTCCCCGTGGCCCTGGCCCAGCAGGGCAACCTGATCCTCTTCTCCCCCGACCGCCGCAAGGTGGAGGCGGCGCTGGCCGTCGCCGCCAAGCGGGCGCCGGCCCTAGCCGACGAAGCGGGCCTCAAGGGCCCGGCCTGGCTGACCTTCGACCCGCCCCAGGTGGCCCAACTGGTGCGTTCCGAAGTCCAGGAAGTGCTGCCCCAGGACGAGGAATCCTTCTTCCGGGAAGTGGCCCGCAACCGCCTGTGGCCCCGGCTGGATGCCTGGGGCAAGGGCCATGCGGCCACTGTCGCCGTCCCGGCCGGTGCCGGCAGCGACGGCTTCGTTCCCCTCCAATTCAAGCTTCTCAAGGGAAGCCCGCAGTGATCAAACGCCGGCAACTGCTCGGCGCCCTGGGATACCTGGCCGTCGCTGCTCTGCGGCCGGCCCGGGCGCTCACTGCCGAGCGGCTGACCCTGCCCATCCCCGGCCTCCTGGACGGCGAGCAGTCCGACCGCTTCCGGGCCTGGATGAGCTTCATCGTCGCCGACCAGATCCAGCGGGGCCCGTCGCCCCGCTGGTTCCATCGGGACTGCGCCGGCCTGGCCCGCTTCGCGGTGGCCGAAGCCCTGCGCAACCACGACACCCGCTGGCGCCGGGCCAACGGTTTCGACGGCCGGCGCCTGCCGCCGGATATCGACCTGCACCCCGACCAGGCCTCCCTCACCAACGGCTGGACCACCCTGGAGGGCAAGCGGGAGGCCTTCGTCACCGCCCTCGCCCTGGTCCAGAACAACAGCCGCTTCCTCGGCCGAGAGAGCGCCCAGGCCCGCCCCGGCGACCTGCTCTTTTTCGACCAGGGCGACGACCAGCACCTGATGATCTGGATGGGCAGCTGGATCGCCTATCACACCGGCCAGACCCCGCCGGCGCCGCTTCCCCGGCCCAAGGGGAAGGCACCGAATACCCCGAACACTCCCGAAGACAATGGCTTGCGTGCCGTCACGCCGGCCCAACTGCTGCAATGGAAGGACACAAGGTGGCGACCTCGCGACGACAATCCCAATTTCGCCGGCTTCTATCGCTTGGCTTTCTTGTCCCGCTGACCCTGGCCCTGCTGGCCGTCCCGCCGACCACGGCGGACGAGATGTCGGCGCCGGCCTCCAACTACCGTCCCATCACCGGGGAGGAGTTCTTCCTGTTGGCGGAAACCAGCTACGGCTCCGACGAGACCGCCTCGGTGCGCCTGGAAGTCCAGCGGGATTCCTCGACCCTGGAAGAGTATGGCGGCGTCGACATCGCCATCTACCGGGTGCCGGACCCCATCGCCTTCCTCAAGGCCCAGAGCAACCTGCACCGTATCAAAGTGCCGGCCAAGCCCCAGCCGGAGGGCATGGGGAACATGCTGAGCCTGTCCTGGGACAAGATTTGGGCTAATACCCGCTTCGCCTGGAAGCGCCTGTTCTCCCCCGCCGCCCGCCAGGCGACGACGGCCACTGCCCCGGAACTGCGCACCCCGGCGGAAATTTTCACCCCCACCCGCCTGCGCCACCCTGCCCCCTACGGCACCCTGCCCGGCCTTTCCCTCGTGGACCGCTTCCGCTATCCCGTCCATAAGGCCAAGCCCATCGTGCCGCCCAAGGACACCCGCCTGGAAGGCAGCAGCAGTGAATTCCTGCCCACCAACGAAGGCAATGTCCGCATCCCCCTGGGCAAGCGGGCGCCCGGCCTGTATCTGGTGGAAGCCTACGTCGGCAAGCACCGGGCCCTGACGGTCGTGTTCGTTTCCGACAGCGTGGCGGTGACCAAGAATGCCGCCACCGAGATGCTGGTATGGACCGCCCAGCGCAAGACCGGCGCCCCGGTCGCCGATGCCGAAGTGGCATGGAGCGACGGGGTCGGTGTCCTGAAAACCGGCCGCAGCGGCAGCGACGGCGTCGCCCGCCTGCCCGCTTCCAGCCCCGAGACCAGCTACGTCTATGGGGTCGATCCGGCCGGCGGCGTCTTCATTTCCGAAAATTTCTACCACGACAGCGAAATCTACAACGCCAAGATCTACGCCGTCACCGACCGTCCCCTCTACCGTCCGGGGGACCTGGTCCAGGTCAAGTTCCTGGGCCGGGAATTCAAGAGCGCCCGCCGCTCGGTCCCCCTAGCGGCCGGCGACATCGACCTTACCGTCATCGACCCGGCCGGCACCGAAATCCTCTCCCGCAAGGTCAAGTACGATCCGGCCAAGGGTGCCGAGATGGACTTCCGCCTGCCGGCGGGCGCCCAGGCCGGCGGCTGGGAGCTGGTGTTCGCCAAGGGCGAGGACCGCTACGGCGCCGCCTTCCGGGTGGCCGACTACGTGAAACCCCACTTCGAGGTGGATATCGTCCTCGACAAGGCCGAGTTCAAGACCAAGGAGCCGGTCAGCGGCCGCATCCGCCTCACCTACCCGGACGGCAAGCCTGTCGCCGACGCCCTGGTCCGCCTCACCGCCCGGGCCCAGGCCCTCACCATGGTGGAGGGCGAGCTGCGCTACGGCGGCCAGTTCCCGGTGGCCATCAAGGCCGACGAGCTGAAGACCGGCCGGGACGGTGTCGCCGCCTTCAGCCTGCCCGCCGCCACCGATCCTTCCCGCTACATCCTCAGCCTCCTCGCCCAGGACGGCGCCGCCTACCGGGTGCGGGCCAACAAGGAAATCCTCATCGAGCGGGGCGCCACCCTCTGGCAACTGGCCGCTCCGGCCTATTTCTCCAAGCCCGGCGAGGCGGTGGATTTCCGCTTCACCCCGCAGGGTAGCGCCGCCCCGGCCAGCCGCCCCTCCCGCTGGGAAATCCTCCGCCTGGAGGACCGCCAGAAGCGGGAAGGCGACCTGCCCGCCAGCGGCGACACCGCCAAGCTGAACTTCCCCGAGGCCGGCTCCTACACGGTGAGCCTGCGGGATGCCAAGGGCAACCTCCTGGCCGCCGCCAGCCACTGGGTTTCCGGCGAGGGCCTGAAGGCCATCCCGGGCAGCGTCGAGATCGTCTTCGACAAGGAGCATTACCAAGCCGGCGAGACGGCCCATGCCCTCATCACCTTCCCCCTGCCGGTGGCCGACGCCCTGCTCACCCTGGAGCGGGACCAGGTGGAGGCCCACGCCCTCCTCTCCAACAGCGCCGGCTGGGTCACGGTCACCAAGGTCGCCCCCGCCCAATGGCGTGCCGATATCCCGGTGAAGGAGGACTACGGCCCCAACATCACCTTCTCGGTGCTCTACCTGGCCAATGGCGACTATGTGTTCCAGAACAAGGGCCTGCAGGTCGCCGTCCCGGCCGTTGAAGTGGCCATCCGCCCGGCCCGGGAGCGCTACGCCCCCGGCGAAACCGTCAGCCTGGAGCTGGAAACCAAAGTGGAAGGCCGCCCGGCCCCGGCCCTGGTCACCCTGGGCGTGGTCGATGAGATGATCTACGTCCTCCAGCCGGAAATCGCCCCCACCATGGGCAATTTCTTCTACCACCCCCGGCGCAACAATGTCCGCACCGCCGTGAGCCTGTCCTTCATCGGCTACGACCTGGCCCGCCTGCCCGGCAAGGGCGCCGCCCCGGTGCGCCGCTCCCCCTCCGAGCGCGGCGTCAAGGTGCTGGAGCGACCCCGCCGGGACGACACCGACACCGCCGGCTGGTGGCCCAGCCTGATGACCGGCCCGGACGGCAAGGTCACCGTCACCTTCCGCATGCCCGACGCTCTCACCCGCTGGCGGGTCACCGCCCGGGCCATGACCGCCGCCGGGGTGGTGGGCCAGCAGACCCGCCATGTGGAATCCCACAAGGACTTCTACGCCAAGTGGACCGGCCCCGCCGCCTTCCGCCGGGGCGACCAGCCCTCCGCCACCATCGTTGCCTTCAACCAGACCGGCGCCGAAGCCAAGGTCCAGCTCAAGGTCAATGGCGCCGGCCTTGCGGTGCAGAAGGACGTCACTCTCCAGCCAGGGGCCAACAGCATCCCCCTGGCCCTGGACAAGCCGGTGAGCGGCGACGTGGCCATCAGCCTGTCCCGGGATGGCAAGGAAGTGGATAGCCTGCGCCAGGCCGTCGCCGTCCTGCCCCCCGGCTGGCTCTCCGAGCGAGCCATCTCCCTGGACCTGAAGGATGGCGAAAACCGCCTGAACCTGCCGGCCGATGCCCAGGATGTCCGGGTGAGCCTCGCCCAGGGCGCCGCCGGCCAGTTCGCCCGCATCGCCGACGACCTGCTGGAATACCCCTGGGGCTGCGTCGAGCAGACCGCCAGCCGTCTGCTGCCGCTCAGCCTCGCCTACCGGGGCCTGCCGGCGGACAGCCCGCGCCTGAAGGAGATTTCCCAGTCCATCGCCACCCATCGCCTACGTCTCGTCCAGATGGCAGGGCCGGAGGCCATCTTCGGCTGGTGGGGCCTGGGCACCACGGAAAGCGCCTGGCTCACCGCCTATGCCTACTACGCCGACTGGCACGCTTCCCGGGCACTGGGCCTGAAGCTGCCCGCCAACCACTGGCGCCAGGCCCTGGAAGCCTATTCCAAGCACTCAGCCAAGGAGCCCCTGCCGCTGCGTACCTTGGCGGTATGGTTCCTGGCGGAAATGGAATTGCCGGTCCGCACCCTGGTGGAGGGTCTGGCCAACGAAGCCGGCCAGTTGGCCGCTGAAAAGGCACCCGCCACGGCCCGGGGCAGTGTCTGGCTGGGCGCCACCGCCAAGTCCGCCGACGCCCAGACCCTGGTGCTCATCGGTCAACTGGCCCGGCAACAGCAGGTGAGCCTCTCCCCCGATCTGGCCAAACGCATCGATGCCGCCCGTGAGGCCCTGCGCAGCCAGCCCGACCCCCAGGGCCAGGCGCTGCTGGCCATGGAGAGCAAGGGCGGCAGCGTGAAGGAGGATGCTGGCCGCTGGCTGGCCGCCCTCGGCCCCACCGCCCCCACCTTCGACCGGGCCCTGGCCCTGGCCTGGTGGAACAAGGCCCTGGGCGGAGCGGGCGAAGCCGCTAAGCTGCCCGCCCCGACCGGCGACTGGAAGCCCGTCGGCGCCTCCCTGGGCGCCGCCACTTGGCGGTGGACCGGTAAGGAACAGCCCGCCGCCCTCGCCTTCGCCAACCCGCCCACTGGACCGATCACCGCCTTCGTCCGCTATCGCTCGGCGGAGGCGGAAAAGACCAAGCTGCCGGTCACCGTGGAACGCCGCCTCTACCGGCTAGTGGCGGTGCCCGCCGCCGCTGCGGCTCCCCGCCCCGCCGACGACCGCCCCCGGGGCAACAACGCCCTGGTCGGCGACGCCGCCGAATTCAAGGTGGAAGCCGTCAGCGACGGCGACATCCGTTCCAACGAGCTCTACCTGGAGGAAATCCGCCTCAGCCCCAACGGCGGCACCGTGCCCCGCTTCGGCCTGGTGGAAGTGCCGCTGCCCCCGGGCGCCGACGTGGAGCGTGGCACCTGGGGCATCCGGGTCCAGGGCCTGGAGGGCGAAGAAGGGGTGATCCCGATGGAGCGGGCCCGCAGCCAGTCCGGCGAGCTGTCCTACGCCATCCCAGTGGATGAACTTTCCGGCCGCAGCGTATTCCGCCACCTGGTGCGCTTCGGCAGCCGGGGCAGCTTCGTCCTGCCGCCGGTCCGCTACCACCGCATGTACCAGCCGGAAGACAAGGCCTTCGAGGCGGTAGCGGAAAGGCATCTGAAGGTGAAGTGATGGGGTTGCGCCCGTCCTCCGCCGCCCGGCGCCTCATCGGTATCCTGGCGACCGGGCTTGCCCTGGCCGCCGGTGCCGGCGAGTCGGTGGAACTGGTCTTCGGCGATCCGGACGGCCCCCGGGCCCTGCGGATTTCCGCGG
>DASRUX010000374.1:0-6132 GCA_035655235.1 Rhodocyclaceae bacterium | reverse complement strand
GGGTGTCCGGCGGGCGGGAAAACCGCACATTATATCAAGGCGATGGCATGGGCTTTTCTATCTTGTCTCCACCCGCCGGGAGGTCTTCTTCACCAGACCGCTGCCCGTATCGAAATGGACATGGAAGTGAGCCTCTTCGGTGGGAATGGTTCCTGCCACCCGCCAATCCCAGACCTCTTCGTTCAACCGCTCGTAGATATTCACCGAACCGGGGCGGCCCAAGAGGCGCCGGACCTGCTCTCTATCCATGCCTTCCCCCACCCGGGCCAGGTTCGCTTCCGTCAGGACCTGCTCGACTCTCGCCACGATCCGGTCGGGTCCCAGGGTGATCATGTAGCACTCGATGCCGTTGGGCTGGCGGCTGTACTCCCAGGTGACGGAGCCGTCCTCGTTGCCGTACTCGGCGCCGGGCGGGCCCATGCGGGCCTCGACCTCAGCACCGGTGGTGACGCCGGGCCGGATGGACTTCAGGTTGTCCGCATCACAGGCGGGGAGGACGGCTGCAGCGACGGCAGCGGCAGTGGCGGCGAGCCAGCGGGGGATGGTCATGGCATTTCCTTCCGGATTCGGTTACTGCACTGTAGGCGAAATCCCAGGGCGGCGCCGGCTGCCGCCAGAATCGCCAGGCCGGCCATCCCCTGAGCCAAGGTGAGGACGGAACCCCACAGCAGAGGCACCAGGAGGGAAGCGTAGAGGGCGTTGACGCCGGTCTGGATGAAGCTCTGGCAGGAAGCCGCCATGCCGCGCCGCTCCGGGAAGCGGTCCAGGGCCAGCAGGGTCAGGGTGGGCATGGCCAGGGCCATGCCGAAGTTGTAGATGGCCAGATGGACGATGCTCCAGGGCACGCCAGGCGGCAGGGTGAGGCTGACGGCGACATTCAGGGCGGCTCCCGCGCCTAGGATGGCGAAGGCTGTGGCCAGGGTCTTTGCGGCGCTCCAATGGCCGGCGATGCGTCCCGACAGCCAGGAGCCGGCCATCATCCCCGCCATGGCCGGGCCGAACAGCCAAAGGAATTCCGTTTCGCCGCGCCCCAGGTGGCGCATTAGAAAGACCGGGGCCGACAGGACGTAGATGAAGAAGCCGCCGAACATGAGGGCGAAGGCGCCGCACCAGACGAGGAAACGGGCGTCGCCCGCCACCCGGGCGTAACCCCGGGCCAGGTGGCCGGCGGCCAAGGGATGGCGTTTCTCCGGCGGCAGGGTTTCCGGCAGTACCCGCCAGGAAAGGAGGAAGAGGCCCAACCCGAGGAGCGCCAGGAACAGGAAGACGGAGCGCCAGCCGAAGGCCACCTGGAGCCAGCCGCCGATCACCGGCGCCACCGCTGGGGCGAGGGCGAACATCATGCCGACATGGGCCATGACCTTCTGGGCCGATGCCCCTTCGTAGATATCCCGGACCAGGGCTCGCCCCACCACCATGCCCGCCCCGGCGGATATGCCCTGGAGCCCTCGCAGCAGCCACAGGTGCTCGATGCGGGTGGCGAAGGCACAGGCCAGGGAGGCCAGGGTGTAGACCGCCAGCCCCACCAGGATGACCCGGCGGCGCCCGAAGGAATCGGACAGGGCGCCGTGCCACAGGGTCATGAAGGCGAAGGCCCCCAGGTAGGCGGTCAGTGTCTGCTGGATTTCCACCGGCGAGGCACCCAGGCTGGTCGCCATCTCCGGGAAGGAGGGCAGGTAGGTGTCGATGGAGAAGGGGCCGAGGGCGGCAAGGGCGGCCAGGAGCGCAGCCACGCCCCGTAGGGAAGGAGACGGCGTATTCATGTCAGGCGGAGGCCAGGCGACGGTACTGGATGGCCTCGGCGATATGGGGCGCGGCGATGGCGGGGCTGCCGGAAAGATCGGCGATGGTGCGGGCCACCTTGAGGATGCGGTGATAGGCCCGGGCGGACAGGTCCAGGCGGGCCATGGCCTGCTTGAGGAGGTCGGCGCCCTTGGTATCGGGCTGGCAGTGGCTTTCCACCTCGGCCACCGTCAGGCGGGCATTGGGCTTCCCTTGGCGGTCCTGTTGGCGCTGGATGGCGGCCTCTACCCGCTGGCGGACGTTGGCTGAGGGCTCGCCCTCGGCCTTCGCCTGGAGCGTCTCGGCGGGGAGGGCGGGCACCTCGATCTGGAGATCGATACGGTCGAGGAGGGGGCCGGAGATTTTTCCCCGGTAGCGGGCCACCTGCTCGGGGGAGCACCGGCATTTCTGGTTGGGATGCCCTTGCCAGCCGCAGGGACAGGGATTCATGGCGGCCACCAGTTGGAATTCGGCGGGGAATTCCGCCTGCCGGGCCGCCCGGGCGATATGGATACGGCCGGATTCCATGGGCTCCCGCAGGGTTTCCAGGACCTTGCGGTCGAACTCGGGGAGCTCATCGAGGAAGAGGATTCCCCGGTGGGCGAGGGAAATTTCGCCGGGCCGGGGCGGATTGCCTCCGCCCACCAGGGCCACGGCAGAAGCGGTATTGTGCGGCGACCTGAGCACTCTTTGTCCAAAGGACTCCGGCCGGAACCGCCCGGCCAGGGAGAGGACGGCGGCGGAGGCGCGGGCGGCGTCCAGGTCGAGGGGCGGCAGCAATCCGGGCAGGCGGGCGGCGAGCATGGACTTTCCGGTCCCCGGCGGGCCGAACATAAGGAGCGAATGGGCGCCGGCAGCGGCCACTTCCAGGGCCCGCTTGGCCTGGGTCTGGCCCTTGATTTCGGAAAGGTCCGGGTAGGACAAGGGAATGGACGATTCGGGAATCTCCGCCGGGACCAGCTTCCGGTGATCGCAGAGGTGGGCGCACACTTGCAGCAAGGAGCGCGCCGGCAGGATATCTGCTCTGCCGGTCAGGGCAGCTTCCCGGGCACTCTCCTCGGGCAGGACGAAGGCATGGCCGCTGTCGGCGGTGGGTAGGGCCATGGCCAGGGCGCCACGCACTGGACGCAGGTCGCCGGACAAGGACAGCTCGCCGGCGAACTCGTGATTCTTCAGGGATTCGGCGGGAATCTGGGCGCTGGCGGCCAGGATACCCAGGGCGATGGGCAGGTCGAAACGGCCGGATTCTTTGGGCAGGTCGGCCGGGGCCAGGTTGACCGTGATCCGCTTCCCGGGGAATTCGAATCCGGAATTGACGATGGCAGCCCGCACCCGATCCCGGGCTTCCTTGACTTCCGTATCGGGCAGGCCGACCAGGGTGAAGCTGGGCAGGCCGTTGGCCAGATGGACTTCAACCGATACCGGCGGGGCGGAAAGGCCGTCGAGCGCTCGGCTGTGGACGACGGCCAGGGCCATGGCCGGGCTCTTACTGGCCTTGGCGGGCCCGTTCCAGGGCGTCGACCCGCGCTTCCAGTTCCTTCAGCTTCTCCCGGGTACGGGTCAGGACTTCGGCCTGCACGTCGAATTCTTCCCGGGTCACCAGATCGAGTTTGGAAAGGAAGCCCGACATGACGGCCTTGGCGTTCTTTTCCAGATCCTTGGCGGGGCTGGCGGCGATCAGGGAGCTGATGCGGGCGGCGAAGTCATCAAGCATTTTAGGGTCGAGCATTTACATACCTCCGTTTGCCGGCAGTTTAGCATAGGGTCCTCACCCGAGGCCTTGGCCGTGCCGGGGCGCTCGCTGCTGGTGCGCGCCCTTCGCGAACCGCACCACGACGGTGCGACAACTTGGTGCGGGCTTCCGGGGGAATGTTCCAACCGTTTGATTTTTCGTTTCAAATTGCGCTGGCACAGGTCATGCTATGGTGTCATCGTAGATTTTTTTCAACTTTGTTACTGGGAGAGACCCACAATGCAAAAAACAATTCTCGCGCTTGCCCTGGCCGCAGGTTTCGCTGCTCCGGCCTTCGCCGAAGACGCTCCGGCCGGCCCGCACACCTTCACCGCCAATGCCGGCGTGGTGACCGACTACGTCTTCCGCGGCATCAGCCAGAGCCAGCACCAGCCTGCTCTCCAGGGTGGTTTCGATTACAGCCACTCCAGCGGCCTGTACGCCGGCGTGTGGGGCTCCACCATCGAGTGGGTCAACCGCAAGACCTGGGTCTACCAGAAGGACAACCACGTCGAACTGGACCTCTACGGCGGCTACAAGGGTGCCGTGGGTGACTTCACCTACGATGTCGGCGCCATCCGCTACTTCTACCCGGGTTCCTTCAATACCGCTGCCGGCGTGACCGCCAACACCACCGAAGCCTACGTTGCCGGCGGCTGGAAGTGGATCAGCCTCAAGTACAGCCGCGCCATCTCCCAAAGCTTCATCGGCTGGGGCAACACCACCAGCGGCACGAAGTCCCGGGGTAGCGACTATCTCGACCTGACCGCCACCTACCCGGTTGACGAGACCCTGAACCTGATCGCCCACGTCGGCCATCAGAACGTCAAGAACAACAGCTACGCCAACTACACCGATTGGAAGCTGGGCGTCACCAAGGATCTGGGCTTCGGCATCGTTGGCCTGTCGTATACCGACACCAACGCCCGCTACAAGAGCGGCATGGTGGACTTCGCCGACTACGGCTCCGCCTACAACTGGTCTGGCAAGGATGTCAGCAAGGGTGTGATCGCCGCCTCCTTCGTCAAGAACTTCAACTTCTAACCACGTTTGCAACATTCCCCGCCGGTGCACCGGCCGGCGTCGGCGGGGAATACCAAATACTCAACCTTGTGAGGACCTACTCATGAAATTCGTCACTGCCATCATCAAGCCCTTCAAGCTTGACGAAGTGCGTGAGGCGCTGTCCGCCATCGGCGTGCAGGGCATCACCGTCACCGAAGTGAAAGGTTTCGGCCGGCAAAAGGGGCATACCGAGCTCTACCGCGGCGCCGAATACGTTGTCGATTTCCTGCCGAAAGTGAAAGTCGAAGCGGCCGTCAAGGACGACCAGATCGACCAGGTGATCGAAGCCGTCGAAAAGTCCGCCAGCACCGGCAAGATCGGTGACGGCAAGATTTTCGTCTTCGACCTCGAGCAGGTCATCCGCATCCGGACCGGCGAAACCGGCACCGACGCCCTGTAAGGAGCCCCGACATGAAGAAGATTTTTGCCGTACTCGCCCTGCTGGGTGCCGTAACCATCGGCGCGCCGGCCTGGGCCGAAGACAAGCCGGCGGCGCCGGCCGCCTCCGCCCCCGCGGCTACCGCCCCGGCTGCCGCTGCCGCCGAGGCCCCCGCCGCTCCGGCCGCTGCTGCTGCTGAAGCTGCCCCGGCCGCTCCCGCCGCCCCGGCTGCCGTCGCCAACAAGGGCGACAACGCCTGGGTGATGGTCAGCGCCGCCCTCGTCATCCTGATGTCCATCCCGGGCCTTGCCCTGTTCTACGGCGGCCTGGTCCGCTCCAAGAACATGCTGTCCGTGCTGATGCAGGTGTTCGTGGTGTTCTCCCTGATCTCGGTCCTCTGGGTGGTCTATGGCTACTCGGTCGCCTTCACGGAAGGGAACGCCTTCTTCGGGACCCTGGACAAGCTCTTCCTGAACGGCGTGACAGTGGATTCCGTGGCCGCCACCTTCTCCAAGGGCGTGGTCGTCTCCGAGCTGGCCTACGTGATCTTCCAGGGTGCCTTCGCGGCCATCACCTGCGGCCTGATCGTCGGTTCCTTCGCCGAGCGCGCCAAGTTCTCCGCCGTCCTGCTCTTCGTGGTGATCTGGTTCACCCTGTCCTACCTGCCCATGGCCCACATGGTCTGGTACTGGGCCGGCCCGGATGCCTACACCAGCGCCGCTGCCGGTGAAGCTGCCGGCCTGACCGGTGGCTTCCTGTTCCAGAAGGGTGCCCTCGACTTCGCCGGCGGTACCGTGGTGCACATCAACGCCGCCGTCGCCGGCCTGGTCGGCTCCTACATGGTTGGCAAGCGTACCGGCCTGGGCAACGTCTCGATGGCCCCGCACAGCCTGACCTTCACCATGATCGGCGCCTCCCTGCTGTGGTTCGGCTGGTTCGGCTTCAACGCCGGTTCCGCTCTGGAAGCCTCCGGCGCCGCTGCCCTGGCCATGGTTAACACCTGGGTGGCCACCGCCTGCGCGGCCCTCTCCTGGATGTTCGCCGAATGGATCCTGAAGGGTAAGCCCTCCATGCTGGGCGCCGCCTCCGGTGCCGTGGCCGGCCTGGTGGCCATCACCCCGGCTGCCGGCTACGTCGGCGTCATGGGTTCCGTCGTCATCGGCCTGCTGGCCGG
>DASRUX010000373.1:0-2788 GCA_035655235.1 Rhodocyclaceae bacterium | reverse complement strand
CCCTCGTTGGCCTCGGCTCCGGAGCTGCCGAAGAACACATGGTCGAAGCAGCTATGGGCGGTGAGCAAATCCGCCAGGCGGACCGAAGGCAGGTTGTAGAAGGCCGGGCTGGGGTTGATCAGGGTCCGGGCCTGGGCCGCCAGGGCTTCGGCCACGGGGGCCGGGGAGTGCCCCAGGCAATTCACCGCCCAGCCCTGCACCCAATCCAGATAGCGCCGGCCCCGGCTGTCGAACAGATAGGCCCCTTCGCCGCGGACAAAAAAGAGGTCGGGGCGCTGGGCGATGGGCATGAGGCTGGCGGTGGACGGGGGGGACTGGGCGGGATCGGTCTGCATTGCGCTTCTCCTGGAAACGATGGAAACAAAAAGGCCACGGGTTTCATGCCGTGGCCTGGTGGGGAAAACTGTCGCGGAGGGATCAGTGACTTCGATCCGGACTCCGCTTCAAACCTGCCTCACGCGCGCAACACGGCCGGCCCGATTGGCGTCGGGCGGCGGTACGGCGTCGGAGGGACAGGAATGCGTAGGTCATGGGAGGATCATCGGGCAGGGGGAGATGCCTTGTCAACGCCTGGGGCGCTTTACAGTCCGTTACATTTCCTTACCCCGGAAAAACGCGCCCAGGACTAAATTGTCTTCCATGCAGAGCGCGTCGCTCTGCACGGGAAACCCAGAGGAGACCACCATGTTGAAGAAATCGATTGTTGCCGCCGGCATCCTGGCCGCCATGAGCCTGTCCGCCTTCGCGGGCCACAACGGAGGGGGCGGAGGCCATATGGGGGGCATGTCCTCCAGCCATATGAGCACCATGGGCGTACAGAACACCAACGGCCCCGGTGCAGGCGACCGGGACAAGGGCCAGGCCCGGGCCGAGGATCGGCGCAATGCCGAAGCGACCGCCCAAGGCAATGCCGAGTCCGCCACGAAGGACCGCAAGCATTCGAAGAGGCGTTAAGCCCGAATCCAAGGCCGGTAGTACCGATTTCCTGAGGGATTTCGGCGTCGAGACAGAGGTTGCCTCCGGACGGAAGGCAGCCTCTTCGCTTATGGGGGCTCCGGCGCGGTTTGCGCGGGGCGCCGCCCTGTGGAAGACTAGGCCGAAAAACGCCCCGGAGATGCCTTGAAGCCGTCCCTCAAACGCTACGCCTACCTTTCCATCGCCACCGCCGTCGCCACCATCCTCCTGAAGGGCGCCGCCTGGTGGCTGACCGGCTCCGTGGGGCTGCTGTCGGATGCCGTGGAATCCTTCGTCAACCTGGCGGGGGCGGTCATGGCCCTGGCCATGCTGAGCTTGGCGGAGACGCCCGAGGATGACAACCACGCCTTCGGCCACGGCAAGGCGGAATATTTCTCCAGCGCCTTCGAGGGCTTCCTCATCATCCTGGCCGCCGTCAGCATCGCCTACGCGGCGGCTGGGCGCCTGTTCCATCCCCAGCCCCTGGAGGCGGTCGGCATCGGCCTGGGGGTCTCGGTCCTGGCCTCCGTCCTCAATTACCTGACGGCCCGGGTGCTGCTGGGGGTGGGGCGGAGCCACAATTCCATCACCCTGGAAGCCGACGCCCACCACCTGATGACCGACGTGTGGACTTCGGTGGGCGTCATCGCCGGCGTCGGGCTGGTGTGGCTGAGCGGTTGGCTGTGGCTGGACCCGGTGATCGCCCTGGTGGTGGCGGTGAATATCGTTTGGACGGGCTGGCAGCTCCTGCGTCGCTCGGCGGCCGGGCTCATGGACGTTGCCCTGCCCAGGGAAATGCTCGACCAGCTGGAGGAAGTGCTCGCTTCCTACCGGGCCCAGGGCCTGGACTTCCATGCCGTGCGCACCCGCCAGGCGGGCAGCCGGGTGTTCGTCATGCTCCACGTCTTGGTACCGGGCCAATGGACGGTGCGGGTGGGGCACGAGTGGTCCGAGCGCATCGAGGGGGACATCCGCCGGGCGATTCCCCATGCCCATGTGACCACCCACCTGGAGCCCCTGGACGACACCCTGTCCATGATCGACCAGGCCCTCGACCGGACTCAGCCGGAAGAACCTTCCTAGTTCTTGCGCAGCTTGCGGTACAGGGTCTGCCGGCTGATGCCCAGGCGGCGGGCCGCCGCCGACAGGTTGCCCCGGGTTGATTCCAGGGCCTGCTGGATGGCGATCTGGGACAGTTCCGCCAAGTTGTGTTCCTCCCGATGCCTCGGGGCTTCGCCCATTGGCCGCGCCGAGGGAGGCGGGGCCATGAGTTCTTCGGCGAGGTCGTCCGGCAGGTGACACCAGTCGATGCAATCCTCCCCTGGGTCCAGCATGGCCGCGGCGGTGCGCAGCAGGCTTCCGTACTGGCGCAGGTTGCCGGGCCAGGGATGGGCGGCGAGCCGGTCCTGGAGGTTGAGATCCAGATATAAATCCAGCCCAGGGGCGATGTCCTTGAGCAGCCGGGCGGTCAGGGCCGGGAAATCGGTCCGTTCCCGCAGGGCGGGCAGGTTCAGGGTGAGCCCGTTGATGCGGTAGTAAAGGTCGCTGCGGAAGCGGCCCTGCTCGCTCGCCAGTCGCAGGTTGTGGTGGGTGGCGCAGACCAGGGCGAAATTGACGGGAACTGCCTTGCCGCCTCCCAGGGGCGTCACCTGGCGTTCCTGGAGGACGCGCAGGAGCCGGGTCTGGAGGCTGAGGGGCATGTCGCCGATCTCATCCAGGAACAGGGTGCCGCCGTCGGCCTCCCGCAGGCGGCCGATGGAGCCCTCCCGGCGGGCACCGGTGAAGGCGCCGGGGACGTAGCCGAATAGCTCCGCCTCGATCAGGTTTTCCGGCA
>DASRUX010000372.1:0-8023 GCA_035655235.1 Rhodocyclaceae bacterium | reverse complement strand
GGGCGCGGTGGATGGCCGCGACCTGAACCCGCTGCTGCAGGACTTCGGCATGATCATCCACCCGCCGCTGCTGTACATGGGTTATGTCGGCTTCTCGGTGGCATTTGCCTTCGCGATCGCCGCGCTGATGGGCGGCCAGCTTGATGCCGCCTGGGCGCGCTGGTCGCGCCCCTGGACAGCGGTTGCCTGGATGTTCCTGACGCTCGGCATTTTCATGGGCAGCTTCTGGGCCTATTACGAACTCGGCTGGGGCGGCTGGTGGTTCTGGGATCCGGTGGAAAACGCTTCCTTCATGCCGTGGCTGGTCGGGACCGCACTGGTGCATTCGCTCGCCGTGACGGAAAAGCGCGGCAGTTTCAAGAACTGGACCGTGCTCCTGGCCATTTCCGCCTTCTCTCTGTCGCTTCTGGGTACCTTCCTGGTCCGTTCCGGCGTGCTGACCTCGGTCCATGCCTTCGCCACCGACCCGCGGCGCGGTATCTTCATCCTGGTCTTCCTGGTGGCCGTCATCGGCACCTCCCTGGCCCTCTTCGCCTGGCGCGCCCCCAAGGTGGGCCTGGGCGGCCGCTTCGGGCTGGTTTCCCGGGAATCCATGCTGCTTACTAACAACGTGCTCCTGGTGGTGGCCGCCAGCACCGTGCTGTTGGGCACCCTCTACCCGCTGATCATCGACGCCCTGGCCCTGGGCAAGATTTCCGTCGGCCCCCCGTACTTCAACGCGGTCTTCGTGCCGGTAATGGTGCCCGTGCTCTTCCTGCTGGGCATCGGCCCCTTCGCCCGCTGGAAGGAAGCGTCGCTCCCCGAGCTGGTGCGCCTCACCCGCTGGGCCTTCGCGGCCGCCGCCGTGGTGGCCGTCGCCCTGCCCTTCGCCTATGGCAGCTGGACGCCCCTGGTCGCCCTCGGCCTCCTGCTCGCCGCCTGGATCGCCATCACCGCCGTCCTGAATTTCTTGGAACGGGTCCAGCACACCCGGGCCGGCCAGCCTTTCCTGGCCGCCGCCCTGAAGCAGCCCCGGCACTTCTTCGGCATGCACCTCGCCCACATCGGCGTCGCCGTGTTCGTGGTGGGCGTCACCATGGTGGGCGGCTTCCAGGATGAGAAGGACGTGAAGATGGAGCCGGGCGACACCGTCAACGTGGCCGGCTATACCTTCAAGTTCAACGGCGTGAAATCCGTCGAGGGCCCCAACTACGTGGCGGCCCAGGGGGATATCGACCTGTCCGTGAATGGCCATTTCGACCGCAAGATGGCCCCCGAGAAGCGCAACTACCACTCCTCCGCCATGCCCATGACCGAGGCTTCCATCGACGCCGGCTTCCTGCGGGACGTGTATGTCTCCCTGGGCGAGCCCATCGACCGGGACAAGCCGGAAGGCGCCTGGGCCGTGCGGGTCTATTACAAGCCCTTCGTCGACTGGATCTGGGGCGGCTGCATCCTCATGGCCCTGGGCGGCCTCTGCGCCCTCCTCGACCGCCGCTACCGGGTGAAGGCCCGTTCCACGGCCGCCACCCCCTCAACCACCACCGCTTCCCAAACCGCATGAACAGATTCCTCTGGCCTCTCCTCGGTTTCATCGCCCTCGTCGTCCTGCTGGCCGTCGGCCTCAAGCTGGACCCCCGGGAAGTGCCCTCGCCCCTGGTAGGCAAGCCGGCCCCGGCCTTCAACCTGCCGGTGCTCTCCACCCCGGCCAAGACCTTCGGCCCCAAGGACATGGAAGGCAAGGTCTGGCTGCTGAACGTGTGGTCCTCCTGGTGCGTTTCCTGCCGCCAGGAACACCCGGTGCTGGTGGAATTCTCCAAGCGCGCCAGCATTCCCCTGGTGGGCCTCAACTACAAGGAAGTGCGCGGCGACGGCGAGGTCGACATGACCAAGATCGCCCCCGAGGATGAGAAGAAGCTGGCCATCCAGCGGGCCGACCAGTGGCTCAACCAGCACGGCAATCCCTACACCCTGTCGGTCCTCGACCTGGACGGCCGGGTCGGCATCGACTATGGCGTGTACGGCGTGCCCGAGACCTACGTCATCGACAAAGCCGGCACCATCCGCATGAAGCACATCGGCCCCATCACCCCCGACGTGCTGGGCGGCAAGATTCTTCCCCTGATCGGCGAGCTGTCCAAATGAAGCGGCTGATTCTCGCTCTCTGCCTGGCCCTGACGGCCCATTTCGCCAGGGCCGGCGATGCCGCCCCCCTGGCCGCCGACCCGGTGGCGGAAAAGCGGCTCATGAAGCTTTCCGAGGAGCTGCGCTGCCTGGTCTGCCAGAACCAGAACATCGCCGACTCCCACGCCGAGCTGGCCGACGACCTGCGCCGGGAAATCCGGGCCATGATCAAGGACGGCAAGACGGATAAGGAAATCATCGACTTCATGGTGGCCCGCTACGGCGACTTCGTCCTCTACAACCCGCCCTTCAAGGCCACCACCGTGCTCCTCTGGGTCGGCCCCTTGGCCCTGATGCTGATCGGCCTGGTCGCCCTCGGCCGCTACCTCAAGCAGCGCAACCAGCTGGTGACCGACGACGCGCCCCTCTCCGCCGAGGAAGCCAAGCGCGCCGAAGCCCTGTTGAACGAAACCAAGAATTCATGACCCCCACCGCGCTCTTCGCCCTCTTCGCGAGCCTGCTCGTCATCGTCGTTTCCGCCTTCCTGCTGCCGCCCCTGTGGCTGGCCCGCAAGCCGGCCACCACCCCTGCCGACCGGCGGGCCGCCAACCTGGCCATCTTCCGGGACCAGTTGGCCGAACTGGAACGGGAAAAGGCCGAGGGCGAGCTGGCCGACGCCGACTTCGAACAAGCCAAGCGGGAACTCCAGCACCGCCTCCTGGCCGAAGTCCAGCCGGACACCCAGGAAGCCGCCAGCCTGCGCCCCAGCCGCAAGGCCGCCGTCGCCCTGCTGGTGCTGGTGCCGATGCTGTCCGTGGTTGGCTACACCATCCTCGGCAATCCCCGCGCCCTGGAACCGGCCCTCACCGCCCCCCGCACCCAGGTCACGCCCCAGCAGATCGAGGGCATGGTGGCCAAGCTGGCCGAGCGCCTGAAGGCCAATCCGGACGACATGCAGGGCTGGATCATGCTGGGCCGTTCCTACAAGGCCATGGGCCGCTACGCCGAAGCCGCCGAAGCCTACGGCAAGGCCGAGAGGATCGTCCTCCAGGACCCCGGCCTCCTGACCGACTACGCTGAAGCGATCGCCATGAGCAACCAGAACCGCATGCTGGGCAAGCCCAAGGAGCTGATCGACCGGGCCTTGAAGCTCGAACCCGAGAATCCCCAGGCCCTGCTCCTGGCCGGCGTCGCCGCCATGCAGACGGGCAAGCGGACCGAAGCCGCCAATTACTGGGAAAAGCTCCTGCCCATGGTGGAGCCCGGCTCCGAAATGGAAACCATGCTGAAAAACAGCATCGCCAAGCTGCGCCAGCCCAAGTAAAAGCCCGGACACGGCGGCTTTCGAAAGGAAGCCGCCGATTGGCCTAAACATCTAAAACCAATATCTTTTTTGCCCTGCATTCGCTACCATTTAGGGTTATGCGAGAGCAGGCAGAACAGCAATACGACGGGCGGATACAACAACATCCTTCTTCGCCCATCCACGAATTCCACGTAAGCGCCGGAAGCCCATCCTTCGACGACAAGGAGGCTTTGGCTCGCGTCGTCGCCATCGATGACGACCGGGTATGGCTCGAACCGATGCAGGGCGGCAGCTGCGGCGGCTGCGCTTCGGCCGCCGCCTGCGGCTCCAAGGGCATCGGCACCATCGCCAACCGCCTGGAAGCCCGCCGTTTCGCCGTGGCCGGCCGCTTCGGCCTGCGGGTCGGAGAGGAAGTGGTGGTCGCCTACGGCGAGGGCAAGCTGGTCAAGGCCGCCGCCGTCGCCTACGGGCTCCCCCTGCTGTTCGCCGTGGTGGTCGCCGCCATCGTCCAGGCCCAATTCGGGCGGGACGGGCTGACCCTCTTGGGCGCCCTGGCCGGCCTCGCCCTCGGCTTCCTGGCCATGAAGGCCGCCTCTTCCCGCCTGGAGGCCGGTGGCGGTCTCGAGGCCCGCATCGTCCGCCGGGTCGGCCCGGCGACGATCCCGATTTTCCCGACTGGAAACTGATTCATGCGTGAATACCTCTTGCTGCTGGTCAGCGCGGCCCTGGTCAATAACGTCATCCTGGCCCGCTTCCTCGGCCTCTGTTCCTTCATGGGGGTCACCACCCGGGTGGATACGGCCGTGGGCATGGGCATGGCGACCACCTTCGTCATCACCGTGTCGTCCATGGCCGACTGGGCCGTGGAGACCTGGCTGCTGGAACCCAACGGCCTCGGCTACCTGCGCACCGTGACTTTCATCCTGGTCATCGCCGGCGCCGTGCAATTCACCGAAATGGCCGTGCGCAAGCTCTCCCCGGCCCTGTTCCAGATGCTCGGCATCTACCTTCCCCTCATCACCACCAACTGCGCGGTGCTGGGGGTGGCGCTGCTGCTGGTGGAGGGCAAGATGGGCTTCCTCCAGAGCACCCTGTTCGCCCTCTTCTCCTCCCTGGGCTATAGCCTGGTGATGGTCATCTTCGCCGGCCTCCGGGAACGCCTGGCCCTGGCCGATTCCCCCCGGCTCTTCGAAGGCCCGCCCCTGGGCTTCATCACCGCCAGCCTGCTGGCCCTGGCCTTCATGGGCTTTTCCGGCATCAGCGCCTAAAGAACACGACTTGACTTGAAAGGAATGCAGCAATGATGGTCGCCATCCTTATCCTGGCCGGCATCGGAATCCTGCTCGGGGGTCTCCTCGGCTTCGCGTCGAAGTGGCTCGCCGTGGAAGAGAACCCGGTGGAAGTCGAACTCCAGGCCATGCTCCCGGGCTCCCAGTGCGGGCAATGCGGCTACGTGGGCTGCGCCCAGGCGGCGGCAGCCCTGGCCCGGGGCGAAGCGCCGGTGACCCTGTGCCCACCGGGAGGCAAGGCCCTGGCCGAGGCCCTGGCCAAGAAGTTGGGCGTCGAGGCCGACCTCTCCGAACACGAGGAGAAGGGTCCCATGTACGCCTTCGTCCGCCCCGAACTCTGCTACGGCTGCACCCGCTGCATTTCCGAATGCAACGTGGACGCCATTATCGGCGCCACCAAGCAGATGCACGATGTCATCGCCGACCTGTGCCACGGCTGTGGGAAGTGCGTCGAGGTCTGCCCCACCGGCGGTATCGAGATGCGCCCGGTCCCCACCACCGTCGGCAACTGGCATTGGCCCAAGCCCGTGCGCCCGGCCGCTGCCCACTGAGGAAGTCCAGATGAAAATTTTCGATCTCCCCGGCGGCATCCATCCGGCCTACCGCAAGGAACTGTCCAGCGAAGCGGCCATCCGCCCCCTGCCCCTCCCCAAGCGGGTCTATATCCCGCTCCAGCAGCACGTCGGCGCCCTGTCGGTGCCCATCGTCGCCGTCGGCGAGGCGGTGAAGAAGGGCCAGGTCCTGTGCGTTCGCCAGGGCAGCTTCTCCGCCACCCAGCATGCCCCCACTTCCGGCACGGTGGTAGCCATCGAGCCGTACACCGCCCCCCATGCCTCCGGCCTGCCCCAGGAAACCATCGTCATCGAGACGGACGGCCGGGATGAGTGGGGCGAGCTGCCGGCCCCCATCGCCGATCCCTTCGCCGCCGAACCTCAGGAAATCATCGACCGGGTGGCCATTTCCGGCATCGTCGGCCTGGGCGGCGCTATCTTCCCGGCGGCCATCAAGCTCAACATGGGCCAGCAGTACAAACTGGACACCCTGCTCATCAACGGCGCCGAGTGCGAGCCCTACCTCACCTGCGACGACCGCCTCATGCGGGAATACGCCGCCGAGGTCATCGACGGTGCCCGCATCATGGCCCGCGCCCTGGGGGTGAAGCGCATCATCGTCGCCGTCGAGGAGAACAAGCCCCAGGCCATCGCCGCCCTCAAGGAGGCCGCCGGCGCCCACCCCGAGATTTCCGTCACCGGCGTGCCCATCCGCTATCCGGTGGGCTACGCCCAGCACCTCACCAAGATCGTCACCGGCCGGGAAACCCCGGCGGAGCACCGTAACGCCGAGGTCGGCGTGGTCACCCACAACGTGGCTACCGCCCGGGCGGTGCACCACGCCGTGCGCTTCGGCCGGCCGCTGATTTCCCGGGTGGTGACGGTGACCGGCGGCGCCGTCCGCCAGCCCTCCAACCTGGAGGTGCCGATCGGCACGCCGGTGTCCGACCTGGTGGAATTCTGCGGCGGCTTCTCCGAGACGCCGAAATACCTGGTCATGGGCGGCCCCATGATGGGCCAGCCCCTACCCGCCCTGGAGGCCCCCATCGTCAAGGGCAGCGCCGGCATCCTGGCCCTCTCCGCCGCCGAGGTGGTGGAAGCCAAGGAGCGGCCCTGCATCCGCTGCGGCAGCTGCATGGATGTCTGCCCCGTCGGCCTTTCCCCCATGGAAATGGCCGCCCTCATCAAGAAGGACAAGCTGGAAGCCGCCGCCAAGATTTTCGTGGGCGACTGCATCGGCTGCGGCAGCTGCGCCTGGGCCTGCCCGTCCCACATCCCCCTGGTGCAGTACTTCAACTACGCCAACGGCATGCTCTACGACGAGGATCGCCAGCGCCGCAAGAACGAACGCACCAAGACCCTTTCCGAAGCCCACGCCGAGCGCATGGAGCGCCTGGAGCGGGAACGCAAGGAAGCCCGGGCCGGCAAGACCGCCGCCGCCCCCCAGACCACGGAGGTCCAGGCATGAGCGCCGCCTTGAAAAGCGCCCCCTTTTCCCATGCGCTGAGCAACGTCAGCCGCACCATGGCGCTGGTGATGGCGGCCCTGGTGCCCGCCACCCTGTTCAATTTCTGGCTGTTCGGCTGGCCGGCCATATTCCTGTTCCTGGAGACCATCGGCGCCTGCCTGGCCGTCGAGGCCATCTGCCTGCACCTGGCGGACAAGGACGTGGCCTTCACCCTGGGTGACGGCTCCGCCATCCTCACCGGCTGGCTGCTGGCCATGAGCCTGCCCCCCTGGGCCCCCTGGTGGACTGGGGTGGTCGGCGCCATCGTCGCCATCGCCATCACCAAGCAGGCCTACGGCGGCATCGGCCAGAACCTGTTCAACCCGGCCATGGTGGCCCGGGTGGCGCTCCTCATCTCCTTCCCGGTGGTGATGACCACCTGGGTAGCGCCTCATCCCCTCACCGCCCCGGATGCCCCGGGCTTCGCCGCCGGCCTGGCGGTGACCTTCGGCGGTGTCGTTCCCGACGCCATGACCTCCGCCACCGCCCTCGGCCATGTGAAGACTGAGCTGACCCGAGGCATTTCCGTCCTCCAGTCCAGCGCCGGCCTGCCCGGCCTGTCGGACATGGCCCTCGGCCTGCGGGCCGGCAGCCTAGGTGAGACCTCCTCCCTGCTGATCCTGGCGGGCGGCCTCTTCCTGCTCTTCCGGCGGATCATCTCCTGGCACATCCCGGCGGCGGTCATCGCCGGGATCGTCCTGCCGGCGGCCCTGGCCCACGCCATCGACCCGGCCCGCTACGCCGGCCCGCTGTTCCACCTTTTCTCGGGCGCCACCTTCCTGGGGGCCTTCTTCATCGCCACCGACTACGTCACCTCGCCGTCGTCCAAGCCGGGCAAGCTGATCTTCGGCGCCGGCTGCGGCCTCCTGACCTGGATCATCCGGACCTACGCCGGCTATCCGGAGGGCATGGCCTTCGCCGTGCTGCTGATGAACGCCCTGGCCCCGATCATCGACCAGTACACCCGCCCGCGGGTGTTCGGCCGGGCCCGGGACGGCAAGCCCCTGGCCTTCAAGGGAGAAATCCAATGAACCTGGGCACCATGCGTCATTCCATCGTCCTCGGCGCCTTCTGCCTGGGCTTCGGCGTCGTCCTGGCGATGACCAACCGGCTCGCCGCCGAGGACATCGCCGCCCGCGCCGTGGAGGACCGGCTCAATTCCCTGAGCCAGGTGCTGCCGGCCGAGCGCTACGACAACAATCCCCTCGAAGACATCGTCACCCTTCAGGACGGCGAGGGCAAGGACGTGAAGGTCTACCGGGCCTCC
>DASRUX010000371.1:0-4971 GCA_035655235.1 Rhodocyclaceae bacterium | reverse complement strand
TAGTCGGTGGCGATGAAGAAGGCCCCCAGCATGGCGCCGCCGGACAGCACATGGGTACTGGCGTCCAGGTAGCGGGCCGGATCGACCCCGTGGAGGATCGCGGCCGGCAGGGCGATTCCCACCAGCATGGACACCGGGATGTGCCAGGAGATGATGCCCAGGGCCATCATGGCGACGCCGCCGGCGGCGATCAGCCAGGCGGCCGTCTCGGCCAGGCTGCCCGGCCGGCTGCCCACCCAGGACAGGGCCGGGGCGTGGGCGGCAGAGTGGAGCAGGTCGACTCCCCGGCTCATCTCGGTCTTGGCGAAGCCCAGGGAGGTGGCGCTGGTGACGGCATCCAGCCCCGCCGGGATGCCCTTGAAGAGGATGGCCAGGCTGTCGATGGGGCCGGGGGCGGCGGCGCTGAACAGGGGCACGGCGCCCACCCAGGCCGTCATCTGGACCGGAAAAGAGATGAGCAGCGCCACCCGGGCCACCATGGCCGGGTTGAAGAGGTTCTGGCCGATGCCGCCGAAGGCCTGCTTGCCCAACGTCGTGGCGAAGAGGCCGCCGAAGACGCCGATCCACCAGGGCGCCCAGGGGGGCAGGGAGGCGGCCAGGAGCCAACCGGTGAGGATGGCGGAGCCGTCCCACAGGGGCGCCGTCTTGCGCTCCATGAGCTTGAGGCTGAAGGCCTCCCCCACCACGGCGGCGGCGATGGTCACCAGCCAAAGGTAGACGGCCGGCCAGCCGTAGAGCCAGAAGCCGTACAGGGTGGCGGGCGCCAGGGCCAGCATGACGGTCGCCATGATGCGGCCGGCGCTGTTGGAGGTGGTCTTGTAGGGCGCCGCCACTGGGCTGGAATTCGGGGCGAAGACGTTCTGGCTCATGCGGTTTCTCCTTCAGATTTGGCGCCGGCCGCTGCGGCCTTGGCGGCTTCGGCGGCCTTGGCCGCTTCCCGCTCGGCCTTGCGGCGGGCCGCGGCTTCCCGTTTCTCCTGCTCTTCCCGCTCCAGGCGGGCGGCCTTGGCTTCGGTCAGCTTCTTGGCCGCCTCGGCCTTGAGCTTGGCCCGCTCGCTGGCGTACAGCTCGCCCTTGGCGTGGTTGAAGTACTGAACCAGGGGGATGTGGGAGGGGCAGACGTAGGCGCAGCAACCGCAGGCGATGCAGTCGGAAATCTCGAAGGTGGCCGCCGCCTCGTAGTCATGGACCTTGATGCGGGCCGCCATTTCCATGGGCAGGAGGCTCATGGGGCAGGCGGAGGCGCACTTGCCGCAACGGATGCAGGGGCCGGCCTCGGGCACCACCGCCTCGGCAGCGTCGAAGGCCAGGATGCCGGAAGCACCCTTCACGAGCGGGATGCGGTCGTGGAGGAGCGGCGTGCCCATCATCGGCCCGCCCATGATGAGGCGAGACGGCGTCTCCTTGAGGCCGGCGAAGGCCAGCAGCTCTTCGATCATGGTGCCGAGGGGGGCGAAGATGTTGCCCGGGTTGGCCACGGCGCCGCCGTTGATGGTGACGATGCGCTCCACCAGGGGCTGGCCCAGGCGGATGGCCTTATGGACGGCGGCGCAGGTGGAGACGTTGTGCACCAGGACGCCCACTTCGGCGGCCCGGGAATCCGACGGGACCTCCTTGCCGGTGAGCACCTGGATGAGCTGGCGGTCGGAACCCATGGGGTAGCGGGCCGGCACCGGGCGGATCTTCACTTCCGGGTAGGCCTCGGCGGCCTTACGCATGGCGGCGATGGCTTCCGGCTTGTTGTCCTCGATGCCCACCAGGGCTTCGATAGCGCCGATGGCATGCATCACCAGGCGGGCGCCATCCACCACCTGATCCGCATGGTCCCGCATGATGCGGTCGTCGGCGGAGAGGTAGGGCTCGCATTCGCCGCCATTGACGATCAGGCTGGTGACCTTGAGGCGCTTGCCCAGGGCGAACTTGGGGGCCGCCGGGAAGGTTGCACCGCCCAGGCCCACCACGCCGGCCGCCGCCACCCGGCGGGTGATTTCCTCGGGCGCCGCGGCGAAGGGATCGGCCAGGGGATCGGTCTCGATCCACTCGTCCTTGAAATCGTTATCCACCACGATGGCCTGGAAGGGGAGGCCGGAGGCATGGGGCGCGGTCACTTCGCCGATGGCGGAGACGGTGCCGGAGACCGAGGAATGAATGGGGGCCGAGATGTTGCCGCTGGCCTGGGCGAGCAGTTCGCCTTTCTTCACCCGCTGGCCGACCACCACCACCGGCCGGGCGGCGCCGCCGACGTGCTGGGACAGGGGCATGTACACCCGGGCAGGGGGCGGCAGGACGCGCAGGGGGACATCCGCCGCCGGGCGCTTGTGGTCGTCGGGATGGACGCCCCAGCTCGGGGCCTTCAGGAATCGGTCGAGGAATCCCATGGTCTAGTCCTCAGGCTGCAGCGGAAACGGGATGGGGCCAGTTCCAGTGCTGCAGGGTCACTGGAATGGGGGCCATGCGCAGGGCCTCGGTCGGGCAGACGTTGGCGCAGGCGCCGCAGCCGGTGCAGGCGTCGCGGATGACGTTGTGGATCTGCTTGGGGGCGCCGATGATGGCGTCGGTCGGGCAGGCCCGTAGACACTTGCAGCAGCCGATGCAGATTTCCTCGGTCACCTGGGCGAGTTGGGGGCCGGTATCGACCACCGAGGACAAGTCCACCTTGACCCCGAGCTTGGCGGCCAGGGCCTCCACCGTGGCCTTGCCGCCGGGGGGGCAGAGGGTGACCGGGGCCTCGCCCTTGGCCAGGGCCGCCGCGGCCTGGGCGCAGCCCACGAAGCCGCACTGGCCGCACTGGGAACCGGGCAGCATGGCCTGGATTTCGGCCTCCAGGGGGTTCTCTTCCACCGCAAGGTAGCGGGACGCGGCGCCGAGCATGCCCCCCAGGGCCACTCCCATCACCGCGAGACTTCCAACGGACATCAACATGGCTGTTCTCCCTGATTCAATTAGCTGGCGGCGATGCCGGAAAAGCCCATGAAGGCCATGGCCAGCATGCCGGCGACCACGAAGGCGATGGGCGGGCCGGCGAAGAGGCGCGGCACATCCACCAGGGCCAGGCGTTCCCGGAGGCCGGCGAAGATGATCATGACCAGGCTGTAGCCCACCGAGGAGGCGAAGGCGAACATGGTGGCGCTCATGAAGCCCATGTGTCCTTCCACCAGCAGGAGCGCCACCCCGAGCACGGCGCAGTTGGTGGTGATGAGCGGCAGGTAGATCCCGAGCATCTGGAAGAGCTCCGGGGAGACCTTCTTGATGGTCATTTCGGTGAATTGCACGGCGCTGGCGATGACCAGGATGAAGGTCACGGTGCGCAGGAAGCCTAGGTTGTAGGCATCCAACAGGTAGTGCTGGACCGCCCAGTCGGCCATGGAGGAGACGGTGATCACGAAGGTGGTGGCCAGGCCCATGCCGGCCGCCGTGTCGATCCGGGTGGTCACCCCCATGAAGGAGCAGAGTCCGAGGAAACGGGCGAGGATCACGTTGTTCACCAGCGCCGCGCCGATCATCATCAAGGCGAATTCTTTCATGGTCAGTCCTTGCAGGTTTCGCCGGGCAGGGCCCGACGCAGGAAGCGGGGCGACAGATGGCCACCCTTTGAGAGACGGCGGGCGCCGAGCCGGGCCGCCAGGAGTCCGAAACCGAGGCCGCCGGCCATGGAAGCCATGGTCAGGGCGTCGTCGCCCCAGGCGCCCTGGGCCAGGCCGCCGGCCAGGATGGCGGACACCAGGGGAAGGGCGTAGGCGAGTACCGCCGCCTTGATCAGGGAGCGGTTATCCACCCCGAGGACGACCCGCTCGCCCACCCGCAACTGTTCCCAGTCGTTGTCCATCTGGAAGCGGCGGGCCTCGATACGGCGGGCGACGGTGCCCATGCCGCTTTCCCCGTCACTATCCCCGTGGCCGCAGGCGGCCTTGGAGGCGCAGCTGCCGCAGCTGGTGGTCTGCTCCGGCTCCAGCCAGGCGACCTTGCCCTCCACCCGCACCACCCGGGCGATGCCCTCGACGGTGCGTGCGGCTGAGGTCGGTTTGGTCGGTGAGGTCATGGCGATGGCGCTCATGGCTTAGACGCAGTGGGCGCCGGCCATCTGGATTTCCTTGCCGGCCTTCAGGTCAAGGATGCGCTTCGCCACCACCACCAGGCCGGTGACGATGAAGCCGCCCGGAGGAAGGATCATCATCAGCACGCCCATGTCGGCGGGCAGGAGGCGCAGCTCCATGAACTTGAAGGACGGCCCCAGAAGCAGCGAGGCGTCGGCGAAGAGGGTGCCGGAACCGATAATCTCCCGCACCGCGCCGATGGCCGTCAGGGCGATGGTGAAGCCGATGCCCATGAAGAGGCCGTCCAGGAAGGACGGGAAGGCCGGCTGCTTGGCAGCGAAGGCTTCCAGGCGGGCCAGCGGCAGGCAGTTGGAGACGATGAGGGGAATGAACAGGCCGAGCACCTTGTAGAGCTCATGCATCCAGGCGTTCATGCCCAGGTCCACCACCGTCACCATGGCGGCGACGATGAGGATGTACACCGGAATCCGCACTTCCGTGGTGATGCGGTTGCGGAACACCGCCACCAGGTAGCTGGAGGCGGCCATCACCACCGCGGTGGCCAGCCCCATGCCGAAGCCGTTGGTGGCGCTGGTGGTCATGGCCATGGTCGGGCACATGCCGAGCAGCATGCTGAGCACACCGTTGTTGTCCCACAGGCCGTCCTTGATGATGGTCTTGTAGCTGGCCATTACTTTTCCTCCGTCAAACGAGTCTTGTTCTGGGCGAAGAACTCCAAGCCGCCCCGGATGGCCGCCAGCAC
The DNA here is from genome assembly GCA_035655235.1 of Rhodocyclaceae bacterium. Classification (GTDB taxonomy): domain Bacteria; phylum Pseudomonadota; class Gammaproteobacteria; order Burkholderiales; family Rhodocyclaceae; genus JAGTRP01. The sequence continues at coordinate 175 of DASRUX010000371.1, read as the reverse complement.
GCCCCGGGGGGTGATGGTGGCACCGGCGAACTGGTCAAACTGGCCGCCGTCCTTCTTGACCTTCCACCGCTCCAGGGGCGGGTTGCCCAGGGAGAGGCCGGTGAAGCGCTCGATCCAGTCGGTCTTCTTGACCTCGATCTTGTCCCCCAGGCCCGGGGTTTCCTTGTGGGCCAGG
>DASRUX010000370.1:0-2305 GCA_035655235.1 Rhodocyclaceae bacterium | reverse complement strand
GTGACCCGCATCATCCCCATCGCTGCCGCCCACAAGGCGGCGGCCCCCCTGGAATTCCGCGTCTCCCCGCCCCTGTCCCTGTACGTGCATGTGCCCTGGTGCGTGCGCAAATGCCCCTACTGCGACTTCAATTCCCACGAGGCCAGGGGGGAAGTACCGGAAAAGGATTACATCGCCGCCCTGGTGGCCGACCTGGAATCGGCCCTGCCGCTGATCTGGGGCCGGCCGGTGGTGAGCATCTTCTTCGGCGGCGGCACGCCGAGCCTCCTGTCGCCGGACGCCATCGACCAATTCCTGGCCGCCGTCCGCGCCCGCACCCAGCTCCAGCCCGATGCCGAGATCACCCTGGAAGCCAATCCGGGGACGGTGGAGGCCGGCCGCTTCCGGGGCTTCCGGCAGGCCGGCGTGAACCGGCTGTCCCTGGGCATCCAGAGCTTCAACGACGAGCACCTCAAGGCCCTGGGCCGCATCCACGGCGGCCGGGAAGCCCGCGCCGCCGCCGAACTGGCCGGCGAGCATTTCGACACCTTCAACCTGGACCTCATGTACGGCCTGCCCGGCCAGACCCTGGACCAGGCCCTGGCCGACGTGGGCACCGCCGTCGGCTTCCAGCCGCCCCACCTGTCCTGCTACCAGCTGACCCTGGAGCCCAACACCCGCTTCGCCTTCGAGCCGCCTCCCAATATCCCGGAAGGGGATATCTGCGCCGACATGCAGGAGGCCATCGAGGCCCGCCTGGCGGAATCCGGCTACGACAATTATGAAACCTCCGCCTTCGCCCGCCCCGGCCACCGCTGCCGGCACAACCTGAACTACTGGCATTTCGGCGACTACCTGGGAATCGGGGCCGGCGCCCATTCCAAGCTCACCCTCCACGACCGGGTGCTGCGCCAGATGCGCTGGAAGCACCCCAACGCCTATCTGGAGAACGTCGGCAAGGGGACGCCGATCCAGGAGGAACACCCGGTGGACGGCGACAGCCTGCCCTTCGAATTCCTGATGAACGCCCTGCGCCTGGCGGACGGCTTCCCGCCCTCTCTATTCGAGGCCCGCACCGCCCAGCCCCTCATCGCCATCACCGGCAGCCTGCGGGCGGCCGAGGCCGAGGGCCTGCTGGAAGTCGGCCCGGAGCGCATCGCGCCGACCAAACACGGCCGGCGCTTCCTCAACGTCCTTCTGGAACGTTTTCTCTAGGCCACCGCCATGCCCAGGCCGTCGGCCTGGCGCCACAGGGAGAAATCCTTCCTCGTCCGCCGGCTGCCCTCCCGGGAAGACCGGCCGATACGGCGGTCGGCACCGTGGGCGGACTCCACCCGGTCCCGGCCGGCGTGCTTGGCCCGGTGCATGGCCTGTTCGGCCAGGTTGATGAGGGCCTGGGGGCCTTCCACCCCCGGCCGGCGCTCCGCCACCCCGATGCTCAACCCCAGGGGCGAACCCTGGGCCTGGATATTGAAGGAGCGGATCAGCCCCACCAGCTTGTCGCCGCAGGCCAGGGCGGAATTGAGGGCAGTGCCCGGGCAGATGACCAGGAATTCGTCGCCGCTGATGCGGCAGACGGTATCCCGGGTCGGCAGGTAGCGGCGCATGATGGCCGCCACCGTCTTGATCACCACATCGCCCCGTTCCAGGCCGAATTGATCGTTGATCTGCTTGATGCCGTTCAGGTCGATGACCATGCAGGAGAGCGGCAGACTATCCTGGCTGGCCGCCAGCCATTCCTGCTGCATCAATTCCAGGGAGTAGCGCCGGTTGGGCAGGCCGGTCAGTTCGTCAGTCATGGCCAGTTCCCGGAGCCGCAGGTTGGAGCAGATCAGCTCCTGGGAATACTGCTGGAGCTTGCGCTTGTGGCTCTCGTTTTCCCGCTGCAGGGCGACGATGCGCCGCGCCGCCCGCAGGTGGGCGACCAGTGACGCCGCCTTCACGGGCCGGTCGATGAAGGCGTCGATGCCCATTGCCTGGGGCTCGGGGAGCAGCTTCCTTTCGGCGGCGCCGGCGACCAGGGCGACATAGGGCTGATAGCTGTCACCGGCCGCCAGGATATCCCGCACCACCCGCAGCGCCTCCGGGCCGTATTCAACAATGACGATATCCGGGCGGAATTCCCAGGCATTGGCCACCGCCTCGCCGCCGCTCCGGGCCTCCATGGCCTCGTGGCCCGACTGGCGGACCAGAGCGCCCAGATTTCCCCGCGAAGGATGGCCGCCATCGACCACCAGGATACGCAGACTCGAATCTTCCATTGCGACCCCCCATGAATTTCGGCTTATTCATTGCCGACAAAGGCTTATGGCGAGTGTCTAATGCT
>DASRUX010000369.1:0-3073 GCA_035655235.1 Rhodocyclaceae bacterium | reverse complement strand
CTCGGTGGTACCCAGAGCCATGTACTGCATGCCCATCTGGGTGAGGCCGGGGACGTTCTTGTCGAAATACTTCACCTGCTCCCGGAACTGGATCATGAAGAGGCGCAGAAGCCCCTGGCGGTGGATTCTCTGAGCCTCCTCTGGGGAGTCGAAGACCTTGAGGCTCACCGTCTCGCCGTCGTCCGACAGCGCCGGGTAGCCCAGCACGGTCTGGCCGTTCACCGGCACTTCCATAAGCTCCGGCAACTCGCCGAAGGTCCAGTCGGTGAGGTTGGCGTACTCGGACGGCGTCTCGTGGAGTTCGGCGAATTCCTGCTTGGCTTCCTTGCCCCATTGGGCGCGGAGCTGGGTGAGGTTGCGGCCCATGTCCAGCTGCCGGCCGTGCTCATCCAGCAGCTTGTAGTTCATTAAGAAATGGGCCGGCAGGGCGTCGGGCCGGAAGGCGTCCGGGGTCACCGCCCAACCTCGGGCGTTCAGGCCGCGGGCTTCCAGAATGTAGTCGATGAGCGCCGGAATCAGGCCCTGGGCCATCTTCCTCTCGTCGCTGCCCACGGCACCAACGAACTCCTCGGCGAATTCCGGCACCGGCACCAGCTTGGCCCGGATTTTCTGGGGCAGGGTCTTGATGAGCTGGACCACCTTTTCCTTGATGAGCCCGGGCACCAGCCACTCCAGCCGGTTGGCGGGCAGCTGGTTGAGCTGAGCCAGCGGCAGGGTCATGGTCACCCCGTCCCTCGGCGAGCCCGGCTCGAAGTGGTAGGTGAGCGCATACTCCACGCCCCCCAGGCGCAGGTGATGGGGGAAGGCCTCGGTGGTCACACCGGCGGCGGAGTGGCGCATGAGGTCGTCCTTGGCGAGGAACAATACTTTGACGTTTTCCCGCTCGGCCTCCTTCCGCCAATGGTCGAAGCCGGCGCCGTTGTGGATGCCCTCGGGGATGAGGTGGTCGTAGAAGGCGAAGATCAGCTCGTCGTCCACCAGCACGTCCTGGCGGCGCTGCTTGTGCTCCAAGTTCTCGATTTCCCGGATGAGCTTCTGGTTGTGCTGATAGAAGGGCCAGCGCTTGGCGTAGGCCTCGTCGATCTCGCCCTCCACCAGGCCCTGGCGGATGAAGATTTCCCGCGCCTCCCCAGGCGCCATGGGGCCGTAATGGATGCGCCGCTTGGGATTGATGACCACGCCGTAGAGGGTGGTCCGCTCCCAGGCTGCCACCTGCATGTTCTTCTTCTCCCAGTGGGGATCAAAGTAGCTGCGCTTCACTAGGTGAGCGCCCACTTTCTCCAGCCAGTCCGGCTCGATGCGGGCGACGCAGCGGGCGTAAAGCTTGGTGGTCTCGGTGATCTCGCCGGCAACGATCCACTTGCCCGCCTTCTTCTGGAGCGGCGAACTGGGATGGATCAGGTACTTGATGCCCCGGGCGCCGTGGTAATAGCCGGATTCATCCGCCTTGCAGCCCAGGTTGCCGAGTAGCCCGGTCAGCAGCGCACGATGGATGGCCTCGTAGGTGCCCGGCAGTTCGTTTTCCTTCCAGCCCAGTTCGGACACCTGGGAATGGAGCTGACTGTGGACTTCCCGCCATTCCCGCATGCGCAGCGCCGAGAGGAAGTTGTCATGGCAGGCTTCCACCAGTTTCTTGTTGGATTTCTTGTGCTCCAGTTCGTGGCGGTACCAGTCCCAGAGCTTGAGCCAAGACAGGAATTCCGATTTCTCATCGGCGAACTTCTTGTGTCGCTCATCGGCGGCCTGCTGGCGTTCCTGGGGCCGCTCCCGGGGGTCCTGGGCCGAGAGGGCGGCGGCGATGACCAGCACTTCTTTGAGGCAGCCCTCGTCCCGGCCGGCGGCGATCATGCGGGCGATACGGGGGTCCAGGGGCAGCTTGGCCAGGCAGTGGCCGACGCTGGTGAGCTGATTGTGCTCGTCCAGGGCGCCCAGCTCCTGGAGGAGCGCGTAGCCGTCGGCAATGGCCTTGGGCGGCGGCGGCTCGATGAAGGGGAAGCTCTCCACCTCGGTGAGCTTCAGGGACTTCATGCGCAGGATGACGCCGGCCAGGCTGGAGCGCAGGATTTCAGGATCGGTGAAGGGCGGGCGGGCGTTGAAGTCGGCCTCGTCGTAAAGGCGGATGCAGACGCCCGCCGCCACCCGGCCGCAGCGCCCCGCCCGCTGCCGAGCCGCCGCCTGGGAGACCTTCTCCACCTGGAGCTGCTCCACCTTGTTGCGGTAGGAGTAGCGCTTCACCCGGGCGAGGCCCGTGTCCACCACATAGCGGATACCGGGAACGGTGAGTGAGGTCTCGGCCACGTTGGTGGCGAGCACGATGCGCCGGGCGCCGGAGGGCTTGAAGATGCGGTCCTGGTCGCCGGCCGAAAGGCGGGAGAAAAGGGGCAGGATTTCGGTGTGGGGCGGGTGGTGCTTCCTCAGGGCCTCGGCTGCGTCGCGGATTTCACGCTCCCCGGGCAGGAAGACCAGCGTGTCGCCGGGGCCGAGGCGGGCGAGTTCGTCCACGGCATCCACGATGGCGTCGTAGAGGTCCCGCTCGTCGTCCTCTTCCTCCAGGTCGCTGACCGGGCGGTAGCGCACTTCCACCGGATAGAGGCGGCCGGAAACCTCGATCACCGGCGCGGGTTTATCGCCATTGGCGAAGTGGTTGGCGAAGCGTTCGGCGTCAATGGTGGCCGAGGTGATGATGACCTTGAGGTCCGGCCGCTTGGGCAGGAGCTGCCTGAGATAGCCCAGGAGGAAGTCGATGTTCAGGCTGCGCTCGTGGGCCTCGTCGATGATCAGGGTGTCGTAGGCGTTGAGGTAGGGGTCGCCCTGGGTTTCGGCCAGGAGGATGCCGTCGGTCATGAGCTTGACCCAGGATTCCGGCGTGGTGCGGTCCTGGAAGCGGATTTTCACGCCGACTCCGTTGCCGACCTGGGTCTGCAATTCCTGGGCGAGCCGGCTGGCCACGGACCGGGCCGCCAAGCGCCGGGGCTGGGTGTGGCCGATGAGGCCGGTAGCGCCCCGGCCAAGCTCCAGGCAGATTTTGGGTAGCTGGGTGGTCTTTCCGGAGCCGGTCTCGCCGCAGACGATG
>DASRUX010000368.1:0-5167 GCA_035655235.1 Rhodocyclaceae bacterium | reverse complement strand
GTCGATGCCCAGTTCCCGGATCACCGCCAACGATTGCGCCGCGAAAGCTTCGTTGAGTTCGATCCAGTCCAGGTCCTCCTGGCGGATGCCGGTCTGGGCGAGCACCTTGGGGATGGCGGCGATGGGGCCGATGCCCATGATTTCCGGCGCCACCCCGCCTACGGCGTAGCCGGCGAAGCGGGCAAGCGGGGTGAGGTTGTGCTCCTTCAGCACCTTCTCGGAGACCAGCATGACGGCGCCGGCTCCGTCCGACATCTGGGAGGAATTGCCGGCCGTCACCGAACCCCGGGCGTGGAAAACAGGCTTCAGCTTGGCCAGGTTTTCCAGGCTGGAATCCGGCCGCGGCCCCTCGTCGTTCTCACACAGGCGCTCGGCGATGCGCACCACGCCACTGTTGAGGTCCGGCAGGTGCTCGCGGACCAGATAAGGCGAGATTTCATCCTTGAAATGGCCGGCGGCGATGGCGGCGCAGGACTTCTTGTGGGAGGCCACGGCGAAGGCGTCCTGCTCCTCCCGGCTTATCTTCCACTGATTCGCCACCTTCTCGGCGGTCAGGCCCATGCCGAAGGCGATGCCCAGGTTCTCGTCCTGGGCGAACACCGCCGGGTTCATGGCCACCTTGTTGCCCATCATCTGGGGCATGACGGTCATGGATTCGGTGCCGGCGGCAATCATCACGTCGGCCAGGCCCAGGCGGATCTGGTTGGCGGCGTCGGCCACCGCCTGCACCCCGGAGGAGCAGAAGCGGTTGATGGTCAGGCCCGGCACGGTGATGGGCAGGCCGGCCAGGAGCAGCCCGATACGGGCCACGTTCATGCCCTGCTCCGCTTCCGGCATGGCGCAGCCGACGATCACGTCGCCGATGCGGGCCGGGTCGATGCCCGGCACCTGGGCGACCACGGATTTGATGGCGTGGGCCAGCATGTCGTCCGGCCGCACGTTCTTGTACATGCCCTTCCGTTTGGCCACCGGCAGGCGGGTAGCGGCGACGATGTAGGCGTCTTGGATTTGCTTGGTCATTGTGTTGTCTCCTCGGCCGGGATCAATTGCGGAGCGGTTTGCCGGTGTCCAGCATGTGCTTGATCCGGGCCTGGGTTTCGGGGGTCTTCAGGAGTTCGACGAAGAGGCGGCGCTCGGTGGTGATGAGCCATTCCTCATCCACCAGGCTGCCGTACTCCACCTCGCCGCCGCAGAGCGCCGTCGCGGCGGCCTTGGCGACCTTGTAGTCGTGGGCGGAGATCATGCCGCCCTCCTTCATGTTCACCAGCATCATCTCGAAGGTAGCAATGCCGGTGCGGCCTGCAACCGGGATGCCCCGGGCCTTCTGGGGTGCCTTGTAGCCGGCTTCAGCCAGGGCGCGGGCCTCCCGGACGGCGACGTAAAGGAGTTCGTGGGCATTGAATAGCACCGTGTCGGTGTCCTTGGCGAAGCCGAATTCCACCGTCTCCAGGGCGCTCTTGGCGACCTTGGCCATGGCGATGGTCTGGAAGACCGGTTGCAGGAAACCCAGCACCTCGCCGGGCGTGGCGGAGCGGTTGGCCCACTCGGCCGCCCGGATGGCGAATTCCTTGCAGCCGCCGCCGGCGGGGATCAGGCCGACGCCCGCTTCCACCAGGCCGACGTAGCTTTCCAGGGCCAGGACCCGCTTGGCGGCGTGCATGACGAATTCGCAGCCGCCCCCCAGGGCCATGCCCTGGACGGCCGCCACCACCGGCACCTGGGCGTACTTGAGGGTCTGGGACGCCCGCTGGAATTTCTCCACGGTGGCTTCCAGCTTGTCGAACAGGCCCGCAGCGCAGGCCTCGGACACCTGCTGGAGATTGGCGCCGACGGCAAAGGGCGGCTCGTGCCAGATCACCACGCCGTCCAGCTCATCCTCGGCCCGGCCGACGGCGGCGATGACACCGTCCAGCACCTCGTCGCCGATGGTGTGCATCTTGGACTTGAAGGAGAGGATGCCGATGCGCTCATCCAGGGCGGGCAGCTTCCACAGGCGCACGCCGTCGTTTTCCCAGACGGTGACGCCGGACTTGTCGGGGGTCGCCCCGCCCTCGCCCAGGACGCGCTCCGGAAAGAGCTGGCGCTGATAGACCGGCAGGTTGGAGCGCGCCACGTAGGCATTATTGCGGGCGGAATAGGAACCCTCGGGCGTATGGACGCCGGTTCGGCCGGCTTCCAGCACCCAGGCGGGCAGCGGCGCATCGCTCATGGCCTTGCCGGCAGCGATGTCGGCGGCAACGGCCCGGGCGATGTCCTGCCAGCCTGCCGCCTGCCAGGTCTCGAAAGGCCCCTGGGCCCAGCCGAAGCCCCAGCGCATGGCGAAATCCACGTCCCGGGCGTTGTCGGCGATGTTTTCCAGCTGCACGGCGCAGTAGTGGAAGACATCCCGGAAGATGGCCCAGAGGAACTGGGCCTGGGGATGGCTGGAGGCGCGCAGGGCGGCGAAGCGTTCCGCCGGGTTCTTGATCTTCAGGATGGCGGCCACCTCGTCGGCGATCTCGCCGGCGGAGGGGCGGTAATCCTGCGTTTCCAGGTCAAGGACCTGGATTTCCTTGCCCTGCTTGCGGAAGATGCCGGCCCGGGTCTTCTGGCCCAGGGCGCCCTTGCCGATCAAGGCCAGGAGCCAGGCGGGGGACTGGAAGTGGCGATGCCAGGGATCCGCATTTTCCCCATCTCGCAGGGTCGTCTCCATGGTCTTGACGACGTGGGCCAGGGTGTCCAGGCCCACCACGTCGGCGGTGCGGTAGGTGGCGCTCTTGGGGCGGCCGATGCGGGGGCCGGTGAGGGCATCCACCTCGTCGAAACCGAGGCCGAAGGCCGCCGTGTGGTGCATCACCGCCAGGATGGAGAAGACCCCGACCCGGTTGGCCACGAAGTTGGGCGTATCCAGGGCCCGCACCACGCTCTTGCCGAGGCGGGAGGTGAGCCAGGTTTCCAGCCGATCCAGGGTGGAGTGGTCGGTGCGCTCCGTGGCGATGATTTCCACCAGGGGCATGTACCGGGGCGGGTTGAAGAAGTGGATGCCGCAGAAGCGCGGCCGCACCGCCTCCGGCAGCCCCTGGGCCAGGGCGTTGATGGACAGGCCCGAGGTGTTGGAGGCGACGATGGCCGTGGCCGACAGGTGGGGCGCAATCTTGGCGTACAGGTCGTTCTTCCAGTCCATGCGCTCGGCAATGGCCTCGATCACCAGGTCGCACTCCTGCAAGAGCGCCAGGTGCTCGTCGTAATTGGCGGCGTCGATGTACTTGAGCTTGTCCCGGCTGGCCAGGGGCGCCGGGTCCAGCTTCTTGAGCCCGTCCAGGGCCTTCTTGACGACGCCGTTCTTGTCGCCTTCCTTGGCGGCCAGGTCGAAAAGCACCACCGGCACGTCGGCATTGGCGAGGTGGGCGGCGATCTGGGCGCCCATGACGCCGGCGCCCAGGACCGCGGCCTTTCTTACGTTGAGGTTGTTCAAGCTGTTCTCCTTTTATCGGTTTTAGAAGGCCATCGAGTATTGGGCACCGAGAACCCAGGCGCTATCCGAGTAATTGCCTGTAACCCGGCCGCGGGCCTGGAGGGATTGGTTGTTGTCGATCCGGGCGTCCTTGACGTAGAGGTAGGCCACGCCGAGGTCCAGGGCGGTTTCCTTGGAAGGCTTCCACTGGGTGCCCACCGAGAACCAGGTGCGGTCGTTGTCCGGCATGGAAACCAGGCGGGTGGAGGCGCCCTTGGTGGGGGTCTGGTCGTAGGCGATGCCGAACTTGAGCTTCCAGGCGTCGTTCATCTTGTAGTTGGCCCCCAGGGCAACCCGCCAGGTGTCGCGGAAGCTGGTATCCAGGGACTGGGCCAGCGCGCCGGAGCTGCGCAGGATGTCCAGCTTGGGGATGCTGCTCCAGCCGGTCCAGGCGATGTCGCCCAGGAGTTCAACCCGGTCGTTGAGGTTGTGGGTGGCGCTCAGGATGGCGGTGTCGGGCAGGGTCAGGCTGGCCTTGGCGCCGCTGCTGGTAGAGGCATTGAAGGCCGCCGACGGCCCGCTGGTCACGATCTTGCCGGTGAGGTCGTACTTCACCTGGGAACGGTAGGAAAGGCCGATCTTGGTGGCGGTTGTCAGGGTGAACAGCGCCCCCACGTTCCAGCCCCAGGAGTCGTCGTCCAGGGTCAGCTTCAGGGGCGTGGCCGCCGCCACCGCGGCGGGAACGGGACCGGGCAGGGTAACCACCCCCACCTGGCGCTTGTAGGTGGCCTCGACCCGCTGCCAGCTGAGGCCGGCGCCCAGGGAAACCTGCTCATTCACCCGCCAGGCGATCGACGGGTTGATGTTGTAGGTCTTGACCTCGAAGCTGGTGGATTGGGCGGCGCCCAGCCAGGGGTTGTTGTACTCGGTCTTCATGCCGAAGGGCGCCCCGGCGCCGATGCCGACATACAGATCCTTGTTGATGGCCCAGGACAGGTAGCCGTTGGGAACAAAGCCCCAGCCGCCGCCATCCCCGCCGTTGCCGCTCCCTGCCAGGGCGCCGACGCTGGAGCCCTGGTTGGTGAACTTGAAGCTGGTGTCGATGGCGGTCAGGCCGGCGGACACTTCCCGGTCCCGGAGCTGGGTCATCCCCGCCGGGTTGTAGAAGATGGTGCTGGCGTTCTCCGCCACCGCCGCCGAACCGGCGTAGGCATTACCGATGCCGCTGGCGTTCTGCTCCAGCAACTGGAAGCCGGACGCCTGGACGGCGCCGGAAAAGGCCACCGCCAGCAGGGCCGGGATCAAGCGCAGGCTATTGTTTTGAATCATGGTTTTGTCTCCTCATTTTTATGAATGTCGGGAAATCCATCCCCGCTTTCTGTTTAAACCACTACTCCAACGAACGTTCGATTTTTCGATTGCGCGTGCTGAGCCCTCCCCTGTTGTACCGAGCCTGAAGCTCAGCGCTGCTGGTTATTCCGGAAGTTGATGGGACCGCCCGTGAAGGGGGCAAAGCCGGTGCCGAAGATCACCCCGGCATCGGCCAGATCGGCATCGGCGACGACGCCCTCGGCCACCAACCGTTCGGCGCGGTCGACAAGGGGCTTGACCAGGCGATCCGCCAGGCCGGCCGGGACTGTGCCGGCCGCCACCTTGGCGGGCTTGCTGTCCTTCCAGGGGTAGAAGCCCTTGCCGGTCTTCTTGCCCAGATCACCGCGCCCTACCCGCTCCATG
>DASRUX010000367.1:0-14597 GCA_035655235.1 Rhodocyclaceae bacterium | reverse complement strand
GAAGAGGTGGATAAGCTGGTGGCGGTGGTGCAGCGCCTGGCCCGGGGCAAGGGCCGGGTGCTGTGACGGTGGGGCGGGCCCGGTCGCCGGGTCCGTCCGCCTTTTTGGGGCCGCCCGCATCCTGCGAATCCGCGGGGCGGGCGGCATATGGATATCAGGATTTCTTAGTTCGGGGCGAAACGAGCGCCCGCTATTCTCAATCCCATGCCCGAATTCATGTGCTCATTTTTCGCCCAAGGTGCCGATCATGGCCGGCTCCGGTGAATGCCGTCCCCTGAGCAAGCTGCCGACCCTCCAGCGTAATGCGCTGCGGAAGCTGTTCAACCGCGCGGAATTCACCCCGGAGGAGGTGGCGGCCCTGGGCTATCGGCGCATCCTGCAGGCCGAGGGGATCGGGGCCAAGGGCATCGCTACCATTCAGTCGTGGTTGCTGGAATATGGCTACGATCTTCAGCCGGAGCTGCCCGCCCGGAAGACCGCGGGCACGCAGGGACGCTATTCCCAACAGCGCCTCGAAACGGCCCTGCGGGTCCTGCGCAATTGCGGCTATATCGTGCAGGAACCCGAGTAGGAGTCCCTGTCCGTTGGGGCGGCTGTTGAAGCCTTTCAGGCCGTCAGCAATCTCTCCAACGCTTCAACGCTGACAACGTCGGCAAAGCGGTCCGCCAGGGCCGCCAGGCTTGCCCGGTGCTGGGTTTTCCCGTCGATTCCGCCGGGCAGGGGACGGGAAGCGCAGGTATCCCCCGCTACCACGGCCCGGTAGCCCCGGTGGACGGCGTCCCGGGTGGTGGTATCCACGCACATGTGGGTCATGAAGCCCGCAATCAGCAGGCAGCCGATTCCTTGTACCCGCAGCAATTCGTCCAGCCCGGTGCCGTGGAAGGATGAGGGCATTCCCTTGGTCAGGCGGTGGTGGCCTTCCCGCGGCTCCAGCCCGGGGATGGGCTCTACCGCCGTCGTGCCGGGGGCGAACAGGGTGGCGTCGGACTTGGCGGCGATGTGGTGGATATGGATGACCGGGATGCCGGCCCCGTCAGCCAGGGCCATCAGCGCCTCGGCACCGCGGATGGCGGCGGCTGCGCCGGTTAGGGGCAAGCGGCCGTCCAGGTATTCCCGCTGGTAGTCGATGAGGAGGAGGGCGGTTTCGGCGGGCCGGATTTGAACCACAGGCGGGATGCCCGCCCAGGTGCGCAGAGTTTGGGGTGCCATGGTGCCTCCTTACAGGGATTGGGCGGCCCGCTTGCGGGCGGCCTGGGTTTCGCCGTCGTAGCCCCAGTCGCCGGCCGGGATTTCCAGGACCTGGACGTAGATGGGCGAGGCCTCACCGCCAATGGCCGATACAAGGAGGGCGTGGGCGGCCCGGATGAAGGCGGCTATTTCCTCGCCGGTATTGGTGCCGGCGGTGATGAAGGCCTCCATCTGGGCGAGGGCGGCGGCTTCCGCCAGGGGCTTGCCATTCACGGACCAGTTGAGGGCCGGGCTGGTTTCCACGGCCACCACGACCACCTCCCGGCGCTTGCCGAGAATCTCGGCCATGAGGTCGGTGGTGCCGTCTTGAAGCTGGGCGATCCGGTCGGTGGGCAGGCTGGTGCCGGCCAGGGAAAGGCGGATGAAGGGCATGTCGGTTCTCCTGGTTGATGACGAGCCCATTCTTCCAAGGGGTAGTCGTGGGTACAATCCGCCAAATTGATGATTGAATGTTTCCATATCGAGAACGATAGCCATGGACAGGACCCTGCTGGAGCAGATCGAGGACATCGCCGTCTTCGCCACGGTGGTGGAGCAGGGCAGCTTTTCCGGCGCCGGGCGGCGGCTGGGCATCGCCAAGTCGGCCATCAGCAAAAAGGTGGATCGCCTGGAGCGCAGCCTCGGGGTGCGGCTCCTCAACCGCAGTACCCGTTCCCTGTCCATGACCGAGGCCGGCCGGGCCATCCACGGCCGGGCGGTGCAGTCCCTGGCCTTGCTGGAAGAAGCGCGGGGCCAGGTGGCGAACCTGCGGGAGGCGCCCCGGGGGCTCCTGCGGGTAACGACTTCAGTGGCCTTCGGCCGGCTCTGCCTGGTGCCGCTCCTGGCCGAATTCCTGGCGGCCTACCCGGAGGTGCGGGTCCAGCTCACCCTCCTGGATCGCCTGGTTGACCTGGCGGAAGAAGGGTTCGACGTGGCTATCCGCCTCGTGCGCTCGCCGCCGGATCCGGTAGTGGCCAAGCTGCTCATGCCTATCGATTTCGTGGTCTGCGCGGCTCCGGCCTACCTGGAAGGAAAGTCGGTGGTGTCCCCCCGGGACTTGGCGGGCCTCAACTGCCTGTACTACGGCTACCGGGACCTGGGCAGCGAATGGGTTTTCCAGCGGGACGGGCAGCGGGAAACGGTGCGGGTGGATGGCAACGTGGTGGTCAATAGCAGCGAGGCGGTCCGGGACCTGATCCTGGCCGGCGTGGGCGTCGGCCTGGTGGCCCGCTATGCGGTGGCGGAGGAGTTGCGCCAAGGCCGGCTGGTGGCCCTCCTGCCCGACTGGACCCCGGCCGGTCCCTTCCAGCAGACGGCCTTCGCCATCTGGCTGCCCCAGGTCCACCTGCCCCCAAAAATCCGGGTCTTCGTGGATTTCCTGGCGGAAAGGCTGGGGCGGGGCTAGGTCGTCAGGTGCTCGGCCAGGATGCCGGAGGTGCGGCGCAGGCGCTTGGACAACAGTCGGGCGAGGGAAGACATGAAGCGATAGGCCACGGCGGGGTGTTCCGCCGCCAGCTTGTCCAGGCTTTCGTGATTGATGGTGACGAATTCGCAGGCTGTCTCGGCCACGCACTGGGCGGAGCGCCGCTCCCGGTCCAGGAGGGCCATCTCTCCGATGATGCGGCCCTTGCCCTCGTAGGAGAGCAGATGGCGGCCGCTCTCGCCGCTCTTGTAGATGGAGATGCGCCCGTCGATGAGGATGAGCATGAAGCTCCCCGGATCACCCTCGTTGAAGATCACATCGCCCTTGTCCACGCTGGATTGGCCCAGGTAGCGGCTGAGGATTTCGAGGTCGTGGTAGGCAAAGTCCTGGAGCAGGTCCAGGCCGTCGATCAGGTCGGCAATTTTCTGGCTCACGGCAGGCTTATCGGCGCAGTTGGAGGGTCTGGGCAACTTACCCACTCGTCTTGAAGCTGTCAAACTGCATTGATGCCAGGGATAGTGGAACGGCGGGTTCTTCACCCCATTGCAATTTCGGCGCGAATGGTTCCGCTTTGCCGCGGACTGTGTTAACATGCGGTCTTTCAGCGGTTAGCTGGAGCGCGGAGTGGTAGTTCAGTCGGTTAGAATACCGGCCTGTCACGCCGGGGGTCGCGGGTTCGAGTCCCGTCCACTCCGCCAAAGAACACAAAAGGCGAACGCGAGTTCGCCTTTTTTATTTTCATCTTTCAGATAAAGCGCCCGCCATGTTCGACGCAGTCCGCAACAACAAAAGGATCGTCCAGGTTTTCCTCGCCCTGATCACCTTGCCGTTCGCCTTCTTCGGTGTCGAGTCCTATATCCGGAACGTTGGCAATGATAGTGACGTGGCCAAGATCGGCGACGTCAAGATCACCCAGCAGCAATTCCAGCAGGCCCTGCGCGACCAGCAGGAGCGGCTACGGGGCCAGTTCGGCAACATCAACCCCAAGCTGCTGGATAATCCCCAGGCCCGCAAGGCCGTGTTGGACGGCCTCATCGACCAGCGCGTGCTCCTCCTGGAGGCCGGCAAGAGCCACCTGGTTGTCAGTGACGATGCCGTGCGCCGTGTCCGGGACAGCATTGAGGCTTTCAAGGTCGACGGCCAGTATTCGTTAGCGCGTGCGGAGTCAGTGTTGCGTTCCCAGGGCATGACTCCGGACGGCTTCGTCGCCCAGGTCCGCCAGGACCTGCTCTTACAGCAACTGGCCGGCGGCATCGGCCAGTCCGGCTTCATTCCCCGCACCGTGAGCGACCGCGTGGTGGCCCTGCAGGGCGAGAAGCGGGACGTGCAGGAGTATCGCCTCTCCGCCGACGACTTCCTGTCCCAGGCGAAGCTGGAGGAGGGCGCCGCCAAGAAGTTCTACGATGCCAACAGCAAGCGCTTCGAGATTCCCGAGCAGGCCCGGGTCGAATACGTGGTCCTGTCCCTGCCGGCCATCGAATCCCAGGTGGCCGTGAGCGATGCCGAGGTCAAGTCCTGGTACGAGAGCCACAAGGACCGCTACCCGTTGCCGGAACAGCGTCGCGCCTCCCATATCCTGATCTCCACCGACAAGGGCGACAAGGCCCAGGCCAAGGCGAAGGCCGAGGAAGTATTGAAGGAAGTCCAGAAGAACCCGGCTGCCTTCGCCGAACTGGCCAAAAAGTATTCCCAGGACCCCGGCTCTGCCGCCAAGGGCGGCGACCTCGGCTTCTTCGGCCGGGGCGCGATGGTCAAGGCCTTCGACGACACCGCCTTCAAGCTGAAGGAAGGCGAAATCTCCGGCATCGTGGAATCCGATTTCGGCTTCCATATCATCAAGGTCACCGGTATCCGTCCGGCGGGGGTGAAGCCCTTTGCCGAGGTGCGGCCGGAAATCGAGTCCGAACTGAAAACTCAGGCTGCAGCCCGCAAGTTCGCGGAGGCCGCCGAAGGCTTCATCAACCAGGTGTATGAGCAGTCCGACAGCCTCAAGCCCGTCGCCGACAAGTTCAAGCTGACCATCCAGCAGTCCGGCTGGCTGACCCGCCAGCCCAACCCGGCTAACGGCCCCCTGGCCAACGCCAAGCTCTTGTCCGCCGTCTTCTCCGATGACGCCGTGAAGAACAAGCGGAACACCGAGGCGGTGGAAGTGGCGCCCAACACCCTGGTGGCGGCCCATGTCCTGGAATACAAGCCCGCTGCCCTGCAGCCCTTCGAGGCCGTCAAGGACAAGATCGAGGCCCTGCTGAAGCACCAGGAAGCCCAGGCGCTGGCGAAGAAGGCCGGCGAAGCCAAGCTGGAAGCCCTCAAGAAGGGCGAGGCTCAGCAGATTGCCTGGGGTTCGGCCAAGACCGTTTCCCGCCTGGAAGCTTCCCAACTGCCGCCCCAGGCCGTGCAGGCCATCTTCAAGGCCGATGTGTCCAAGCTGCCTGCCTACGCCGGCCTGGATGTCCAGGGCAACGGCTACGCCCTCTACAAGGTGGTGAAGGTGGAAGCCGGTGACAAAATCGACGAGGCCAAGCGCCAAGCTATGGCCCGCCAACTGGGCGGCTTGGCGATGCAGGAGGATGTCCAGTCCTTCCTGGCGGCCCTGCGGGCCCGCTACAAGGTGGAGATCAACCAGGCTGCCCTGGAGGCCAAGGAGCGCTAAGCGCTTTTTGGCAGACCGCCAATGAAAAAGCCGGCCAATTGGCCGGCTTTCTTTTTGGGCGAGGCGGAAATCAGCCGGCCCAGGGTTCCGCGTTGCCCATGGCGACGGTGTTGATGCCGCCATCGACGTAGAGGATTTCACCAGTGATGCCGCTGGCCAGGTCGGAGAGCATGAAGGCGGCGGCGTTGCCGACTTCCTCGATGGTCACGTTGCGGCGCAGGGGGGCGTGGTGGGCGTTGTAGGACAGCAGCTTGCCGAAGTTGCCAATGCCGGAGGCGGCCAGGGTCTTGATCGGGCCGGCGGAAATGGAATTGGCGCGGATGCCTTCGGGGCCGAGGCTGAAGGCCAGGTAGCGGGTGGCCGCTTCCAGGCTGGCCTTGGCGAGGCCCATGGTGTTGTAGTTGGGCATGGTGCGCTCGGCGCCCAGGTAGGACAGGGCGAGGAGGGCAGCCTTGCGGCCCTGCATCATGGGGCGGGCGGCCTTGGCCAGAGCCGGGTAGCTGTAGGAGGAAATCTCGTGGGCGATGCGGAAGGCGTCTCGGGACATGCCTTCCAGGAAGTCGCCTTCAATGGCATCGGCCGGGGCGTAGGCGATGGAATGGACGAGGCCGTCCAGGCCGTCCCAGTGCTTGCCCAGTTCGGCGAACAGGTTGTTGATCTGCTCGTCGCTTCCCACATCCAGCGGGAAAGTCAGTTCGCTGCCGAACTCAGCGGCAAATTTCTTGACGCGGTCTTCGAACCGCTCGTTCTGAAAAGTAAAGGCGAGTTGAGCGCCTTCGCGGTGGCAGGCCTTGGCGATGCCATAGGCGATGGAATGCTTCGAAAGCAGACCGGTAATCAGGATCTTCTTGTCGGCAAGAAAGCCCATACATCCTCCCGTGGGTAATAGCCGGACGATTATATCGGATTTGTCTGACCGCCTGCTGCACCGCGGCAAAACTACAGCATTCGCCCCAGAGCCGGTCTGGGGCGATGCCATGGGGGCGCAGCCCCTTACAAGCCCTACATATTGGGATAGGCCGGCCCTTCGCCACCCTGGGGCGTTACCCAGTTGATGTTCTGGGTGGGGTCCTTGATGTCGCAGGTCTTGCAGTGGACGCAGTTCTGGGCGTTGATCTGGAGGCGCGGGTTCTCGCCCTTTTCGTCCCGGACGATCTCATAGACCCCGGCGGGGCAATAACGCTGCTCCGGCGCATCGTAGCGGGCCAGGTTGATGGCGATGGGGGTTTCCGGGTTCTTGAGCTGCAGGTGACAGGGCTGGTCTTCTTCGTGGTTGGTGTTGGAGAGGAAGACGGAGGATAGCCGGTCGAAGGTCAGCACCCCATCCGGCTTGGGATAGGCGATGGGCCGGCATTCGGAGGCGGGTTTGAGTTTGGCGTAGTCGGGGCTGCTGTGGTGCAGGGTCCACGGCGCCTTGCCCCGGAAGACAACCTGGTCGATCCCGAACATCAGGGAACCGAACTTGGTGCCCTTGGCCATCCAGGGCTTGAAATTGCGGGCCTGGTGCAGTTCCTCGTAGAGCCAGCTCTGGCGGAAGGCTTCCGGATAGGCGGTGAGTTCGTCCCGGCTGCGGCCCTGGCCGAGGGCCGCAAAGCAGGCTTCCGCCGCCAGGGAGCCGGTCTTGATGGCGCAGTGGGAACCCTTGATGCGGGCGGCGTTGAGGAAGCCCGCGTCATCCCCCACCAGCACGCCGCCGGGGAAGGTCAGCTTGGGCAGGGATTGCAGTCCGCCGGCAGTCAGCGCCCGGGCGCCGTAGGCGATGCGCTTGCCGCCTTCGAAGAAGCCGCGGATTTTGGGATGGGTCTTGAAACGCTGGAATTCCTCGAAGGGGGAGAGGAAAGGATTCTGGTAGCCCAGGCCGACCACGAAGCCGACGGCCACCTGATTGTTCTCCAGATGGTAGAGGAAGCCGCCGCCGTAGGTGGCGTCGTCCATGGGCCAGCCGCCGGTGTGGACCACCAGGCCGGGCTGGTGATGCTCCGGCTTGATCTCCCACAGCTCCTTGATCCCAATGCCGTAGGTCTGGGGATCGGCCTCGTCCCGCAGGTGGAACTTGGCTTCCAGCTGCTTGCCCAGGTGACCGCGGCAGCCTTCGGCGAAGACAGTGTATTTGGCGTGGAGCTCCATGCCCGGCTGGTAGTTGGGGCCGGGTTCGCCGTTTCTCTCCAGGCCCATGTCGCCGGTGGCGACGCCCATGACGGCGCCGTTCTCATCCACCAGCACTTCGGCGCCGGCAAAGCCGGGATAGATTTCCACCCCCAGGGCCTCGGCCTGCTGGCCCAGCCAGCGGCAGACATTGCCCAGGGAGATGACGTAGTTGCCTTCGTTATGGAAGCACTTGGGCAGGAGCCAGTTGGGAATCTGGAAGCCGTCGGTGTTGCTTAGCATGAAAAAGCGGTCTTCGCTCACCGGGGCGTTGAGGGGGGCGCCTTGCTCTTTCCAGTCGGGCAGGAGTTCGGTGAGGGCGCGGGGATCCATGACGGCGCCCGAGAGGATGTGAGCGCCGATTTCGGCCCCCTTCTCGATCAGGCAGACCGACACTTCCTGCTCCTTTTCCGCCGCCAGCTGCTTCAGGCGGATGGCCGTCGCCAGACCGGCCGGGCCGCCGCCGACGATGACCACATCGAATTCCATTGCTTCGCGTTCCATGTTCCCCTCACTATGTTGTGGTGTTGTAAACAATACGCTACAGTATGGAAACGAGGAGATCAACCCCTGAGGAAAAACAAGGACATGGAACACCATAAGAAGCTCGTTCACAAGACTCTCATCCCGATCCGCTGGGGCGACATGGACGCCTACGGCCACGTCAACAACACCGTCTATTTCCGCTACATGGAGCAGGCCCGGGTGGAATGGATCGAGGCTCTGGGCGTCGTGGTCCGGCCCAAGGGCGATGCGCCGGTCATCATCAACGCCAGCTGCACCTTCCTGGTCCCCATGAATTACCCGGGCACGGTGGAAGTGCGCACCTATATCGGCCAACTGGGCCGTTCCAGCGTTCCCACCTATGTGGAAATGCGCCTGGAAGGCGACGATACCCTCTATGCCGAGGGCGCGGCCAAGGTGGTGTGGATGGATACCACCACCGGCAAGTCCGTTCCCCTGCCGGATCACGTTCGGGCCGCTTTGGAAGCGGCTTGACCCGGGGCTTACAATGGCCGTCTGACTTCGACGTTGGACGACCATGACCCTCAAGGCTCGCTGGCAACAACTCCTTTCCGCCGACCGGCTCGGCGCCGGTGCCGGGCCCAGCGCCCGGGAACGCACCGCCTTCCAGCAGGACTACGACCGCATCGTCTTCACCTCCGCCTTCCGGCGGCTGAAGGACAAGACCCAGGTCTTCCCGCTCTCCCGCAGCGATTACGTCCGCACCCGGCTGACCCATAGTCTGGAGGCGAGCTGCGTCGGCCGCTCCCTGGGCACGGTCATCGGCCGGGAGATCATCGACCGCCACGGCCTGGAACATGTGGATGCCGCCGATTTCGGCGCCATCGTTGCCGCCGCCTGCTTGGCCCACGACATCGGCAATCCCCCCTTCGGCCATGCGGGCGAGGATGCCATCCGGGAGTGGTTCAAGGGTTCCGGCCTCCTGGAGCGCCACGACTTCACCCCGGCCCAGCGGGCCGATTTCGAGCGCTACGAGGGCAACGCCCAGGGCTTCCGGGTGGTCACCCGCCTGCAGAGCCCGGCCAACCCGGGGCTCCAGCTCACCTCGGCGGTGCTGGCGAGCTTCACCAAATATCCCCGGCCGTCCCACCTGGACATCGACCTGGACGGCAAGAGCGGCAAGAAGTTCGGCTATTTCCAGCAGGATGCGGAATCCTTCCGCCGGGTGGCCGTCGCCACCGGCTTGGTGGAGCGGGTGCCGGGCGTCGCCTGGCATCGCCATCCCCTGGCCTTCCTGGTGGAGGTGGCGGACGACACCTGCTACCTCATCGTGGATCTGGAGGACGCCGCCAGCCTGGGCTTCGTCCCATATTCCACCGCCGAATTGCTTCTGGCCGACCTGGCCGGGAACAGCATCAACGGCGGCAAGCTGGAACGCCTTTTCGATCCCAAGGAGCGCCTGGAATATCTGCGGGCCAAGGCGGTTGGGCGCCTCCTGGAAAGCGCTGCGGCGGTCTTCCTGGAAGCCGAGGAAAGTATCCTCGACGGCACTTTCGACGACGAGTTGCTCGACCAGTCGCCCCTGGGCGTGCCCCTCCAGGCGGTGCTGCGGGTGGCCAAGGAGTGCATCTACGTGGCCCGGCCGGCCCTGGAGATCGAGACGGCGGGCTTCGAAGTCCTGGGCGGGCTGCTGTCCCTGTTCGCCAATGCGGTCGAAGCGGGGGCAGGGCATGTTCCCAAGACGGCCAAGGAGCGCATGCTCCTGAAGCTCCTGCCGTCCCAGTTCCTGGGCCACGGCGGCGAGCCGGACTCCGACCCCTACGTCCGCCTCCTGCAGGTGGCGGACTTCGTGGCCGGGATGACCGATTCCTACGCGGTGGACCTCTACCGCAAGCTCAAGGGTATCGAGCTGCCCAGCGATTAACCCAGGGAGTGGAGGCCGATGTGGTTGCCTTCGCTATCCCGGAAGACGGCGATGGACCCGATTTCCGGCGAAATCAGGGTCTTCGGCATGACCACCGCGCCGCCGGCCGCTTCCACCCGGGAAAGGGGAAGGCTCAGGTCGTCGCCGGCATCCAGGTAGATCAGGATTCCGCCCGGCGCGGGCACCAGGTTGGGATTGCGGCAGAGGGCGCCGCCGGTGGCCGGCTCGGTGTAGGGGAAGACGCACATTTCCATGTCCGGGCCGCAGCTTTCTTCCCGCAGGCTGACTTCCAGCACCCGCTCGTAGAACGTCCGGGCCCGGGGCATGTCGGTGACGGGGATTTCGAACCAGTTGATGACGCGCATTGCATGACTCCTGTCTGTTTGTGTGAGACGCCATGATGCGCGGGGGCTCCTGACAACAGTGTGTCAGGAGGCTTTGTAAGGCATGGGTTTGGGGGGTGATACCTGACATTAGGCCGGCTCGTTGAGCGGATACAATGCAGTCATCCTATGCTCCCGGGGATGCCCCCATGCGCCGCGCCGACCGCCTGTTCCGCCTTCTCTTCCTTCTCTCGGACGGCCGCATCACTACCGCCGCTGCCTTGGCCGGCAGTCTGGAGGTGTCGGAACGGACCATCTACCGGGACATGGCCGACCTGCTGGCGGCCGGCGTTCCCCTGGATGGGGAGGCGGGGGTGGGCTATCGCCTGCGGAAGGGCTTCCGGCTGCCGCCCCTCATGTTTGAGGTGGACGAACTCCAGGCGCTGCTGCTGGGCAGCCGCATGGTCCAGGGCTGGGCCGACCCGGCCCTGGGGGCCGCCGCCCAGGCCGCCATGGCCAAGATCGATTCGGTGCTGCCGGCCAATCTGCAAGGCAACACCCAGGGGCTGGAACTGCTGGTCCCGGATTTCCATGTGCCCCAGGCCATGGTGGCGCCCATGGGCCGCCTGCGGGAAGCCATCAACGGCTGCCGCAAGGTGAGCTTTGCCTATGTCCGGGCCGATGGCGAAGGAAGCCGGCGGACCGTCTGGCCCCTGACCCTGGTCTATTGGGGGCCGACCTGGACCTTGGGCGCCTGGTGCGAGCTGCGGGGCGAGTTCCGCAGCTTCCGGCTGGACCGGATTTCGGACCTGGCGGTGGAGCCGGACGGTTTCGACGGCCGCCAGGGCGGCCTCCTGCGGGATTTCCTGCGGGCCGTGAGCGAAGGCGGTTCCGGAGGGGATTAGCCCAGCGGGTCTTCGGCGAAGCGGGCCTGGATCTGTTCCACCTCGGCCCGCTGTTCCACCAGGGCCATGACGCAGTCCCGGTCCAGGCGGTCACCGGCCAGCTCCATGAGTAGGGCGAAAGCCTCGTCATTGCTCCAGGCCTTTTTGTAGGGGCGTTCGCTGGTGAGGGCGTCGAAAATGTCGGCGACGGCCGTGATCCGGGCCTCCAGGGGGATGTCATCGCCCTCCAGGCCATGGGGGTAGCCCTGGCCGTTCAAGGTCTCGTGGTGGTAGAGGGCGATGTTCCGCAGCAGGTCCGCCTGGGGCATCTTGAGGAGGTCGAAGTGCTCCAGGAGGGCGTCGATCATCTGGGCGCCCTGTTCCGGGTGCTGCTTCATGGTGGCGAATTCCTCCTCGGTCAGCTTGCCGGGCTTGGACAGGATGCTGTCCGGGATGCCGATCTTGCCGATGTCGTGGAGGGGCGAGAACAGGAAGATATGCTCGATGGTAAGGTCGTCCAGGCCGTACCTGGGCGCGATGGTGCGGGCGATCAGGCGGCTGTAGTGGGACATGCGGTTCAAGTGGGCGCCGGTTTCCAGGTCCCGGTGCTGGGCCAGGGTGGATACGGTGCGCACGCTCGCCACCAGGTTCCGGGCGGTGGTCAGGTGGTCGATGATGGACAGGGCCAGGAGATGGCCCACCAGGTCCAGGTGATGGAGCACCCGGTCGTCGAAGATGTTCTTCTTGTAGGAGTTGAAGAACAGCAGCCCCAGGAAGATGGAATTGCGGTAGATGGGCAGGGTGTAGCTGGCCCCGTAACCCTGGGTCTTGATCTTCCGGGCATGGATTTTTTCCGCCCTGACCTGGCCCATGTCGTTGATGACCCGGGGCTGGCGGCGCTCTACGATCTCCATGAGGGTCTTGCTGTCGGACAGCCGGCTCTCGTAATTGGGCAGGGGGTTCTCCCCCAGGCTGGAGTGGGCGTAGGTCTTGAGGATGTCGGTGGCCGGGTCGTAGAGGACGACCGCCACCCGGTCGACATGGGGAATCTTGTCCCGCAGGTACTGGTGCAGGAAGGTCAGCTTCTCGTCCAGGGAGCAGGCTTCGCCCAGGACGGCAAGCTTGTCGGCGTGACCGAACAGTTGGGGTAGGGGATCTGTTCTTGTAAGCATCTTGTCTCCGTTGGGGCATTGCCCTATGGGTATATGACGATCCGCTTTCCATTATGCGTGAGATTTGGGTTGGGGTGGAGTCCCCATTCCCGAATGCGGTTGCTATTTTCCGGATGCTGTATAAAATTACAGTCATCGGAATGGAGGACATGGCCATGAAGCTCACGCCCCGGCAGCAGGAAATACTCGACTTCATCAGAAACACCCTCGAAGTGCTCGGGGCACCCCCCACCCGGCTGGAAATTTCCAAGGCCTTCGGCTTCGCTTCCCCCAATGCCGCTGAGGACCACCTCAAGGCCCTGGCCAAGAAGGGCGCCATCGTCCTCGAACCGGGCTCGGCCCGGGGCATCCGCCTGGTGGAACAACTGGGCCTGCCCCTCATCGGCATGGTCGCCGCCGGTTCCCCCATCCTGGCCGTGGAAAACGTCCAGAGCCGCTATGCCCTGGATGCCCATCTCTTTTCTCCCCGGGCCGACTTCCTCCTCAAGGTCCGAGGGCTTTCCATGATCGACGCCGGCATTTTCGACGGCGACCTCCTGGCTGTTCACCGTACCCAGCAGGCCCGGGACGGCCAGATCGTAGTCGCCCGCCTGGCCGACGACGTCACCGTCAAGCGCCTCAAGCGCCGCAACGGCTATGTCGAGTTGATTGCCGAAAACCCCGATTTCAAACCCATCGTCGTGGACCCGGAGCGGGTCGATTTCGCTATCGAGGGCATCGCCGTCGGCCTCATCCGCGGCACCATGACCAGCTTCCCATGAGCCGGGCCGCCAATCTGGCGGAGGTGCTTTCCAGGGGCGACATCTGGCGCGGCGACGCCCTGGCACGCCTGTCCCGGGAAGGCGTTCCCAGTGGCTACCCGGAACTGGACGCCGAACTGCCGGGTGGCGGCTGGCCCCAGGGGGAACTGACCGAATTCCTCACGGAAAAAAGTGGCATCGGCGAGCTTTCCCTGCTCCAGCCGGCCCTGGCCGGCTTATCCAAGGCCGGGGGCTGGATCGCCCTGGTGGCGCCGCCCTTCCTGCCCCACGCCCCGGCCTGGCTGGCCGCCGGCATCGACCTGGGGCGTCTGCTGGTGGTGGAGGCCAAGGATCAGGTCGCCTGGTGCTGCGAGCAATTGCTGGCCGGGGGCGGTTTTGCCGCCGTCCTGGCCTGGCCGGGCAAGGAAGCCGATCCCCGCAGCCTGCGCCGCCTCCAGGTGGCCGCCGAGGGGCATCGCACCCTGGCCTTCGTCTGGCGTCCCGCCATTGCGGCCCGGGAACCTTCCCCGGCGCCCCTGCGGCTCATGCTCTCCGCCGCGCCGGAGGGCCTGGCAGTGCGCATCCTGAAGCGCCGCGGCCGGCCTATGGCGGGCTGGCGCCCGCTCCCGGTCCACCGTCCCGGCAGGAGAAACCATGCTGTGGCTGGCGCTCCACTTCCCGCTGCTGCCCCTCGAATCCCGGAACTGTCCCTGCTCGCCTGAGGCTCAGCCGGCCGCTGTCGTGGCACGGGGGCGGGTGGTGGTGGCCAATGGGGCGGCGATGGAGGCCGGGGTGGGGGCCGGGATGCGCCTGTCCGGTGCCTTGGGTCTTTGTCCGACTCTGGCCGTGTTTGAGCGCGAGCCGGCCCGGGAAGTGGCAGCCCTGGATAGCCTTGCCTGCTGGGCGGGGCAATTCACCCCCCAGGTGAGCCCGGTGCCGGATGCGACCCTGCTGCTGGAAATTGGCGGCTGCCTGCGCCTCTTCGGCGGGCTGGCCAGTCTGCTGAAGAAGGTGAGGAAGGCGGCGGCCGAGCAGGGCTTCACCGTCCGCTCCGCCGTGGCGCCCACTGCCCTGGGTGCCACCTGGCTGGCCTGGGGTAGTGACCGGGCTGTCTGTATGGACCTGCCGGCCCTCCATCGAGCCCTGGCCGAATTGCCCTGTTCCATTCCGGATTGGGATGGGACGACCCAGAAGCGCCTAACCGCCTTTGGCCTCAAAACCCTGGGCGAAGTCATGGCGCTGCCCCAGGCGGAACTCGCCCGCCGGGTGGGGGGGGCTCCGGTGGCCGAACTCGCCCGGGCTCGGGGCGAGGTGCCCGATCCCCGGCCCTGGTTTGCCTTCCCGGAAAAGTTCGTCCAGACCATGGAGCTGCCCGCCAAGGTGGAATCGGCCCTCATGCTGGTGTTCGCCGGCCAGCGCCTCCTCGGTTCCCTGTGCGGCTGGTTGGCCGCCCGGGGCGCCGCCGTTGCCGCCTGCGTCCTGGTGCTGGGCAAGGACGGGGGCGGGAAGACCGAGGTGGCCCTACGGCCGGCCGAAGCCACCCGGGACGAGGACCGCCTGGTGCGGCTCCTGCGGGAGCGGCTTGCCAGCCTGCAACTGGCGGCTCCGGTGCTGGAACTGGCCCTGAGGGCGGACGAAATCGTC
>DASRUX010000366.1:0-7055 GCA_035655235.1 Rhodocyclaceae bacterium | reverse complement strand
GGATGGTGATGACGTCGTAGGTGAGGGGCAGGCCCTGGGGCTGGCGCAGGGCTTCGTAGGCCGCTTCGGCCCGCTGCCAGGCCTCCCGGCTCATGAGGCCGGTGCGGCGGCCGGCGCCGACCTGGTTGGCGCCGATGGCCTTCACCGCCCGCAGCAGGGCCTTGAGGTCCGGGTAATGGCAAACCTCCTGCCGGCGCACGATGCGGTGGTCGGGCAGGCCGGCGGCGGCAAGCACCCCGGCGATCTGTTCCGGATCGAGGAAGGCCAGGGTGTGGCGATAGGCGTCTGCCGCCGAAAAGGCGGTGCGCAATTCGGCGAAGGTCCCTGGGCCCAGGGTGGCGACGGCCAGGCATCCACCGTCCCACAGCACCCGCCGGGCTTCGCCCAGGGCCTTGTCCAGGCGGCACCATTGCAGGGCCAGGCTGGACCAGTAGAGGTGGACCGAAGCGTCGGCCAGGGGCAGATGCTCGGCGTCCCCGGCCAAGCGAAAGGCGCCGGGGCGTACCTTGGCCAGCATGGCGGGCGAAAGATCGATTCCGACCAGATGGCTGGTGGGGAAACGTTCCCCCAGGAGGCGCAGGGCATAGCCGGTGCCGCAGCCCACATCCACCGCAATGCCCGGGGCGGCGCCCGCCGGCAAGCCACTGGCCAGCCAGCCGCAGATGCGGCGTTGGACCTGGGCGGCGCTGTCGTAGGTGCCGGCGGCTTTTTCGAAGGACTGCCGGATGAGGTGCTTAGGCGGCTGGGTCATGCAGGAAGGCGGCAACCCGGGCCTGGAAGCCGGCCGGATCGGAAATGAACGGGGCGTGGGCGCTGGCAGGGAAGACTTCCAGGCGAGCCCGGGGCATCAGGGCGGCGAGGGCCTCGGCCGCCGGCAAAGGCATGAGGGAATCGTGGGCGCCGTGGATGATCAGGGTCGGCGTGGCGACGGTGGGGACGATGGTCCGCAGATCCGCATCCCGCAGCCAGGCAAGGCCGGTGGCCAGGGTTGCGGAGCCGGGTCGGGGATCGGCCCGCTCCAGGAGTTCCCGGGTGACCGCCCTGGCCCGCGTTTCGCCCCGGTTGAAGTTGCCCACGAAGCGGGGCAGGGTGGCTTCCACATCAGCGGCGACGGCGGCGGTGAATTCCGCCAGCACCTCGGGGGCCATGGCGTGGGGCCAGCCTTCCCGCTGGACGAAGGAGGCGGTGCCGGCTACCAGGATGAGCTTGGAAATCTTCTGCGGAGCGCGGGCGGCGGACGCCAAGGCCAGCATGGCGCCCAGGGACCAGCCGCAGAGGATGGCGCCGGTGGGCAGCGTCTCAGCCAGGGCCGCGGCGGCGAGGTCGAAATCCTCAATGAGGGGGCTGCCGCCGTAGCCGGGAAGGTCGACGACGCTGCCGCCCAGGGCATCCACCGTCGGCTGCCAGGGGCCGCGGCCCAGGCCCCAGCCGGGAATGAAAGCCAGGGGAGCGGTCACGCCAGCTCCCTCAGGGCGTCGATCAGTTGATCCACATCGGCCTCGCTATGGGCGGCCGACAGGGAGATGCGCAGCCGGGCGGTGCCCTTGGGGACCGTAGGCGGGCGGATGGCGGGCACCCACAGGCCGCGTTCGGCCAGAGCCTGGGAGAGGCGGACTGCCGCCTCATTGTCGCCGACGATCAGGGGCTGGATGGCGGTGGGGGAGGGCAGCAGGGTCCAAGGAAGGCCGGCGAGGCCCGTCTGCAGGCGAGCGATGAGGGCCATGAGGTGGGTGCGCAGGCCGTCGCCGGCAGCGATGATCTCCAGACTCTTCATCAGGGCGCAGGCCACGGCCGGCGGGGCGGCGGTGGTGAAGATGTAGCTGCGGGCCCGCTGGATCAGGTATTCGATGGCCAGCTCGGAACCGGCGACGAAGGCGCCGGATACCCCGGCGGCCTTGCCGAGAGTCCCCATGAGGAGCACCCGGGGATGGGCCGGCACGCCGCAGTGGGCCAGCGCGCCTTTGCCGTGCGGGCCGAGGACGCCGAAACCGTGGGCGTCGTCCACCACCAGCCAGGCATCGTAGCGCTCGGCCAGTTCGAAGATTTCCGGCAGGGGCGCCAGGTCGCCGTCCATGCTGAACACGGCGTCGGTGACGATGATCTTCTCGGCGGCGTCGCTTCCGGCCAGCTGGCGCTCCAGGGCGGCCAGGTCGTTGTGGGGGTAGCGGTGGGATTCCGCCCCTTGGGCCTTGGCAAGCTGGACGGCGTCGATGAGGGAAGCGTGGTTCAGCTTGTCGGCGAAGACGGCGGTGCCCCGGCTGGCCAGGGTGGGGACCACGGCCAGGTTGGCGAGGTAGCCGGTGGAGAAAGTCAGGGTCCGGGGGAAACCGGTGAATTCTGCCAGCTTGCCTTCCAGTTCCTCATGGGGTTGCAGGTGGCCGCTCACCAGGTGGGAAGCGCCGCTGCCGGCACCCCATTTCCGGGCGCCTTCCGCCATGGCTTCGGCGATGGCTGGGTTGGCGGCGAGGCCAAGGTAGTCGTTGCTGGTGAAGGCGAGCATGGGTTTACCGTCCACCACCGCGTGGGGGCCGCAGGGGGCGGCCAGGATGCGGCGCCGGCGGGTGAGGCCGTCGGCGGCGATGGCGTCGATTTCCACCTTCAGCCGGTCGCCGATCACGCCAGGGCCTCCCCGAGGGCTCCCGCCACGGCCTTGCCCAGGTGGGCGATGTGCTCGTCTTCGACGATGTAGGGGGGCATCAGGTACACGGTGCTGCCGATGGGGCGGACCAGGGCTTCCCGTTCCAGGGCCGCCCGGTAGAAGCGGCGGGAGAAGGCGGGGTCGGCGGTGTCCACGTCGAAAGCCAGGATCATGCCCCGCTGGCGCAGGTGGCTGACCTGGGGATGGTCGGCCAGGGGCGCCAGGGCGGCGCCCAGCTTTTCGGCTCGGACCCGGTTGGCGGCCAGCACGTCGTCCTCCCGGAAAATGTCCAGGGTGGCCAGCGCCGCCCGGCAGGCCAGCGGGTTGCCGGTGTAGGAATGGGAGTGGAGGAAGCCACGGGTGACGGCGTCGTCGTAGAAGGCACCGTAGACCGTGTCGGAAGTCAGCACCACGGACAGGGGCAGGTAGCCGCCGGAGATGCCCTTGGAGAGGCAGATGAAGTCGGGGCGGATACCCGCTTGCTCATGGGCGAAGAAGGTGCCGGTCCGGCCGCAGCCGACGGCGATCTCGTCGCAGATGAGGTGCACCTCGTAGCGGTCGCACAGGGTTCGGGCGAGGCGGAGGTATTCCGGGTCGTACATGGCCATGCCGGCGGCGCCCTGGACCAGGGGCTCGACGATGAGGGCGGCGATGGTTTCGCCCTCGGCGTCCAGCTTGGCTTCCAGGGCGGCGGCGGCGCGGCGGGCCACGTCGGCGGGCGTCTCGCCAGCTTCGGCCTGGCGGGCGTCCGGGGCGGGCACGGTGGCGGCGGCCCGGACCAGGGGCGCGTAGGCGTCCTTGAAGATGGCGACATCGGTGACCGCCAGGGCGCCCACGGTTTCGCCATGGTAGCTACCGGATAGGCAGAGGAACTGGCGCTTGTCGCTACGGCCGGCGTTCTGCCAGTAGTGGAAGCTCATCTTCAGCGCGATCTCGGTGGCCGAGGCGCCGTCGGAGGCGTAGAAGGCGTGGCCCAGGACGCCGTCAGTGAGGGCGGAGAGCCTCTCGGACAGCTCCACCACCGGAGCATGGGTGAAGCCCGCCAGCATGACGTGCTCCAGGCGCTCCAGCTGGTCCTTCAGGGCGGCGTTGATGCGGGGATTGGCGTGGCCGAAGAGGTTGGTCCACCAGGAGCTGATGCCGTCCAGGTAGCGGCGGCCGTCGAAATCATGGAGCCAGGGGCCCTCGCCCCGGGCGATGGGCACCAGGGGCAGGTAGTTCGCGGACCCGTCGGCGGCGTGGTGCCGCATCTGGGTACAGGGATGCCAGACGGCCGCCTGGCTGCGGGCCAGCCAATCAGCGTTGTTCATCAGTGCAGGACCTGGGAACTGGAAGCGGGCTGCTCCGGCATCTCGGCATGGACCAGCTCACCTTCGGTGTTGGGGTACATGGGGGCGCCGCAGTCGTCGCAGAATTCCATGGGGAAGTGGTGGTCGAGGAAGTGTACGTCCTTGACCCCGCATTCCCGCAACACGGATTCGATCTCGCCGGCAGCATCGGTGGCCTCATCCTCGGCGCCGAGGAGGGGCCAGACCACGCCGTGCCAGGTGGCGTCCTTGTCCCGGGGGCCGAGGCCGACCCGATACTCTTCCATGCGGCGGTCGTAGAAGGGGCCGACCACGGCCCGCATGTCCGCCGGGGTGATGCCCTGGACGGTCTGCAGGAAGGCGACGGAGGCACGCAGGGAATAGGGGCGGGAGGCCCGGTCCGCCTGGCGGCAGGCGGTGTGGTAGGAGTCGGCCAGCAGGGGCTGGTAGGCGCAGCCGGTGAGGATGGGCTCCAGGTTGGGGCTGCCCTGGCGGATCCATTCCTTGAGGGAAGCCTCGCGGCTGCCGTCGGCCTCGTTCCAGCGGAACACCGCCCCGCCCCGGGGCACTGCCACGGCGCCGACCAGGTAGCGGACATCGGACAGGAAACGGTTGGTTTCCGGCATGCCGCTGGTGTCGACGGCAAGGTTGTGGCCCGACAGGGCGGCCATGCCCAGCTCCCGGGTCAGGAGCCAGGTGTCGCAGAAGCTCCTGGGCAGCTGGTCGGGGCTGAAGAGGAAATCGGCCAGGGCAATGCGGGCATCGGCGCCGAAGACGTGGGCGCCGAGCTGGGTGCGCAGGGACTCCAGGCTGCTCTTGGGCAGGCTGCCGGCGGGGATGGAAAAGCGGGACCAGGCCAGGATGGGGGAGACAAAGAGCATCACGTCGAATTCCCGGGAGTCCTGGCCGGGGGCTTCCAGGCGGGTGGATTCGGCCCGGGATTCCACCATGTCGGCCAGCTCGTCATGGGCGCGGGGATTGGTTTCGAACAGCCGGTCGAGGGCGGTGTTGATGTCGTCCTCGGCGCCGTTTTTCAGGAGGCTATCTACCAGTTCGGCCAGCCGGGCTTCCCACCAGGAATCCTCCAGCTTGCCGCCGGATTCGGACAGGCCGGTGGCCAGGCGTTGCAGTTCGGCGGCGTCGCGGGAAAGACGGTCGCGGGAGCCGAAGCGGGTGCGTTTCATAGGCGGTGACCTGAGTGCGGAAATTTGGGAAAAGGGCGTAATTTTACCAAGCCGGTAGAATTCGAGACGTTCAGATTGCAGGAGAGTTTGATGCTGATGGTGCTTTCCCCAGCCAAGACGCTGGATTTCGACACCCCGCCCCAGGTGGCAACCTACACCCAGCCTGGCTTTACGGACCAGTCCCAGGAATTGATCGGGGTGCTGCGCACTTTTTCTCCGGCGGACATCGCCGGTCTGATGGACCTCTCCGATCCGCTGGCGCTGCTCAATTTCCACCGCTACGCCGACTGGCATCTGCCCTTCACCTCCGACAACGCCAAGCAGGTGGTGCTCGCCTTCGATGGCGACGTGTACGACGGCCTGGATGCCAAGCACCTCTCCGCCGCCGACCTGGATTTCGCTCAGGCCCATCTGCGCATCCTGTCGGGCCTCTACGGCATCCTGCGGCCCCTGGACCTGATCCAGCCCTACCGGCTGGAAATGGGCACCAAGCTGGTGACGCCCCGGGGCAAGGATCTTTACGCCTTCTGGGGGGAGCGCCTGGTGGAGGCCGCGAATGCCGAATTGGCCGAAATGCCGCGGCCGGTGCTGGTGAATTTGGCCTCCGAGGAATATTTCAAGGCCCTGGTGGCGCGGAAGCTCCGGGCCACCGTCATCCAGCCGGTGTTCGAGGACTGGAAGGGTGGCCGCTACAAGATCATCAGCTTCTACGCCAAGCGGGCCCGGGGCATGATGGCCCGCTACGCCATCGTCAATCGCCTGGCCGAGCCGGAAGGCTTGCAGGGCTTCGACAGCGACGGCTACGCCTTCGCGCCGGAGGCTTCCGACGACACCACCTGGGTGTTCCGCCGCCGGGCGGAATGAATTGTCCGGCCCGACCGGCTATGATGTACCCATAAGACATCCTTCACCGGAGACCGCCATGCGCCGCCTTGCCCTTCTGCTCGCCCTCCTGCCCCTGACGGCCTTGGCCCAGTTGCCGGGCCAATTGCCTCCCCAGCAGGGGGACGGACCGATGCTCTATCCCTACAAGAAGAACCAGCTGCCGCCTGCCGCGTTATATGGTCAGGACCAGGGCGGCATCCCCACCAGCGGCATCGACCAGGCCAAAAAGCTGGAGATGAACCAGCCCGGTTACCGCAGGAGCGGCCCCACCATCATCCAGCGCACCTACGACAAGAAGGGCAGCACCGCGGTGATCAGCGGACCCAACGGCACCACGGTGTGTACCGACAGCTACGGACGGCGCAGCAGCTCGACCGTCTGCTACTGAGCCAGGAGGACGGCGGCAGCCGCCGGCGTCACGATCCGAAAAGGTAGGTTGGTTCGGCCCTTGAGCTTCAAGAGGGCCTTGTCCTTGCTGACCAGGAGGTCGGCCTGGCTGCGCATGGCGAGTTCCAGGAATTTCTGATCGTCCCGGTCCCGGCATTGGGGCAGCTTGGGAACCTCGCCGGGCTCGACCAGGGCGGCGATGCCCCGGTAGCGTTCCACCAGGGCCGTTCCGGCGGCGGGAGACATCTTGAATTCCGGATAGGCCACCACCCGGGACAACTCGTCCAGGCCGGCACCGTCGGCGAAGCAGCCAGCTCGGCCGGCCTCGATGGCGGCCAGGATCGGGAAAGCCATCGGATCGGCGAAATGAAAGAGGTCGAGGACGACGTTGGTATCGAGGACGAGGCGTAGCATGGGGCGCGATTATAATGCGGCCCTTCTCCCTAACCCTTGCCCGAACCCGATCACCATGTCCCGGATTGTCCTCGCTCCCATGCATGGCCTCGCCGATGATGTCCTGCGGGACGTGCTGACGGCCATCGGCGGTTACGACTGGTGCGTGACCGAATTCATCCGGGTGTCCGGGACGCTGCTGCCTAACCGCTGTTTCACCCGGATCGGCCCGGAGTTGCTGAACGGCAGCCGTACCGCGGC
>DASRUX010000365.1:0-2188 GCA_035655235.1 Rhodocyclaceae bacterium | reverse complement strand
CTCCTCTATTGCCGCGCCCAGGCGCCTTACCGCTGCTTGTCCGTCACCAACTGGTATGCCTCCCTCTATTCGCCCCTGGTCAGTTCGGCGATGGACCGGGGCGTCGCCCTCGACGGCCTGGTGGATCGGGTGGTGGCCCGGCACGCCGGCTGCGCGGCGGTGCAACTGGTGCCCCTGGACGGCGCCGCCCCGGAAACGGCGTCCCTGGAGCGGGCCTTCACCCGGCACGGCTGGTATGTGAAGCGCTATTTCGGCTTTGGCAACTGGCACCTGCCTTGCCAGGGCTTGTCCTTTGCCGACTACATGGCCGGCCGGGATTCCCAGCTTCGCCACACCTGGACCCGCAAGGCGAAGAAATTCCAGGGGAGCGGCGCCGAGGGGCGCCTGGAGATCGTCACCGACAGCGCCCGGGTGGAGGCGGCCATGGATGCCTACGAGCAGGTCTACGCCCGCAGCTGGAAGGAGCCGGAAGCCTATCCGGGATTCGTCCGTGGCTGGGCCCGCATCTGCGCCCGTAACGGTTGGCTGCGCCTGGGCCTGGCCTGGGTGGGGGAGGTGCCGGTGGCGGCCCAGTTCTGGTTCACCCTGCATGGCCGGGCGTACATCTTCAAGCTCGCCTACGACGAAGGCTATTCCCGGTATTCCGCCGGCACGGTGCTCACCGCCCACCTGTTCCGCCATGCCCTGGACGAGGATCGGGTGGCCGAGATCGATTACCTGAGCGGCGACGATCCCTACAAGCGCGGCTGGATGGACCTGCGGCGGGAGCGGATCGGGCTGCTGGCCTGCAATCCCTGCACCCTGCGCGGCCTGTTGCTTGCCGCCGGGGATCTGGCCGGGGAATTCTCCCGTCCCTGGCGCCGACTGATCCGGCCCCGGGGCCAAGCCCCGGCCGCCAGTCGGCCATGAACACCTTTCCCTTTTCCCAGACAGGAGGTCGTGTGGATAGCAAGCAGGAAGTCCTTGAAATTCTCGATGAGGTCCTTGGCCTCGATGGGCGGGCCCGGACCTTCGGCGACGATGTGCCGCTATTGGGGGCGCTCCCGGAACTGGATTCCATGGCGGTGGTGGCCGTCATCAACCTGCTGGAGGAGCGCTTCGGCTTCGCGGTGGACGACGACGAGATCGACGGCACGACCTTCGCCACGGTGGGCAGCCTGTGCCGGTTCGTCCAGGACAAGGCCGAGGCCTGACCGCCGTGGCGACCGAGGCCTTCTACCTGCCGGCCGCCGGGGGGCAGCGTTTCTGCCTCTTCCACCAGCCCGAAGCGGTGGGGCGGGAGAAGGGCAACCTGCTCTTCGTCCATCCCTTCGCCGAGGAAATGAACAAGTCCCGGCGCATGGCGGCCTTGCAGGCGAGGGCTCTGGCGGCGGCGGGGTACGGCGTCCTGCTCATGGACCTGGCCGGCTGCGGCGACAGCACTGGTAGCCTGGACCATACCGCCTGGGAAGACTGGGTGGCCGACGCGGCGATGGGCGGCCGGTGGCTGCGGCAGCGTTCGGAGGCTCCCCTCTGGCTGTGGGGATTGCGGACCGGCTGCCTGGTGGCTGCCGCCGCTGCCCGCCGGCTGGACGAGGCGGTCAATTTCCTGTTCTGGCAGCCGACGGTGTCGGGCAAGGTCCATTTGCAGCAATTCCTCCGCCTCAAGGTGGCCGGCGCCCTGGCGGACGGTGGCCCCAAGGGAGTGACCCAGATGCTGCGCCACCGGCTGGCGGCGGGGGAGGAAATCGAGGTGGCGGGCTACGTCTTCTCGGCGTCCCTGGCCAATGGCCTGGAGGCGGCCGAACTGGCCCCCCCGGATCGACCGGGGAGGGTCGAATGGCTGGAACTGTCCGCCCAGGCGGAGGCGAGCCTTGCCCCCGTCTCCCAGAAAACCCTCGCCGCCTGGATGGCGGCGGGACACGACGCCCGGGGGCGGGTCGTCGCCGGCCAGCAGTTCTGGCAGACGGTGGAGACCACCGAATGCCCGGCCCTACTGGCCGCCACCCTGGAATGCCTGCAGGAGGAATCCGCATGATTCCCATGGAAAAACCTCTCGTCATCCCCTGTGCCGGGGAGGAAATGATCGGCATCCTGGCCCGGCCGGAAGCGGATTCGCCGGTGGGCGTCGTGGTCGTCGTGGGCGGTCCCCAGTACCGGGCCGGCAGCCATCGCCACTTCGTCTTCCTGGCCCGGGCCCTGGCCGCCG
>DASRUX010000364.1:0-2282 GCA_035655235.1 Rhodocyclaceae bacterium | reverse complement strand
GCCGCGGTACTGGCGGCCTTCGCCCTGGAATTCACCCAGCACGGCGGCGATCTGGCGGCCGCCATCCTGCTCCTTTCCCTCCTCGGCCTCACTGCCGGCCTGCTCCAGATCGCCTTCGGCACCGCCCGCCTGGGGCGGCTGATCGTCTACATGCCCTACCCGGTGGTGAGCGGCTACCTGTCCGGCGTCGGCCTCTACATCATCGCGGGACAGGTGCCCAAATTCCTGGGTGTGCCCAAGGATGTCCATTTCTGGCACTCCCTGGCAGAGCCGATGCTGTGGCAATGGCAGGGCATGGCGGTGGGCGCCGTCACCGTCGCCGTCATGCTGGCTGCCCCCAGTTTTACCAAGCTGGTGCCGGCAGCGATCCTCGGCCTCTTGGCCGGGGTCGGGACCTATTTCGCCCTGGGCATCGCCGATCCCCGGCTCCTTGAGCTGGCCGGCAACGCCCTGGTGGTCGGCCCCCTGGGTGGCGGCGGCAGCGTGGCGGAAGCCATCACGGGGCGCTGGCAGGCCATGGGCGGCATCGGCTTCGAGCAGATCCGGCAGATCGCCGTGCCGGCCCTGACCCTGTCGGTTCTGCTCTCCATCGATACCCTGAAGACCTGCGTGGTCCTCGATGCCCTCACCCGCTCCCGCCACGACTCGAACCGGGAGCTGATCGGCCAAGGCCTGGGCAACGTCGCCTCGGCCGTGATCGGCGGCATCCCGGGGGCCGGCACCATGGGGGCGACCCTGGTGAATATCTCCAGCGGCGCCCAGAACCGCCTCTCCGGCGTGGTCGAGGGGGTCATGGCCCTGATCGCCTTCCTTGTCCTGGGTTCCCTGATCTCCTGGGTGCCCGTGGCCGCCCTGGCGGGCATCCTGATCGTCATCGGCGTGCGCATGATCGACCGCCACAGCTTCGCCTTCCTGAAGCAGCGCTCCACCATCCTGGACTTCGCGGTGATCGCCGCCGTCATCGTCACCGCCCTGACGGTGAGCCTGATTGCGGCCTCCGGCATCGGCATCCTCCTGGCCGTGGTGCTCTTCATCCGGGAACAGATCGGCGGCGCCATCGTCCGGCGCAAGGCCTACGGCAACCAAGTATTCTCCAAGCGGGTTCGGACCCGCGACGAGATGAAAATCCTCGCCCAGCGAGGCAACCGGGCCGTGATCGCCGAGTTGCAGGGCAGCATCTTCTTCGGCACGGCCAACCAGCTTTACGTCACCCTGGAACCGGACCTCAAGACCCGGGACTACGTCATCCTCGACATGCGACGGGTGCAGACCGTGGATGTCACCGCCGCCCACATGCTCGACCTCATCAAGGACATGCTCGCCGAGCGCCACGGCCTCCTGATCTTCAGCCAACTGCCCACCAACCTCCCCTCCGGCCGGGACATGCAGGAGTATTTCGACCAGGTGGGCCTGGTGCGGCCGGAGAATCCCGTGCGGGTCTTCGCCGAACTGGACGATGCCCTGGAATGGGTAGAGGACCGCATCATCGAAGAGGCCGCCCTGGAGGCCGGCAAGGAGCGGCCCCTGGAAGTGCACGAATTCGAACTCTTCAAGAACCGCAAGGCCGAGACCCTGACCGCCCTGGCCCAAGGCATGGAAAAGCGTGCCTACAGGGCAGGGGAAAAGATTTTCAGTCGGGGCGACACCGGCGACGAACTGCTCTTCATCCGCAGCGGCTCCGTGCGCATCATGCTCCCCATTTCGGACAAGCTCAGCCACCACCTCACCACCTTCGGCCGCGGCGCCTTCTTCGGGGAAATGGCCTTCCTGGATGGGGATGAGCGCTCCGCCGACGCGGTGGCCTTCACCGATACCGAACTCTTCGTCCTGTCCAGGAAGAGCTTCGACGGCCTGGCCGAGGAACACAAGAAGCTGGCGGCCAGCCTGATGGAGGGCCTGGCCAGCGCCCTCTCCAGCCGCCTGCGCTACACCAACGCCGAGCTGCGGGCGCTCGAATCCTGAATAGCAGGATAGTCAGGCGGCAGCTAGGGTGAATTGGGTGTCCCGCGTCGACCAGCCCTTCTAGCCGACGGACTCCCCCAGCGCCCAGCGCCCGGCTGCCCAGCCATGCCGGCGGCTCCTCCCACACTGCCGGCATCCAGCCCGGTAACCCGCGGCCCACCGGTATTCGGCCAACCACGGGTGTCGATGGTCAGGGCGTTGGAGATCGGGGTAATGTTGGACACCATCCCCGGCGGACAGGGAGCAAAGCCGGGGGCGCTGGTGATATTCGGTGATATCTCGACGGCGGGGATGCAGAGTAGCCCGGCGCCGGCGGCCAG
>DASRUX010000363.1:0-14198 GCA_035655235.1 Rhodocyclaceae bacterium | reverse complement strand
GTATTCGGGATGGCCTGGTAGTTGCGGTCGAACACGTCGATGCGGCGCCGGCTCATGTCTTCCAGCCTGGCCTGGATGGCATCCCGGAAGGCGCGCACCGCGTCCACATTGTGGTCGAAGGTGCCCCGGCCGATCTTGAAGCGGGACACCAGTTCCTGGACGCTCTCGGTTGCCTCGGCCAGGGTCAGGGTCGATTGCTCCGACTCGGACATCTTCTTCGAGACATCGGTGGAGAGCTGGTGGATCTGGGCCACATTGTCGTGAACCTGGCCGTTGGTGGCGGTCAGCTCCTCCATGGCGGCGGCGATCTGGTTCAGCTGGTCGCCGGTGCGTTCGAAGTCGGACACCATCTGCCGGAACTGGGAGGAGGAACGCTCCACCACCGCCCGGGTCTGGCGGATGTCGTCATTGATCATGCCGTTCTCGGCCTGGGTTTCCCGCACCAGGTCGATCATGCCGCCGATATTGCTGTTGATGTCGGCGGTGGCCACATTGACCCGTTCCGCCAGCTTGCGCACCTCGTCCGCCACCACGGCGAAACCGCGCCCCGCCTCCCCGGCCCGGGCCGCCTCGATGGCGGCATTCAGGGCCAGCAGGTTGGTCTGGTCGGCGATGTCACGGATCAGGCCGGCGATCTGGCGGATGCTGTCGGAACGCTCGGCCAGGTGATCCACGGTGTTGTTGAAATTCTCCAGCTTGTCGCTCACCAGTTGGACCTTGGCGACGATGTCGCCCATCTCGCCCATGGAGTCCCGGGCGTGCCCCAAGTTGTTCTCGGTGGAAGCGGAAATCATCTCGGTGGAAGCGGACACCTCGTGGATGGCCTGGATGGCGTCGTTGCTCGCCGAAAACACCGCTTCGGTGATCTCTCCCTGGCGGCTCGCCTGGCCGGAGGTCACCCCCACATTCATCTTCACCAGCACCGCCTCCCGGGCGATGTTGACGCTCATCTTGCGCACCTCGCTGATGATCTGGCGCATCTTGTCGGCGAAACGGTTGTAGCTCTCCGCCAGCTGCCGCAGCTCGTCATGGGTGATGGTGGGCAGGTTGCGGGAGAAATCCCCTTCCCCCCGGCCGATCTCGTCGAAGATGGTGGTAATGGCCCGCACCGGCCGCACGATGAGATAGCGCAGATAGAGAATCTGCAGGACATTCCAGCCCAGGGCAAAGACGGTGAGGACCACCATCAGCATCAGCCCCTGGTTGAGCAGGGCATCAATACGCTGGGTCAGGTCGGCGGCCACCCCGGCCTTGGTCAATTCCCCCTGCACATCCTGCTTGAAACTGAAATAGATGCCGAGATAGCCGACATCCACCAGGAATAGCAGCAGAAAGCTCATCAGCTTCTTGGTGAGGGAATTCCAGAAAGTACGTTCCAGCCAGTCGTACAGGGCGCGCAGGGCATTCATAGCAGTTCCGACATTATATGATTTTAGTAATAGTTACCCCGATTCAACGACAACTACGGCGGCACGTCAATTGCTGAGTTCGTGCTCGACAGGAATCGGGCATCCCGACGCCATTCCGAGAGGGCGGATTTTTCACGAAGTGAACACCCCGTTTCACATCGCGAAATGACAATCCCAAGCCACTGAATCTATTACAGAAGAAATTGTCTTATGTCTTATATAAGACTATTGAACCCCCTTTGGAAAATATCTATACTGCTCCCCATCGACCCTTCCAACGGGACCGTGGAAGGCGAAGTCGGGAACCTTCATCCAAGCAACCTTGAGAGGACAAAACATGAGCACTCGCGAACAGCAAATCGCCGCCCTGGAAAAAGACTGGGCCGAAAACCCCCGCTGGAAGAACGTCAAGCGCGGTTACTCCGCCGCTGACGTGGTTCGTCTGCGCGGTTCCCTGCAGGTCGAATATACCCTGGCCCAACGCGGCGCCAAGGTCCTCTGGGACAAGGTCAACGGCGGCGCCAAGAAGGGCTACGTGAACGCTTTCGGCGCCATCACCGCCGGCCAAGCCATGCAACAAGCCAAGGCTGGCCTGGAAGCCGTGTATCTGTCCGGCTGGCAAGTTGCTGCCGACGGCAACACCTCCGAAACCATGTACCCGGACCAGTCCCTGTACGCCTACGACTCCGTCCCCACCATGGTTCGCCGCATCAACAACACCTTCAAGCGTGCTGACGAAATCCAGTGGTCCCGCGGCATCAACCCGGGCGACGCCGGCTACATCGACTACTTCCTGCCGATCGTTGCCGACGCGGAAGCCGGTTTCGGCGGCGTCCTGAACGCCTTCGAACTGATGAAGAACATGATCGCCTCCGGTGCCGCCGGTGTGCACTTCGAAGACCAACTGGCTGCCGCCAAGAAGTGCGGCCACATGGGTGGCAAGGTTCTGGTCCCGACCCGCGAAGCCGTCGAAAAGCTGATCTCCGCTCGTTTCGCCGCTGACGTCATGGGCGTCCCGACCCTGATCCTGGCCCGTACCGATGCCGAAGCTGCCAACCTGATCACCTCCGACTACGACGCCAACGACAAGCCCTTCCTCACCGGCGAACGTACCCAGGAAGGCTTCTTCCGCGTCAAGAACGGTCTGGAACAGTCCATCTCCCGCGGCGTTGCCTACGCTCCCTACGCTGACCTGGTCTGGTGCGAAACCGGCGTGCCCGATATTGGCTTCGCCCGCGAATTCGCTCAAGCCGTGCTGGCCTCCTGCCCGGGCAAGCTGCTGTCCTACAACTGCTCCCCGTCCTTCAACTGGAAGAAGAACCTCAGCGACTCCCAGATCGCTTCCTTCCAGGAAGAACTGTCCGCCCTCGGCTACAAGTACCAGTTCATCACCCTGGCCGGCATCCACGTCAATTGGTACAACACCTTCAAGTTCGCCAAGGCCTACGCTGGCGGCGAAGGCATGAAGCACTACGTGGAAATGGTTCAGGAACCGGAATTCGCCGCTCGCGACCAGGGCTACACCTTCGTGTCCCACCAGCAGGAAGTCGGCACCGGCTACTTCGACGAAGTCACCACCGTCATCCAGGGCGGTTCCTCCTCCGTCAAGGCCCTCACCGGCTCCACCGAGGAAGAGCAGTTCCACTAAGCTGAGGTTACTCCCTCGCCCGTCCCTCGGGATGGGACAAGGCCGCGCTCACAAGGCGCGGCCTTTTCGTTTCTAGCGCGGCCCGCCGTAATCCGACGCGAGGTTGTCGTAGTGGGGATGGGCCTCTGACTCCTTCAGGGCCGCGTCGTACCACTCCACCATGGCCGGATGGGCGAGCATGGCATCCCGGTAGGCCGCCGCGACGCCCGACAGGGGCACGTTATAGACGTGCAGGCGCCAGACGATGGGGGCGTACATGGCGTCCGCAATGGAAAACCCGCCGAACAGGTAGGGGCCGTCGCCGGTCGCGAAATTGCTACGGGCGTCCTCCCAGATTTCCACGATGCGGTCCACATCCCGCTGCACCTCCGGCGGCAGGACTTCCTTGCCCTTCAGCCGGAATTTCAGGTTCATGGGCATGGCGGTACGCAGCTTGGCGAAACCGGCGTGCATTTCGGCAGAAATGCTGCGGGCCCGCGCCCGGGCCTTGGCATCCGCCGGCCACATGCCGGGTTGGATTTCCGCCAGGTATTCGGCGATGGCGATGCTCTCCCAGATCGGGAAGCCATCGTGATGGAGGGACGGCACCCGGGCATTGCCGGCGATGGGCTTCAGCGCCGGATTGAAGTCCCGCCCCGCCACCGAAACCATGTGCTCGGTGAAGGGGATACCGAAATGCTTCATCAGGAGCCAGGACCTGAGGGACCAGGACGAGTAGTTCTTGTTGCCGATGTAGAGGTCAAACATGACGATCTTCTCCGAAAGACAGGGGTTCAATGTACATGAGGCCGCCTATTCGATGGCCACCAGCAGGTCCTTGGCCGAAACCGCGTCCCCCGGTTTCACATGCACCGCTTTGACCACCCCGTCCCGCTCGGCGGTCAGCATGGTTTCCATCTTCATGGCCTCCAGGGAAACCAGCGGCGAGCCTTTGGCGATTCTCTGTCCGGGCGCCACCGCCACCGTCACCACCGTGCCCGGCATCGGCGCGCCGACGTGGCCGGGATTGCCCTCTTCCGCCTTCGGTCGTGCCCGCCCCTGGCCTTCGAGCCCCGCCTTCGGAACGCGTACCGTACGCGGCTCGCCGTTGAGCTCGAAGAACACCTTGATCCGCCCTTCGTCGTCCGGCGTGTCCGAGCGGCCGGTCTGGCGGATATACAAGGTCTTCCCCTTGTCGATATCGACGGAAATCTCCTCCCGGTCGCGCAGCCCGTAGAAGAAAGCCTGGGTCGGCAGCAGGGAAACATCCTCGTAATGGCGGCGATGCTTGGCGTAATCCAGGAAGACCTTGGGGTACATCAGATAGGAGGCGAGATCGGTGTCGCCGGCCTGCCGGCCGATCAGGCTCTCCAGCTCGGCCCGCTTGGCCTCCAGGTCCACCGGCGGCAGGAAATCGCCGGCCCGGCCGGACAGCGGCTTCTCGCCCTTGAGCACCTTGGCGGACAAGGCTTCCGGGAAACCGTCGGGCGGGAAGCCCAGTTCTCCCTTGAAGAGGGAGATGACCGAATCGGGGAAGGCGATTTCCTTGGCCGGATCGCTCACCTGCTCCGGCTTGAGGTCGTTGGCGACCATGAACAGGGCCATGTCGCCCACCACCTTGGAGGTGGGCGTCACCTTGACGATGTCGCCGAACAGCCGGTTCACCTCGGCGTAGGCCTTCGACACCTCGGGCCAGCGATGCTCCAGGCCCATGGCCCGGGCTTGCTCCCGCAGGTTGGTATATTGGCCGCCGGGCATCTCGTGGTTGTAGACATCCGAAGTCCCCGAGCGGATATCCGGTTCAAAGGGCGAGTAGGCGCGGCGCACGCCCTCCCAATAGTGGGACAGGGACTGCAAGGCCTCCTGGTCGATGCCGGGGTCGCGCTCGCCGCCGGCCAGGGCGGCGACCATGGAGCCCAAGTTGGGCTGGGAGGTCAGGCCGCTGAGGGCGTCGAGAGCCCCATCCACCGCGTCGCAGCCGGCCTCCACGGCAGCGAGGACCGAAGCGGCGGCAATGCCGCTGGTGTCGTGGGTATGGAAATGCAGCGGCAGGCCAACCTCTTCCTTGAGGGCCTTGACCAGGGCGGCGATGGCCCTCGGCTTGGCGACGCCGGCCATGTCCTTGATGCCGATGATGTGAGCGCCCGCCTTTTCCAACTGCTTGGCCAGGCCGACGTAATACTGGAGGTTGAACTTGGCGCGGCGGGGATCGAACAGGTCGCCGGTATAGCAGAGCGTCCCCTCGCACAGGGCGCCGCTTTCCACGACGGCGTCCATGGCCACCCGCATGTTATCCACCCAGTTGAGGGAATCGAAGACGCGGAAAAGGTCGACGCCGTTCTTGGCCGCCTGCTGGACGAAGAAGCGCACCACGTTGTCGCTGTAGTTGGTGTAGCCCACGGCATTGGAGGCACGCAGCAGCATCTGGAAGAGGATGTTGGGCACTTCCTGGCGCAGACGCCGCAGGCGTTCCCACGGGTCTTCCTTGAGGAAGCGCAGCGCCACGTCGAAAGTGGCGCCGCCCCAGCACTCCAGGGAGAAAAGCCCCGGCGCCATGCGGGCATAGTAAGGGGCGATGGCCAGCATGTCGTGGCTGCGCATGCGGGTAGCGAAAAGCGACTGGTGGGCATCCCGCATTGAGGTGTCGGTGAGCAGCACCTGCGGCTGGGCCTTCATCCAGGCGGCGAATTTCTCGGCGCCGAGTTCCTTCAGGCGGTCGCGGGTGCCGGGCGGGATGGGTGCGCCCAGGTCGTAGGCCGGCTTGATCGGCCGCGGCAGGGGCAAGGGGGGCGGCGTCCGGCCCTTCATTTCCGGATTGCCGTTCACCGTCACATGGCCGAGGAAGTTGAGCAGCCGGGTGGCGCGGTCGCGCCGCTTGGCGAAACGGAACAGCTCCGGCGTGGTATCGATGAAGCGGGTGGTGCATTCGCCGGAACGGAAGGCGGGATGGCCCACCACGTTCTCCAGGAACTGGAGGTTGGTGGCCAGGCCGCGGACGCGGAATTCGCGCAGGGCGCGGTCCATGCAATGGGCCGCCTCGTCGGCGTTATGGCCCCAGGCGGTAACCTTGACCAGCAGCGAATCGTAGAAGGGAGTGATGACGGCGCCGGAATAGGCGGTGCCGGCGTCGAGGCGCAGCCCGAAGCCGGCCGGGCTGCGGTAGGCGATGATCTTGCCGTAATCGGGCGTGAAGTGGTTTTCCGGGTCTTCGGTGGTCACCCGGCACTGCAGGGCGTGGCCGGATAGCCGGATGTCCTGCTGGCGGGGAACCAGGGCGCCCTCCTCGCCGATGCGACCGCCTTCGCTGACCCGAATCTGGGCCTTGACGATGTCGATGCCGGTCACCTGCTCGGTCACCGTGTGCTCGACCTGGATACGAGGATTGACCTCGATGAAATAGAACCTC
Source organism: Rhodocyclaceae bacterium (assembly GCA_035655235.1). GTDB lineage: Bacteria > Pseudomonadota > Gammaproteobacteria > Burkholderiales > Rhodocyclaceae > JAGTRP01. The sequence continues at coordinate 7,756 of DASRUX010000363.1, read as the reverse complement.
CCGGTATCGGCGTCCATCAGGAATTCGACCGTGCCGGCATGGGTGTAGTTGGCCGCCCGTGCCAGGCGCAGGGCGGTTTCGCACAGTTCGGCCCGGGTGGCCTCGTCGAGATAGGGGGCCGGGGCACGCTCGACCACCTTCTGATTACGGCGCTGCACCGAGCAGTCGCGCTCGTACAGATGGACCAGGTTGCCGTGGGTATCCCCCAGCACCTGGACCTCCACATGCCGGGCGCGACGCACCAGCTTCTCCAGATAGACCTCGTCGTTGCCGAAGGCGGCCAGGGCCTCCCGCCGGGCGACATCCAGGGCGGCGGGCAGGTCTGCGGCGCTCTCGATCGCCCGCATGCCGCGGCCGCCCCCGCCCCAGCTGGCCTTGAGCATCAGGGGATAGCCGATCGCTGCCGCTTGCGCCAGCACCTCATCCAGGTCGCGGGGCAATGCCCCGGTGGCGGGAACCACCGGGACGCCGGCTTGCTCGGCCAGTTCGCGGGCCGCCACCTTGTTCCCCAAGCGCTTCATCACTTCGGGCTTGGGCCCGATGAAAATGATGCCGGCCTCGGCGCAGGCCTCGGCGAAGGCCGGATTCTCCGACAGGAAGCCGTAGCCCGGATGGATGGCATCGACCCCGGCATCCCGGGCGATGCGGATGATGCCTTCGATATCCAGGTAGGCGTCGATGGGTTTCTTGCCGGCCCCCACCAAGTAGGACTCGTCGGCCTTGAAGCGATGCAGGGCAAAGCGGTCTTCGTTGGAGAAGATGGCGACGGTGTGTATCCCCAGTTCGGAGGCGGCGCGGAGGACACGAATGGCGATCTCGCTGCGGTTGGCAACGAGCAGGCTACGGATTTTCTTCACGGGACAACTTTCAGACAAAAGGTAAAAAAAGACCGGCTCTGGTCGTCCCTCCACGACGAGCCGGCCGACGGGAAAATCTAGACTCGGAAATGCTCGACCAGGGCCTGGAGGTTCTTGGCGATGCCTTCCAGTTCCCTTGCCGTTTGGGCCGTTCCATGCATCGAGGCGGTGGTCGCTTCGACCATCATGGCGATCTGCTCCACCCGCTGGGCGATGGAAGTGCTGGCCGAACTCTGCTCGCGGGTCGCCCCCGCAACGTCGCCGATGCGATCCAGGGTCCGCCGGGCACCGCTTTCGATGGTGTGGAGCAGTTCGGTGGCCGATGCCGCCAGCTTGACGCCCTCCGCGACCTCGGGAATGGCCGCATCCATGACCTCGGCCGCCTTGACGGTTTCCGACTGGATGCCGGTGATCATCTGCTCGATCTCGGTCGTCGCCAAAGAAGTCCGTTCCGCCAGTTTCCTCACCTCATCCGCGACCACCGCGAAGCCGCGCCCCTGCTCGCCGGCCCGGGCGGCCTCGATGGCGGCATTGAGCGCCAGCAGGTTGGTCTGTCCGGCGATGTCCTTGATGACGTTGGCGATGGACGAAATCTGGGTGGCATGGCTCTCCAGTTCGCGGATGCGGCCGGAGGCGTCGGATACGGTGCGGGAAATGCCTTCCATGGCGGCCGCCGCCATGCTGACGCGCTCGCTGCCCTGGCTGGACAGCTCCACCGCCGACAGGGAATCCCTTTGCGTATCGCCGGCGCTGTCGGAAATATGGTTCGAACTCACCGTCAGTTCCTGAATGGCCGCCGCCATGGCGCTATGGGCTTCCGCCTGCTGGTCGGCGGCCGAGGAAACGTCCCGCGCCGCCAGGCTGATGGTCGTGGCGCTATGCACCAGCCGCACCGAGTCACTGGTGATCTCGGTCACCAGGTGGCGCAGGGACGAAACCATCGTTCCCAGCATGCTCAGGAGACTGCCGGGTGCAGCGCCGACCGCCGAGTCGATGGTCAGATCGCCCTCCGACACCTTCTTCATGATCGCCGCCGCCACCGCCGGTTCGCCACCGATCTCCTTGAAGATGCTGCGGGAGATGGCGACGCTCAGGAGTCCGATCAGCAGGGTCGGCACCAGGGAAAGGCTGATCAGCCGGACCAGTTGCTCCCAATACAGCTGATCCAGGTCGTCCAGGTAGACGCCGGTCCCCACCAGCCATTGCCACGGCTCGAATTTCTTGACGAAGAGCAGCTTGGGTACCGGCACGGTTCCGCCGGGCCGGGTAAAGGCGCCATCGACGAAGGCCTCCGGCTTGCTCGCCAGGGCCGCGATGATGTCCTTGATGGTATAGCGCCCCTGCCCGTCCTTGATCTTGTCGAGCATGTTCTTGCCCTCGAACTCGGTCTTGACGTGGGCAACGCCGACGCCCTCGAGAGTCCAGGCATAGTAATACTCGGTCTTGCCGTCCTCGCCCCCGTAACGGGCACGCCGGATGGCCTCCTTGGCCAGCCGCTGGGCCTCGTCCCGGGTCAGCCTGCCGGCGGTTTCCTCGCCGTAGTAGAAGGCAACGATGTTGTGGATGCCCTGCACCCCCGAACGGATCAGTTGCTTGCGCGACTCAAGCAGATTGTCCTTTGCATCGTGCGCGCTGCCCATCACGATCGTCAGCATCCCCAGGAAAGCGGCGCAGACAACGATGATCAAGCGACTACGCAATTTCAGTCTATCCAGCATTTTTTCTCCCCCCTCACAACTCTATTGCGAATCAAATACCGAGACGTTCCTTCAGCCCCGCCAGGAACCGGCGGCTGACCGGAATCTTCCTGCCGCCGCCGGTGACGATTTCTGCGCTGCCGTTTTCCTGGAAACAGATTTCCTTGATGCAATCGGGATTGACCAGGAACTGGCGATGGGAACGCAGGAAATGGGTCTTGTCTTCGAGGACCCGCAGGCAAAGTTCGGTGAAGCGCTCGACGCCCTCGCGATCCACCACGTAGATTCCCGTCCCTTTCGAAACCACGTATTCCACGTCCGCCACCTTGACCAGGGCCACCCGCTGGAAGCCCGGGCAGGGAATCTGCACCAACGGGCCGGCCATCTGGGCAAGGCCGGGATTGGGGCTGCGATCCAGGCGCAGGCGCTGCAGGGTGACTTCCAGGCGGCGCGGGTCCAACGGCTTGAGCAGGTAGTCGAAGGCATGCTCCTCGAATGCCTGCATGGCGTATTCGTGGTGGGCCGTGAGGAAGACCACCCGCGGCATCCTCTCGGCGTCGAGCATGCTCAGCATTTCCAGGCCGCTGACGCTGGGCATCTGGATGTCGAGGAAGACCACCTCCGGCGCCAGACGATTGATGGCCGCCATGCCTTCAATGGCATTGGCGCATTCGCCCACGATGTCGGCATCCGGCTCACGCTCCAGCATGCGCCGCAGCTCCTCGCGGGCCAGTTGTTCGTCGTCAATAATCAGGATTCGCATAAGCGACCTCCAGCGGAATGCAGATCGTCACCCGCGTGAAAATATTGGGTTCGCAGTCGACCCGCAGGCCATAGGCATTGCCGTAGCGGTTCTTGATACGGCGGTCGACCAGGTTGAGCCCCAGCCCTGAGCCCCCCTGGGGAGGCACGTAGAGTCCGGCGTCATCCTCGACCTGGAGGAGCAGGTCAGCTCCGTCGCTGCGGGCCGTGATCGCCACGGTGCCCCTGCCCAGCAGATGGGAAGTGCCGTGCTTGATGGCGTTTTCGACGATCGGTTGCAGGGAGAAAGCCGGCAGCCGGCCATCCCACAGGTCATCCGGAATGTCGATGCTGACGGACAGCCGATCGCCGAAGCGGGTCAGTTCGATTTCCAGGTAGGCCCGGACGTGCTCGATCTCGTCGGTGAGGCAGACCTCTTGGCTCGGCCGCTTGAGATTCTTCCGGAAGAAGACGGAAAGATGCTGCACCAGCCCACAAGCCCGCTCCGGATCCTTGCGGATGACCGCCGAGATGGTATTGAGGGCATTGAACAGGAAATGGGGATTGACCTGGGCATGCAGCAGCTTGATTTCGGACTCGGCCAGGAGCTGCTTCTGCTGCTCGTAGCGGCCGGCAAGAATCTGGGTCGACAACAGGCGGGCGATCCCTTCCCCCAGCGTCCGGGTAATGGTCGAGAAGAGCTTGGAACGCGGCTCGTAGAGCTTGATGGTGCCGATCACCCGCTCATCCTCGCCGACCAGGGGAATGATCAGGCTGGCCGCCAGCTTGCAGGCCGGATCGATGGAGCAACGGTAGGCCACCTCGTTGCCGTCGGCGTACACCACCTGGTTCCTGGCGATCGCCAGTTGGGTCAGATGGGAACCGATCGGCGTTCCCGGCAGGTGATGGTCGGCGCCGATGCCGATGAAGGCCAGCAGGCGCTCGGTATCGGTAATGGCCACCGCGCCCACGCCGGTTTCCTCGTAGATGGTGCGCGCCACCCGCATGCTGTTTTCCGTATTGAAGCCGGCCCGCAGCACGCCCTCCACCCGCGCCGCGATGTCCAGGGCCTTGGCGGAGAAGACGCTGCTCTGCTTTTCGAAGAGCAGGCGCCGGTCTTCGAGGATGCGCATGAACATACCGGCGCCCAGGGTATTGGCGATCAGCATGGGGGTGACGATCTGGCCGACCAGATGCTGGGCGGCAGAGAAGGGCTTCACCATGAGGAGCAGGATGGCCATCTGCACCAGCTCTGCGGCGAAGGTGAGCGCCGCGATGGGCAGGGGGCGAAAGAGGGTGCCGATCTTGCCGCGCCGGATCATCCGGCGATGAAACATGCCGCCGATCAGCCCTTCCGCCACCGTCGACACCATGCACGCCAGGGCCGATATGCCGCCCAGGGAGTAGCGATGCAATCCACCGGTCAGGCCGACGGCGAACCCCACCCACGGCCCGCCCAGGACGCCGCCGAGGACCGCCCCGATGGCCCGGGTGTTGGCGATCGAATCATCGATCTTGAGCCCGAGATAGGTGCCCATGATGCAGAAGAGGGAAAAGACCAGGTAGCAGGCAGCCCGATGGGGCCACCGGATGGTGACGTGCATCAGCGGAATGAAGATCCGGCTGCGGCTCAGCAGATAGGCGATCACGAGGTAAACGCAAGTCTGCTGAATCAGTATCAGGCTCAGATTGAAAGGCGTGCTGGCGTCCAAGCCCGAGCCCCCGTTCGAATTCGACCAACCATCGCCGCGCCATACCCCATTCCAAAGGAATCGGAAGAGTAATCCATGGGGAATATGATGGAAGTGGGGTTTTTACCTATTGGAATACCGGTGTTCGCTATAGTGATTTTCCCCACGCCCTTGCCTGGACAGCCCGCGCGCCATTCCCGCCGCCCCGCCCTCAAACTTGCGAACGCCGGAAGAGCAGCCAGTAGATGGCGCCGACCAGCAAGGCGCCGCCCACCCAGTTCCCCAGGGTTGCCGCCCCGAGATTGAGCAGGAAGCGGTCAAACGGAATCTGCACGGCATCCGGCGTCTTGCCGACCTCCGTCCAGAAGGACTCGGGCGCTCCCCACTTGACCAGCAGGCCGTAGGGAATGAAATACATGTTGGCGACGCAGTGCTCGAAGCCCGCCGCCACGAAGGCGCTGATCGGGAAGACCATGGCGAGGACCTTGTCGGTCAGACTGCGGGCCGCCATCGCCAGCCACGCCGCCAGGCAGACCAGGACGTTGCAGAAAATGGCCAGGAAGAAGACCCGATCCGGAGCCAGGGTACTCTTGGCCGAAGCCATATAAAGGGCGGCGGCGCCGACCTCGCCGTGGCCGAAGGCATAGTGGCCGGAGAGGAAGAGCAGTACGGCGGTTCCCAGGGCGCCGACCAGGTTGCCGAGCCAGACCGCTCCCCAGACCTTGAGCATGCGGGAGAACCGGAGCCGGCCGCTGGCCCAGGCCATGACCATCAGGCAGTCGCTGGTGAACAGCTGGGCGCCGGCCAGGACGACCAGGATGAGGCCGAGGGAAAAGGTGCCGCCCATGAGCAGGCGGATCACCCCATAGGGCAGCTGCCCCTGCCCCCCGGCGCTGACGACCGTGGCGAAGATGCCGCCCAGGGCGACGAAAGCGCCGCCCAGCACGGATAGGGCGAAGATCACATCGGTACGCTGGAGGGCCTTCTTGACCCCCGCATTCTCGGCGGCGAGCGCGATCGCGCCGGGCGACAGCGGGTCGAGCGAAAGGCCGGCGCTTTCCGCTTCCGGCGGGCGGCCCACGTAGCCGTCGCCGTTGAGCTTCTTTACATTCTTGAGCATTTGCAGTTCCCCCTGGCGGCCGGGGCATGGCACCCACGGCCGCCCTCTTCCCCTCAGGCGTGGCCCGCGATCTGCGGCACGACCGCCAAGGTATGCTCGGCGATCATCAACTCTTCGTTGGTCGGCACCACGAACACCGGGATGCCGGCGTCCGCCGCCGAGATGTCGAAGGCCCGGACGGCATTGGCCCGCGCGTCGATCCGGGGCCCCAGCCATTCCAGCCGGCGCACGATCCGCTCCCGGATGGCCGGCGAGTTCTCGCCGATGCCGGCGGTAAACACCAGGGCATCGAGCCCTTCCATCGACGCCGCCAGGGCCGCCACCTCCTTGGCCACGCGGAAGCAGAAGAGCTCCACCGCCTGCTGGGCCTGGGGCACGTCCGACTCCAGCAACACCCGCATGTCGTTCGACAGGCCGGAAACGCCTAGCAGGCCGGAACGCCGGTAGAGCAGATCCTCGATGGCCTCCAGGTCCATGCCCTTTTCCCGCATCAGGTAGAGCAGGACGCCCGGATCGATGCCGCCCGGCCGCGTTCCCATCGGCACGCCGTCGAGGGCGGTGAAGCCCATCGAGGTATCGACGCTCTTACCCTCCTTCACCGCGCAGATGCTCGACCCATTGCCCAGGTGGCAGATGGCGATCCGGCCCTTGGCCAGTTCCGGGCGCTGATCCAGCAGTTGCCGGGTCACGTATTCGTACGAGAGCCCATGGAAGCCGTAACGGCAGACGCCTTCCGCGGTCAGCTCCTGGGGCAGGGCGTAGGTCCGCGCCAACCACGGCTGCGTGTTGTGGAAGGCCGTGTCGAAACAGGCGACCTGCGCCAGGTTCGGATTGATCTCCGCCAGCATGCGGATCGGGGCCAGGTTGTGCGGCTGATGCAGGGGCGCCAGGGGCACCAGTGTCTCCAGCTGGTCGATCAGGTCGGGACTCAGCATGAGGGGCCGATTGAACTGCCGGCCGCCATGCACGACCCGGTGCCCGGCGGCGACGATTTTCTCGTCCACCAGACGATTGTCCAGCCAGCGCAGCAGATAGCGCAGCAGGCTGTCGCGGCCGGACGAGTTGCAATCGTCCCACTGGGTGTCGGCAAGGACGCGGCGATCCGTATCCTTGGCTTCGAAGCGGGCCTTGCCCCCGATGCCGGAAATCTGGCCGGTTAGCACCGGCTGCAATCCGCAGGTCTTCGCCGCATGGCGGAAGACCGAGAACTTGAGGCTGGACGAGCCGGCATTGAGGACGAGACAAGCACCGTGTTTCATAAGGAACCTCCGGCGATTTACGGTTGGCGGTTGGCGGCGGCGACCAGGGCCGCTACGGCGCAGGAAGCCAGCCGGCTGCGCAGGTTGTCGGCGCGGCTGGTCAGGATGATGGGCACCTTGGCGCCGAGGACGATGCCGGCGGCGTCGGCATTGGCCAGGAAGGAGAGCTGTTTGGCGACCATGTTGCCGGCCTCGAGATCGGGCACCAGCAGGATGTCGACCTCCCCCGCCACCGGCGAGACGATGCCTTTGGTCTTGGCCGCCTGGGCGGAAATGGCATTGTCGAAAGCCAGCGGGCCGTCGAGCACGCCGCCGGTGATCTGGCCCCGGTCCGCCATCTTGCACAGGACCGCCGCTTCCAGAGTCGAAGGAATCTTGGGATTGACGGTTT
>DASRUX010000362.1:0-4733 GCA_035655235.1 Rhodocyclaceae bacterium | reverse complement strand
GGCAGCCGAAGCTGTGGGCGATGATCCACAGGGGGGCGGGGGTCGCGTCGATCGCCTCCCGCACCCGCTGGGCCCAGTCGGACAGGCAGGTCTTCTCCCAGTCGTCCTGTTCCACCCGACGGGTGGCGGGCAACTGGGACTGGAACCAGGTCTGCCAGTGGTCGGGGCCGCTGTTGCGCAGGCCGGGAACGATGAGGACGTTTTCCATATTGGGAGAAGCCGGGTGGGTTGAAGGGCAGGGCGAATTTAGGCAAACCCCGAGCCCGGCAGAACGAATAATTTCCTATGAGCATATGCGTAAAGGGTTCTAAGCCCGGGATGGGTTTCTTCCATGCTTAGCAATCCATTACGTATATGCAAAGAAGAAAATCTTATTTTCCGGTGGCATGGGGCGCCTCTATTCTCCCAACCCGTGGCGCCCAAGGGGGGGCCGAAACGTACGCCATGACAGAAAGGAAAATGCGCATGAAACTCGAGACCCTGGCGGTCCACGCCGGTTACAGCCCGGATCCCACCACCAAGGCGGTGGCCGTTCCCATCTACCAGACCACCTCCTACGCTTTCGACGACACCCAGCATGGTGCCGACCTGTTCGACCTCAAGGTCCAGGGTAACATCTACACCCGCATCATGAACCCGACCCAGGATGTCCTGGAAAAGCGGGTCGCCGCCCTGGAAGGCGGCATCGCCGGCCTGGCCCTGGCCTCCGGCCAGGCGGCCATCACCTACGCCATCCAGACCATCGCCGAGGCCGGTGACAACATCGTTTCGTCCTCCACCCTGTATGGCGGTACCTACAACCTGTTCGCCCACACCCTGCCGCAGTTCGGCATCCAGGTCCGCTTCGCCGACTACCGGGATCCGGAAGGCTTCGAGAAGCTCATCGACAGCCGCACCAAGGCCGTCTATGTGGAATCCATCGGCAATCCCCTGGGCAACATCACCGACCTGGAGAAGGTCGCCGCCATCGCCCACAAGCACGGCGTGCCGCTCATCGTGGACAACACCGTGCCGTCCCCCTACCTGCTGCGTCCCATCGAGCACGGCGCCGACATCGTCATCCACTCCCTGACCAAGTACCTGGGCGGCCACGGCAATTCCATCGGCGGCATCATCGTCGATTCCGGCAAGTTCCCCTGGGCGGACTACAAGCAGAAATTCAAGCGCCTGAACGAGCCCGATCCCTCCTACCACGGCGTGGTCTATACCGAGGCCCTAGGCGCCGCCGCCTTCATCGGCCGGGCCCGGGTGGTGCCGTTGCGTAACACCGGCGCCGCCATCAGCCCCTTCAATGCCTTCTTGATCCTGCAAGGGGTCGAGACCCTGGCCCTGCGCATGGACCGCATCACCGAGAACGCCCGCAAGGTGGCCGAATATCTCCAGGGCCATGCCAAGGTGAAGTGGGTCAATTACGCCGGCCTGCCGGACCACAAGGACAATGCCCTGGCGAAGAAGTACCTGGGGGGCCGTCCCTCCGGCATCCTGACCTTCGGGGTCCAGGGCGGCCGGGAAGGCGGGGCGCGCTTCCAGGATGCCCTGAAGCTCTTCACCCGCCTGGTCAATATCGGCGATGCCAAGTCCCTGGCCTGTCACCCGGCTTCCACCACCCACCGCCAGTTGTCCCCGGCGGAACTGGAACTGGCCGGCGTCACCGAGGACACCGTGCGTCTGTCCGTGGGCATCGAGCATATCGATGACCTGCGTGCCGACCTGGAGCAGGCCCTGGCCGCAGTCTGACCGACCATGGCTCCGAGAAAGCGGCCTGCGGGCCGCTTTCTTTATTCAAAAACTTCATTTGTATTTGTGAATTTAGTATTTCACGGAATAAGCGGCGTTTTTTAGACTTCCGTTATCCCATCGTGCAGGACAACAGGAAGTTTCCATGAAACCGGTATCCTCCCCCAAGGCGCGGCCATGATCGGCGGCAAGCGCTTCAGTCCCCTCCCGGGCTTCGGCCTGGCCATGGGCTACACCCTGGTATATCTGACCATCATCGTCCTCATTCCCCTGTCGGCGGTGGGCATCAAGACCCTCGACCTGGGCTGGGAGGCGTTCTGGGCAGCGGTGAGCAGCCCCCGGGTGGTGGCGTCCTACAAGCTGAGCTTCGGCGCTTCGCTCCTGGCGGCGGGGGTGAATGTGGTCTTCGGCCTCATCTTCGCCTGGGTCCTGGTGCGCTACCGCTTCCCGGGCAAGGGCCTGGTGGATGCCCTGATCGATCTGCCCTTCGCCCTGCCGACGGCGGTGGCGGGCATCGCCCTCGCCACCATCTACGCCGAGAACGGCCTGGTGGGGAGCGTCCTCAAGCCCCACGGCATCGAGGTGGCCTACAACCCCAACGGCGTCCTGCTCGCCCTCATCTTCATCGGCCTGCCCTTCGTGGTGCGCACCGTCCAGCCGGTGCTGGCCGACGTGGAGAAGGAGGTGGAGGAGGCCGCCGCCGGCCTGGGGGCTTCCCGCTGGCAGACCTTCCTCAAGGTGATCCTGCCCCACGTCACCCCGGCGCTCCTCACCGGTTTCGCCCTGGCTTTCGCCCGGGCGGTGGGGGAGTATGGCTCGGTCATCTTCATCGCCGGCAACGTGCCCATGGTCTCCGAGATCACGCCCCTCATGATCATCACCAAGCTGGAGCAGTACGACTACGCCGGGGCGACCGCCGTGGCCTCGGTGATGCTGGTCATCTCCTTTGTCCTCCTGCTCATCATCAACGCATTGCAGGGCTGGGCTCAGACCCGCCATGCCAAGGGAGCTTAAGATGGGTGCCTCCATCGCACTTCAGCCCGGCATTCAGGAACGCTACGAAACCCCCGCCACCCGGGACCCGGTCTGGATCAAGGCGCTGCTCATCGCCATCTCGCTGAGCTTCTTCGCCTTCTTCCTGCTCCTGCCCCTGGGCACCGTCTTCGCCGAGGGGCTGAAGAAGGGCTGGGGCGTGTACCTGAAGGCCCTGGCCCATCCGGACGCCCTGGCCGCCATCCGCCTCACCTTGCTGACGGCTGCCATCGCCGTACCGCTGAACCTGGTGTTCGGGGTGGCGGCGGCCTGGGCCATCGCCAAGTTCGATTTCCCCGGCAAGCGGGTACTGATCACCTTCATCGACCTGCCGTTCTCGGTGTCGCCGGTGATCTCGGGCCTCATCTATGTGCTCATTTTCGGCGCCCAGGGCTGGTTCGGGCCGTGGCTTGCCGAGCACGATATCCGGGTGGTGTTCGCCGTGCCCGGCCTGGTGCTCGCCACCGTCTTCGTCACCTTTCCCTTCGTGGCCCGGGAGTTGATCCCCCTCATGGAGGCCCAGGGCACGGAAGAGGAGGAGGCGGCCGTGGTGCTGGGCGCCTCCGGCTGGCAGACCTTCTGGCATACGACCCTGCCCAATATCAAGTGGGGCCTGCTCTACGGGGTCATCCTCTGCAACGCCCGGGCCATGGGCGAGTTTGGGGCGGTGTCGGTGGTTTCCGGCCATGTCCGGGGCAAGACCAACACCATGCCGCTCCATGTGGAAATCCTCTACAACGAATACAACTATGCCGCCGCCTTTGCCGTGGCATCCGTGCTGGCCCTGCTGGCCCTCGTCACCCTGGGATTGAAAGCCCTGGTGGAGCGCCAGACCCGCCGGCAACTGCAGGAACTGGTTTCTGGAGAAGAAGAATGAGCATCGCCATCCGCAACATCAGCAAGGACTTCGGCGCCTTCAAGGCCCTGGACGACGTTTCCATCGACATCCCCTCCGGCGAGCTGGTGGCCCTCCTGGGGCCCTCCGGCTGCGGCAAGACCACGCTGCTGCGGATCATCGCTGGCCTGGAAACCGCCGACCGGGGGCAGATCCTCCTGGAGGGGGACGATGCCTCCGCCCAGCATGTGCGGGACCGCAACGTGGGCTTCGTCTTCCAGCACTACGCCCTGTTCCGCCACATGACGGTCTTCGAGAACGTGGCCTTCGGCCTGCGGGTGAAGCCCCGGAAGCTGCGTCCTTCCGAGGCGGAGATCAGGAAGCGGGTACTGCGCCTCCTGGAACTGGTGCAACTGGAATGGCTGGCGGACCGCTTTCCGTCCCAGCTTTCCGGCGGCCAGCGCCAGCGCATCGCGCTCGCCCGGGCCCTTGCCGTGGAGCCCAAGGTGCTGCTCCTGGACGAACCCTTCGGCGCCCTGGATGCCAAGGTCCGCAAGGAGCTCCGCCGCTGGCTGCGCCAGCTCCACGACGAAATCCACGTCACCAGCGTCTTCGTCACCCACGACCAGGAAGAAGCCCTGGAGGTTTCCGACCGGGTGGTGCTCATGAACAAGGGCAAGGTGGAGCAGATCGGCTCCCCGGACGAGGTCTACGACCAGCCCGCCACCCCCTTCGTAGCGAGCTTCCTGGGGTCGGTGAACCTCTTCCACGGCCGGGTCGAGGACGGCCACCTCCATTTCGGCGACCATGCCCTGCCGCTGGGAGAGGGCCAGGACGCCCTGGAGCAGGCGGTGGGCTACGTCCGTCCCCATGAGTTCGACCTGCGCCCGGCCAGCGCCCCGGGGGGCATTCCGGCCCGCATCGTCCGGGTGGTGGCCATCGGCCCCCTTGCCCAGGTGGAGCTGACGCGGCAGGATGGAGAATTGATCGAGGTTTCGGTCCTGCGGGATGCGCTGCGGGAACTGGGCCTAGGGGAGGGGGATGCAGTGTCGCTCCACCCCAAGGCCATCCGGGTATTCCAAAAAGAAAAACTCGCCGCCTAGGGAGAAGAGCACCATGAATTTCCAGC
>DASRUX010000361.1:0-26653 GCA_035655235.1 Rhodocyclaceae bacterium | reverse complement strand
GGCCGCGGCAGCCCCGCCGGCCAGACAGCCCTTGAGGAAGTTACGCCGGGTGGTCATCTCAGCCTCCCACTACTTTCTTGGCTTCGTCGCCGTCCTTCTTGGCCTCTTCCATCTGCTCCGCCTTATGGGACAGGCCGAGGTTCTTGGCCACCATCGCGGCGCCGCCGGCTGCCGCACCGGCTACGGCCGCCAGCACTGCGGCGGAGCCCAGGTTGGCGCCGATGCCCTTTTCCTCGGCGATGCGCGGGAATTGGATATTGGGCTCGATGTTCTTCAGCTTGGCCACGGTATGGATGGGTTTCTCGAAGCCGACGCCCTGCTCGGTACAACCGATACAGGGGTGGCCGCAGGCCACCGGCCAGGTGCCGGCACCGGCATCGCCGAAGAGCAGCACCGAGCAGTTGGCATAGGTTTCAGGCCCCTTGCAGCCCAGCTTGTAGAGGCAGTAGCCCTTGCGGTGGCCCTCGTCGCCGAACTCCATGGCGAAGCGGCCGGCGTCGAAGTGGGCGCGGCGCTCGCAGTTTTCGTGGATGAGGCGGGAGTAGGCAAACTTGGGCCGGCCCAGCTGGTCCACCTCGGGCAGTTTGCCGAAGGTCAGGAAATGGACCACGGTGGACAGGAAGTTGTAGGGGTTAGGCGGGCAGCCCGGGATGGTGACCACCGGCTTGCCCAGGACCTTGGCGACGCCGGAGGCGCCGGTGGGGTTGGGGCTGGTGGAGGGCATGCCGCCCCAGGAGGCGCAGGAGCCGATGGCGACCACCGCCGCGGCATCCGCCGCGCATTCCTTGACCAGCTCGATGGCGGTCTTGCCGCCGACCTTGCAATACACGCCGTTATCCTTGGTCGGGATGGCGCCTTCGACTACCAGGATGTACTTGCCCTTGTTCTCTTCCATGGCCTGGCGCTTGGCGGCCTCGACCTGGTGGCCGGCGGCGGCGAACAGGGTCTCGTGGTAGTCCAGGGAAATGACGTCGAGGATGAGCTTTTCCAGGGTCGGGTGCTCGGCGCGGAGCATGGACTCGGAACAGCCGGTGCATTCCTGGAAGTGCAGCCAGATGACGCTGGGCCGCTTCTTGGCGGCCACCGCCTCGGCCACCTGGGCTTCCGCACCCTGCGGCAGGCCCATGGTCGCGGCCAAGGCCGCGCAGAATTGCAGGAACTCGCGCCGGGTCATGGACAGCCGTTCGGCGGCCGCATCGATCCGGGTGTCGTGTTCCAGCTTGATCAAACTGGTATTCGCCATGTTTTTCCCCTCTGGTTGTTGCCGAGCGAGCCGGCTCCCTGTTTTCGGTTCAAGTAAACGCCTGATGGCGGCACATTCGGGCCTTTATCGCAAGGGCCGTGCCAAGATGAAAACCCATTGAATTTCAATTAGCTAATGAAATTTCCAGCTAAGGGAGGCGGAAACACCCGGCATGAGGTATCCACCTGAAAGGCCAAAGTGATCAAGCGCTTTGCACGTCCACTAACCATCGCCGCCACCGCAGCGGGTTGGGTTTGAACTATCGGAATCGGCAAGGTCAAAAGGATTGCAATCGGTTCGATCCGGTAAGTCCCTATGCGCCAACACGGAAGTCCCAACGCCCAGACGGGAGGTTGATCATGTCCCCTGCAAGCTTTCCCCGTATGCTCTTCTCCGAACGGGAAGGGTGGACCGACATTGCCCAGGTCCATCCGTCGGTCAGGAAGCTGTTCCGCTCCCTGGTCGTCCCCATGTCCCTCATCCCGCCCCTGATGTACGTTTTCGCCCAATTGGCCTACCCCGGGCGGATATTCGCCCTTTCCCGGCCGGAGCCCAGCGCGGGCAGCCTGCTGGTGAATGGCATCGTGTTCTTCGCGGTCGAGCTGGCCATGGTCGCCTTCATGGCCCTGGTCATCCGCCAGATCGCCGAAGGCCAGGGCTTCCGGGTTCCTCAGGAGAACGCCTACGCCCTGGCGGCCATCGCCCCGGTACCCCTGTGGCTGGCTGCCCTCGCCCTGTTCATCCCCAGCCTGGGCGCCAATATGCTCATCCTGGCCATCGCCTGGGTGGGATCGGTGGCCCTGATCCGCCACGGCGTGCATCCTCTCCTTGGGATCGACGACCCCAAGAAGGCCAGCTATGTCGCCAACCTGATCACCCTGAGCGGCGTGGTAGCGTGGTTCGCCCTGCTCATCGTGGCGGCCGGCATCCTCAGCTTCCTGCTGGTCTGGTGGCGCTAAGGGCCGAGGCGATTGACGATGAAGGAGTCCAGGAAAACGGATCAGTCGCAAATCCCGTGGTCCGCCGTTCCTCGCCGCCGGGCCTCGGACTGGTTGATGTACAAGCTCCGGCTGCCGGTGGTCATTGCTTCCCTGGTCTGTTCGCTGAGCTACGTGGGCGCCGGCCAGGCCATGCCCGCGGCGGCCCCCGGGAAAAAGATTTTCAACGCCCGCAAGGAAGGCCTCACCATCCGCATCGAAGGCGGCGGCTGGGGCCAGGCACGCAAGGAAAAGATCGAAACCGTGCTGTATTCGGTCGCAGATGAGCTGATGGCCCGACTTCCCAAGAAGCTGTCGGCCCCTATTGTCGTGACCCATACCGAGAGCAATCCCATTGCCCTGTACGAACGGGGCAGCCAGGGGGAATACCTGGTCCATCTCCACGCCAGCGGCGAGGACTGGCAGTTTTACGTGTACGAGTTCGCCCACGAACTCTGCCACATCCTTTCCAATTACGAAGAAAACCTGGGCGCCGACACCAGCAAGTACAACCAGTGGTTCGAGGAGACTCTGTGCGAGACCGCCTCCCTCTACACCCTGAAGAACCTGGCGGCCACTTGGGAAAGCGCCCCGCCTGCGCCGGAATGGTCGGCCCAGGCCGGCAGGCTGCGGCGCTTCTATGACCTCCTGATCAACGAGGGCCACCGCCGGCTGCCGCCTCATTCTCCCCTCGCCTCCTGGCTGCGGGAGAACGAGGACGCCTTGAAACAGGATCCCTACCTGCGGAAGAAGAACGAATTGGTGGCCAACCTGCTGCTGCCCCTGTTCGAAACCGATGCGGAGAACTGGGATTCCCTGACCTATCTCAACCGCAACCCGACCGATGCCCGCAGCAACCTGGACCAGTACCTGCAACACTGGTACCAGAATGCGCCCGAAGGCCACAAGGCGTTCATTTCCCGGGTCCTCGCCCTGCTCTGGCACGGCGACAAGCCGATGCCCGCGCCATCGATCATCGCCAGCGACGAATCGGTGGGCGCCGCCGGCGTGGCCGGGGAGAACAACGCCAAGCCGAAGAAGTGACGGCGGGCCTCAGGCCTCGGCCGGAGAGAGCTCCAGCCAGTGCCGCAGACAGGCCAGCAGTTCGCCGGTAGCAACCGGCTTGGACAGATGATCCGAACAGCCGGCCGCCAGGCTGGCCTCACTGCTTCCCTGCTCGGCCTTGGCGGTCAGGGCAATGATGGGAAGGGCCTTGCGTCCCAGGCTGCGGCGGATCACCCGGGTGGTCTGGTAGCCATCCATTTCCGGCATCAGGACATCCATCAGGACGGCGTCGATCTCCGGACGGCGGGACACCGCTTCCAGCGCCTCGGGACCGCTGGCCGCCTCCACCACCCGCGCCCCCAGCCCTTCCAGGACGGCCCGGATGGCATAACGGCTGAGCCGGTCGTCATCCACCACCAGCACCGTCCGCCCGGCCAGGGGACTGCCCTCTTCCGACGGCCGCGCCTGGACGCCCGATTCCTTGTCGCTGGGCGGGACCACGAAGCCCGTATAGGCCAAAGGCAGATAGACGCTGAAGGTACTGCCTCGGCCGGGAATGCTGGCCAAACCCAATTCCCCGCCGAGCAGGGTGGCGATCTCCCGGGAAATGGCCAGCCCCAGGCCGGTTCCGCCCTCCTCCCGGGCGGCCTGGGTCCGCACCGGCCCGAAGGATTCCAGGACCAGCTCCTGCCGTATCGGATCGATGCCGATACCGGTATCGATCACATCGAAAGCGATGACGGCATCGGCCTTGACCAGGGCGGGATTGTGATAGCCCCAGCCGGACACGGCCCGCCGGATGCGCAGGCAGACCGATCCCCGGTCGGTGAATTTGATGGCATTGGACAGCAGGTTGCGCAGCAGTTGCTGGAGCCGCGCAGAGTCGGTGACGATGGCGGCCGGAACGTCGGCGTCGATCTCCATCTTGAAATCCAGCCCCTTCTGCTCCGCCACATGGCGGTGGGTGCGCCGCAGGCTCTGCATCAGGTCGGGGAAAGGAACGGGCTCGATGCGGATGTCGAGGCGGCCGGTTTCGATCCGGGCCAGGTCGAGGAGTTCGTCGATCAGTTGCACGAGGTCGTTGCCGGAGAGTTCGATCATCCGGGCATATTCCCGCTGCTGGGGCGTCAGGTTGGTCCACCGCCCATCCGACAGGACATGGGCGAGGAGCATCAGGCTGTTGAGGGGCGTGCGCAGTTCATGGGAAACGTTGGCCAGGAACTGGGTCTTGGTGCGGTTGGCCCGCTCCGCCGCCTCTTTGGCCACGGCCAGTTCGTAGGTGCGCTCCGCCACCAGGCTTTCCAGGTGGCCGCGATGGCGGCGCAGGTCCGCTTCGGAAGCCTTGAACTGGGTGATATCCACAAAGGCCCCGAGGGCGCCCCGGACGATCCCCTGGTCGTCGAACAGCGGCGCCGCATTGCCGAATAACCACAGACTGCTCCCGTCGGCCCGCCGGACCTCGACCTGGGCGCCCTGTACGGGGCGGCCCTCCGCGGCGGCAGTCTGGATGGGCAGCTCATCCGGCGCGAACTCCTGGCCGTCCATCCTCCGAAACTGGACACGCCGCTCGCCCCCGCTAGGCTCCAGGCCACTTTCCCAGCCCTCGATGGCGTTGGCGGCGCGGTTGCCGACGATCTCCCGGCAAGCGGGATCCCGGGCGATCCACACCAGGGCCGGCATGGCCTCCACCAGGGCCACCAGTTCCTCGGTACGCTGCCGCAACTGCTGCTCGGTCGCCCGGCGGGCGGTCATGTCGAGGGCCGTGCCGGCCAGACGGACCGCCCCGCCGGCAAAATTGCGCTCCACCACCCGGCCGCGGACGAACAGCCACACCCAATCCCCCTCCCGGTGGCGCAGGCGGCATTCGCATTCGAACACCGGCACTTCGCCGGCCAGGTGCTGCTCCGCCGCCGCCAGGACCTGCGCCCGGTCGTCCGGATGGACCCAGTCGGTCCAGTTCTCCATCCGGAGGAGGAAGCCCTCGGGCCGGTATCCCAGCATCCCGGCCAGGCGAGGATTGCAGCCGGTCATGCCGATGGAAACCAGCCAGTCCCAGGTTCCCAGATCGGCGCCCTGCAGGGCTAGGCCGAGGTGCTCCTGGCTGGCCTTGAGGGCCATGTCCCGGGCATTGATGTCGCCCACCATGGACGCCAGGGCAGAATCGATTTCCCGCAGTTCCCGGATCGAACTCGGCTCTTGCGGACCGAGTTCCCGCTCACCGGCGCCGATACGCCGGATATTGCCGTGCAGGCGCTCGGCCCAGCGTACGAAGGAGCGGTTGAGGGCCTGCTGGCCGACGAGCACCGAGCCGATGCCGAGCACGACCAGCAGCACCAGATGAACGATGAAATCGCGGTCCACATTGGCAAGCACAGTCGCCTTCGGCGCCCCGATCACCACATGAATGGCCCCGCCGGCCGCTTCCAGAGGACCGATGCCGTACAGGTAGGATTGCCCGTCCTTGCCGGTCAATTCATGCATACCGGCACTCGGACGGGTCTGCAGGAAGGCGGCAAGCCGGCTGTCCTCGGAAAGCCGGCTGGAATCCCCGCCGCCCGCCGGTTGCCGGAATAGCACCTCGCCATCCGGCGCGACAATGGCCGCCTCCCAGCCCGGCGGCAGCCGATTGGCGAACGCCAGCTCCGCCGTCCACGCCAGCCCGATATTGGCAAACAGGACCGCCCTGACACCGCCGGAAGCATCGAACAAGGGGGAGGCGAAGACGATGCCCGGCTGCCGGCTGATACGGCCGTGCCAGTAATAGCCCTGGGAGAAGGCCTTGCGCTCCAGAACCTCCTTCAACCAGGGCGCATCGGAGAAATCCTGGGGCGACGGCGAAGGCAGGCCACTACAGAGCAGCGTCCCATCCGGTCGGATGGCGCCAAAATTGAGGTAATCCTTCTGGCCCTGCATCAGGCGCACCGCCTGGCGCCCGCATTCCGCCGGATTCAGGCCGCCCGAAAAAAAGGAGTTGGCCATGATGAGCAGCACATCCCGGGTGTGCTTGATCCGGTAGGTTTCCTCCACCAGGGCTGAGCGGATGAGCTGCTGGAAATCCTGCTCCACCTTGGCCAGGGCCTTGGAGCGCTGATCGACATAGGCCAGGAGGGAATAAAGAAAAACCGGCACGGTGACGATGGCCACCAATCCCCAGACTCGCCCCCTCAGGCCGAACAAACGGTCCATTCCCCCCTCCCCCAATCCGCGGGGATGGCCCCGGCATCCCGCACTTCGAAGGACAATCGTAGAAGCTCAACGGGAAGATGACAAGCAGCGACGGCGGTCACGGCGCCGGAAACGGCGACCCGGAGCCAGAAAAGCAAAACGCCGACTCGATGGAGTCGGCGTTGCTTGGAATTCTGGTGGCCAGTCGCGGAATCGAACCACGGACACGCGGATTTTCAATCCGCTGCTCTACCAACTGAGCTAACTGGCCGAAGAGAGCGCGCATTATAGCCATGCCGCCCCACCCCTGCAAGCCGTTTTAGGAAAAAATCAGGTGCCGATGGGCGGGGACTGGCGATACAGCTCGGCGAAGTCTTCCGGCGGCGGCGGTGGCGGGGGTGGTGGGCGCCAGACCGGGAAGACGACCCGCGCCACGGAGCCCGGTCCGCCGGCGTTGGGATGCAAGGAGGCGGAAGCCCCGTGCTGGTTGGCAATTTCCCGCACGATGGCCAACCCCAGGCCGCTGCCCTCGGTGGTGGCGTCATCCACCCGGTAGAAGCGCTCGAACACCAGTTCGGCCTGCTCTTCGCTGATGCCGATGCCGGTATCCTCGATCTCCAGGATGGCGAAGTCGCCGTGGACCAGCACCCGGCACGTCACCCGCCCGCCCGCCGGAGTGTAGCGCAGGGCATTGTCGATGAGGTTCTTGGTCAGTTCCCGCAACAGGAAGGGATTGCCGACGACCATGGCGGGGGTATCTCCCTCGAAGCCGAGGTCGATATCCTTGTCCAGCGCCCGCATCACCCAGTCCTCCACCACCTCCCGCAGCAGCACGGTCAGGTCGATGGGGTCCTTGTCCTGCTGGGCGGCTTCACCGGCTTCGGTGCGGGCCAGGGTGAGCAGCTGGTTGATGAGGCGGCCGGCCCGGTCCACCCCGGTGGCGATCTGGCGCAGGGACTGGCGCAGGGCTTCCGGATCGGTTTCCCGCATGGCGAACTGGGCCTGGGTCTTCAAGCCCGTGAGCGGGGTGCGCATCTGGTGGGCGGCATCGGCCACGAAGCGGTGTTGGGCATCCACGTTGCGCTTCATGCGGTCGAGCATGGCGTTGAAGGCTTCGACCAGGGGCTCCAGCTCTTCGGGCACGCGGCGGGTGGCAATGGGGGAAAGGTCGGCGGGCTCCCGGGCCTCGATGGTCTGGCGCAGCCGCGTCAGAGGCCGCAGGCCTCGGGAGAGGCCGAACCAGACCAGCATGACCGCCAGCGGGATGATGACGAACTGGGGCAGGATGACGCTGGCGACGATCTTGTTGCTGAGCTGGGTGCGCTTTTCCAGAGTCTCGCCCACTTCCACCAGAATCCACTTTTCCTTGGGAAGCTTGGCGTCGCTCAGGTAGGTATAGGCCATGCGCAGGTCCTGGCCCCGGAAGTCGGCTTCGCGGAAATAGATTTCACCGGGCTCGGCCGTATCGTCGGCCAGGTCGTCGGGGGGCGGCAGTTCCTTGTCGCCCGCCAGGAAGGTCCCGTCCCGGGTGACGACGTGGAAATAGACGTTGTCGGTTTCGTCGGCCCGCAGGAAGGCCCGGGCGGAGCCGGGCAGATTGACCACGGCCTTCCCGCCCATGATCTTGACCTGGCGAGCCACCGCCATGACGTGCTCGCGCAAGGCCTGGTCGTAGGGAAAGCTCGCCACGTTGCTGGCGAAGTAATGGGTGACGGCGATGGACAGCGGCCACACGAACAGCAGCGGGGCCAGCATCCAATCGAGAATCTCGCCGAATAGCGAGCGCTCGCCTTCAGCTCCGGGAGTGCTCGTCTTGGGGCTTTTCAAGGCAGTAGCCGAGGCCGCGGACGGTTACGATGCGTACGCCGCCGGGTTCCAGTTTCTTGCGCAGGCGGTGGACATAGACTTCGATGGCGTTGTGGCTGACTTCCTCGCCCCAACCGCACAGGTGGTCCACCAGCTGATCCTTGCTGACCAGGCGGCCGGCCCGGGTCAGGAGGAATTCCAGGAGGCCCAGTTCCCGGGCGGACAGGTCCAGGGGCTGGCCGTTGATGTGGGCCACCCGGCCCACCTGGTCGTAGGTGAGCTGGCCGAATTCCATCACCGGGGTGGTGCCGGCGGAGCGGCGGGTGAGCGCGCGCACCCGGGCTTCCAGTTCGGCCAGTTCGAAGGGCTTGGCCATGTAGTCGTCGGCCCCCAGGTCGAGGCCTTTCACCCGGTCGCTGGTGCCGTCCAGGGCGGTGAGGATGAGGACCGGCACCTGGGATTTGCGGGCCCGCAGGCGCTTCAGGACTTCCAGGCCGGGCAGCTTGGGCAGCCCGAGGTCCAGGATGATGAGGTCGTAGCTGCCGGTCATCAGGGCGGCATCCGCGTCGGCGCCGGTATAGGCGCAATCGACCGCATAGCCGGTACGCTTCAGGGAGCGGGAAATGCCGTCGGCGATGATGGTGTCGTCTTCCGCGATCAGGATTCGCATGGCTTGTTGCCTTGGGTTAAGTACCTAAGAAACGTAAGATTTTTGTAAGACTGCGGCATTAATCTTTCGCCCGCTGTTCTCCTTTTATGGTCTTAGGAGTCGGGGCGCCTGCCGCGACTCAGGGGGCATCCGATCCTGCACTGGATCGCCCCCTGGCCCTTTTTCCCTACATTCTTTCCCAAGTGTAACAAATTCGCCGCCCTGCGATCCTTGCAGCGCCGCGCCTTTGCCTTTTCCGCCGAAAGCGGAAATAAAAAAACCCGGGCCGAAGCCCGGGTTCAAGCGCGAGGTGTTGCAGGTATTGGCTTAGTGTGCGGAGGCCGTCGCGGCACCGACGCCGGTTTCGGACCGGATCTGCTGGGCCGGGTACAGGGCACGTTCCTTCTTGGCCTGTTCGGAGTTGTCCAGGATGGACACCAGCCAGATGGTCACGAAGGCCGCAGTCATCGAGAAGATGGCCGGGGAGTTGTACGGGAACCAGGCGGAGCCCTTCGGGTTGCCCATCACGGCTTCCCACACGCTGGCGGAGCCGACGGTCAGCACCAGGGCCATGATCAGGCCGACGAAGCCGCCGGTCACAGCACCCTTGGTGGTGCAGTTCTTCCACAGCACGGACATGAACAGGACCGGGAAGTTGCCGGAGCAGGCGATGGCGAAGGCCAGCATCACCATGTAGGCGACGTTTTCCTTCTCGAAGGCGATGCCCAGGACCACGGCGACGATGCCCAGGAAGATGGTGGTGATCTTGGAAACCCGCAGTTCGTCGTCGGAAGAGGCTTGGCCCTTCTTGAAGACGGAGGCGTACAGGTCGTGGGACACGGCGGAAGCACCGGACAGGGTCAGACCGGCAACCACGGCCAGGATGGTGGCGAAGGCCACGGCGGAGATGAAGCCGAGGAACAGGTCGCCGCCGACAGCCTTGGCGAGGTGCACCGCAGCCATGTTGCCGCCGCCCTTCAGACCCTTGGCGATTTCGCCGCCGACGTAGAAGTCGGTGGGGTTCTGGATCAGGTTGGTGATGGCGCCGAAGCCGATGATGAAGGTCAGGATGTAGAAGTAGCCGATCCAGGTGGTCGCCCAGGCAACGGACTTGCGGGCTTCCTTGGCGTTCGGCACGGTGAAGAAGCGCATCAGGATGTGGGGCAGGCCGGCGGTACCGAACATCAGGGCCATGCCGACGGAGATGGCGGACACGGGATCCTTGATGAGGGCGCCCGGAGCCATGATGGCGTCGTGCTTGGAGTGGACTTCAACCGCCTTGGTGAAGAGCACTTCCGGGGAGAAGCCGAACTGGAGCAGCACGGCGACGGCCATGAAGGTGGCGCCACCCAGCAGCATGACGGCCTTGATGATCTGCACCCAGGTGGTGGCGGTCATGCCGCCGAAGAGCACGTACATCATCATGATGGTGCCCACCAGGATTTCGGCGTAGAGGTAGTCCATGCCGAAGAGCACCTTGATCAGCTGACCGGCACCGACCATCTGGGCAATCATGTAGAAGGCTACGACGACCAGGGAGCCGACGGCGGCGAAGCTGCGCATCGGGGTCTGGGAGAAGCGGTAGGAGGCCACGTCGGCGAAGGTGAATTTGCCGAGGTTACGCAGGCGTTCCGCCATCAGGAAGGTGATGACGGGCCAGCCGACCAGCCAGCCGATGGAGAAGATCAGGCCGTCGAAGCCGGAGCCGAAAACCAGGCCGGAAATACCCAGGAAGGAAGCGGCGGACATGTAGTCGCCGGCAATGGCCAGGCCGTTCTGGAAGCCGGTGATGCCGCCGCCGGCGGTGTAGAAGTCGGCCGCAGACTTGGTCTTGGCCGCTGCCCACTTCGTGATGAACAGAGTCATGATCACGAAGAGGGCGAACATGGTGATGGCCGTCCAGTTGGTGGCCTGCTTGGTGGTGTTACCGAGGTCGGCACCGGCCGCGAAGGCGCCGCCGACCAGAGCCAGGGCGCCGAGGCCCGCGAGAATGTGCTTGGTCTTCATATTATTTCTGAGCCTCCCGGATGATGGCTTCGTTGGTCTCGTCGAACTCGGTGTTGGCGCGACGAACGTAGATCCAGGTCAAGACGATGGTGAAGGCGATAACGCCGACGCCCAGGGGAACGCCCAGGCTGGTGGTCATGCCGCTGCCCAGCTTCTGGGCCAGCAGTTCCTTGTCGAAGGCGACCAGGAGGATGAAGCCGTAGTAGGCAATCATCCCGATAATGGTCATCAGGATGGAGTAAGAATTGCGCTTACTCACAAATTCCTGGAATTTCGGGTTTGCCCGAATCCGGTCCTGTATGTCTTGCATTGATTTGCTCCTCAGCACGTATTTGGTTATTGAAGCATTGCTACGGAGCCTAATTTAGGGACACCTACTTACGCACAGCTTACAGACTGTTACATACGTTGCACATAAAGAAATTCCTTACGGACAAATACATAAAAAAACCCCGCACAAGGCGGGGTTTTCTTGAGCAGAGAGGCTCGGACGGGGATTACATACCCATGTCCATGCCGCCCATGCCGCCCATGCCGCCGGGCATGCCGCCCATGGCGGGCTTCTCTTCGGCCAGCTCGCCCACCATGCACTCGGTGGTCAGCATCAGGCCGGCGACGGAAGCGGCGTTCTGCAGCGCGGTACGGGTCACCTTGGTGGGGTCCAGCACGCCCATTTCCACCATGTCGCCGTACTGGCCGGTGGAGGCGTTGTAGCCGAAGTTGCCGGAACCGTTCTGGACCTTGTCCACCACCACGGAGGGCTCGTCACCGGCGTTGGCGACGATCTCGCGCAGGGGCTGCTCCATGGCGCGCAGGACGATCTTGATGCCGGCGTCTTGGTCGTGGTTGTCGCCCTTCAGGTCCTTGATGGAGGCGCGGGCACGGATCAGGGCAACGCCGCCGCCGGCCACGATGCCTTCTTCAACGGCAGCGCGGGTGGCGTGCAGGGCGTCTTCGACGCGGGCCTTCTTTTCCTTCATTTCGACTTCGGTGGCGGCACCAACCTTGATGACGGCAACGCCGCCGGCCAGCTTGGCAACACGCTCCTGCAGCTTCTCGCGGTCGTAGTCGGAGGTGGCTTCCTCGATCTGGACGCGGATCTGCTTGACGCGGGCTTCGATGGCGGCAGCTTCGCCGGCGCCGTCGATGATGGTGGTGTTTTCCTTGGCGACTTCGACGCGCTTGGCTTGGCCCAGATCCTTCAGGGTGGCCTTTTCCAGGGTCAGACCGGTCTCTTCGGAGATCACGGTGCCGCCGGTCAGGATGGCGATGTCTTCCAGCATGGCCTTGCGACGGTCGCCGAAGCCCGGGGCCTTGACGGCGACGGTCTTCAGGATGCCACGGATGTTGTTCACCACCAGGGTGGCCAGGGCTTCGCCGTCCACATCTTCAGCGATGATCAGCAGCGGGCGGCCGGCCTTGGCAACCTGCTCCAGCACCGGCAGCAGGTCACGGATGTTGGAGATCTTCTTGTCGAACAGCAGGACGAAGGGGTTCTCCATCAGGGCCATCTGCTTGTCGCCGTTGTTGATGAAGTACGGGGACAGGTAGCCGCGGTCGAACTGCATGCCTTCGACGACGTCCAGTTCGTTGTCCAGGGACTTGCCGTCTTCAACGGTGATGACGCCTTCCTTGCCGACCTTTTCCATGGCATTGGCGATGATCTCGCCGATGTTGGCATCGGAGTTGGCGGAAATGGAGCCGACCTGGGCGATTTCCTTGGAGGTGGTGCAGGGCTTGGAGATGGACTTCAGCTGGTCCAGGGTGGCGGCGACAGCCTTGTCGATGCCGCGCTTCAGGTCCATCGGGTTCATGCCGGCGGCGACGAACTTCATGCCTTCGCGGACGATGGACTGGGCCAGCACGGTGGCGGTGGTGGTGCCGTCACCGGCCACGTCGGAGGTCTTGGAAGCGACTTCCTTGACCATCTGGGCGCCCATGTTGGCGAACTTGTCCTTCAGCTCGATTTCCTTGGCAACGGAAACGCCGTCCTTGGTGACGGTCGGGCCGCCGAAGGAACGCTCGAGAACCACGTTGCGGCCCTTGGGGCCCAGGGTGACCTTGACGGCGTCGGCCAGGATATTGACGCCTTCGACCATGCGGGCGCGGGCGGAATCACCAAATTTGACTTCTTTAGCAGCCATGTATTTCTCCTAATTCAGATTCTGTGGGTTCGACAGGGCTTAGGCTTCGAGGACGCCCATGATGTCTTCTTCGCGCATGACCAGCACTTCCTGGCCATCCACCTTGACGGTCTGGCCGGCGTACTTGCCGAACAGCACGCGGTCGCCGACCTTCACGTCCGGAGCGATCTGCTTGCCGGAATCGTCGCGCTTGCCCGGGCCAACGGCCAGGACTTCGCCCTGATCGGGCTTCTCGCCGGCGGAATCGGGAATGACGATACCGGAAGCGGTGGTGCGCTCGGCTTCAACGCGCTTGACGATGACGCGGTCGTGCAGGGGACGGATTTTCATGTAGATAACTCCTCTTTCAATGAACTTCACTGACTTGGAAATTGGCCGGGCTGACCCCGGGGAGCGCGAGCCGCTGTTAGCACTCAACGCTGGCGAGTGCTAATAATATGGACGGCATCTCCCCTTTTCAAGAGCGCCGCCTGAAAAAAAGTTGTCGAACGCTCAAGTCGAGAACGTTGACCACCGAAAGCGATTGTCGTTTTCGGTAGTCACAAGCTCAGGCGACTGCCACCCGACACCCGCCCTCCCCCGCCTCGCAGTGGAACTCCACCGGCATGAATTTCTCGATCACCTCGATATTGGTGCGCAGATGGGAGGACAGCGTGGTCGTGGTAAAGCAGCCCTTGCCGGCCAAGGCCAGGGGCAGGAGGAGCTGGTCGGCAAGGTGCTCACCGACGGCCCCGGCGCCATCCCGGAACCGGCGCACCAGCTTGGCGACGCCGTCGGCGACGCGCTCCGCCGGCAGGCCGCGCTCGCCGAAGCCGGTGAAGACCTCGGCAAAGCGGGGATAGACCAGATCGACCATGAGCACATTGCCCGGCCCCTCCCGGGAGGGCAGCTGGCGCAGCTCCCGGTCGACCGGCTCCAACTGGGCGGCCAGGCGATCGAGTTCGCGCAGCGCCACGTCGCCCGGCACCCCGGCCACCACGGCGGTCGCCCGGGTTTCCTGCAACTCGCCGCGCGTCTCCAGTATCAAGGGCGACAAGCCGGCGCCCGGGTCCGCCAGGGGCCGGATGCTCGCCCTCACCTCGCCTCCCCCGGCCGGATAGAAGCCATGGCGCAGCAGTTCGATATCCATGTCGACGCCCATGGCCCGAACCAACGGCAGCCAGGAGCGGATCAGGAAGTCGGCCGGCGGCGCAGCCGGGTTGTGGGTGCCGCCGCTGACCGTCAGGGTCGCCGGCCCGTCGGCGAACCACAGCGCTGGCGTCACGGTTTGCAGGACAAGGGTGCAGCTCCCCGCGGTGCCGATGGCGAAACAATAGTCGCCGCCGCGGATGGGGCCGGGCGCAAAAGAGAGCGTCAGGGAACCCGGTGCCGCGCCTTCCACCTCGGCCCCGCACACGGCCGCCGCCGCATTGACGGCGGTCAGATGCTGGCGAAGCAGCCCCGGCTTGGAGCGTCCGGCACGGATTTTCTCGATGCGGAACGGAGTGCCCGTGATCATCGACAGGCTCAAGGCCGTGCGCAGAATCTGGCCCCCGCCCTCCCCGCGGGAGCCGTCCAGTTCAATGGTTTGCATGTTGCTTGTTCCTTATTGTTGTTATGGCGCTGCCGCCCTCATTCCGGCGAGGGCGAGAGCACGGTTTCCATCAGGTAGGCGTCCAGCAAGATGGCATCGCCCTCCGGTTTGCGGAAGTCCGCCAAGCGGTCGGCGCTCGCCCGCTCCAGTTCGCCCGCGATGAAGTCGTGGATAGCCGGCCAGCGGGGGCCGCATTCGGCTTCGCCGGCCCGCATCTTCACCGCCAGCAGGCCGTTGATCTCATCGAGCAGGACGGGATCGTCCACCATGGCCGAAGCCAGGTCGGCAAAGCGCATGGGCGGCATGCCCAGGCCCCGGTCAATCCATCGCACTGCCAGGAGCGGACGCAGGACGTAGAGATATTTCTTGAGGCGCACCGTCTCGCCCAGCAGATGCTCGCGGAAGTTCTTCCGCGCCATCGCCAAGTAGTGGTAGCGCCCGCGCTGCGGCGAGAAGAAGGCCGGTGCCAGCGCGCACAGGCGACTGGCGGCCTCGGGGTCTTCCCGATAGACGATGGGGGAATCCAGCCACTCCAGCAGGGTCGGGTTGGAGCGGCGCAGCAGGCGTAGCGCCTTGCGCAGCTCCCAGCCGCCGACATCAAGCTCGTCGCTGATCGGCCGTTCGATCACATCCCGCTTCGCCTCCACCCCCAGGTACCAGGGCAGGCGATGCACGTAGAGGAAGCGCACGTCGTAATCGCTGTCCGGCGACGCGAAGCCCCAGCCCCGACTGCCGGATTCGCAGGCGAAGAGGACGCGCACATCGTGCTCGGCTTCGATGTCCGCCAGGGTTTCCATCACCCGCTGCCGCACGGTCAGTTCGACCGGGTGGGCGCTCAGTACGGCGGGTTTTTCGATCTTCATATCCAAACTCCTGAATTCATACCTGATCAAGCGCCACGCCAAACTGCGCCAGCACCAGGCCCAAGTCCGGCCGGCGTCGCCACAATGCCAGCACGCTGCCCTGGGCGACTGCTGCGCGGATTGCTGCCTGCCGCTCAGTCGGCAAACTTGAAAACGCGTAGCGCTGACAGTGCCCCCATGTTTTGAGGGCGGCGACGATCTGAGCTTCATCTGCCGCCGTGCGGATATGGGGCGTAGCCTCCAGGCAGGCCTCCAGTCGATCCCAGAAGGGCAACAGCTGGAGGATGACAACGTGACGACAGGAGTCTCCCCCCGCTGCCGCGACACGGGCCGCAGAGCGCAGTTGTTCGTTCGACAGAGCAACCCTACCCTTACGGACGAGGCACAAAGCGACTTTGTAGACCTTTCCCGAAACGTCGGTCAGCGCTGCCATGACAGGCACATCGGCAGTGGCGCGATCAAGACTTGCCCACGCCACCAGGGCGGCACGGTGGATAGCTGGGCGCTTATCGGCAAACGCTTCCTGGACACGCGCCAGATGTTCGCTTGCCTTCAAGGTCCCGATCAGCCCAATTGCCGCGACATCGGCCCGAGCATCCCGCCCCCACGCCGCCAGTTGCTCTCGCACACGGGCCGCGACATCCCATCCCTGACCTCGGCGACACCACAAGACAAACTCCCGGACTGCCGCCGCGGGATCGAACAGGCAACGCTCAAGCGCCTGCGCCAACGCGCCGGATTCCTGGTGCTTCTCCCACAAAAGCTGAAGCGCTCCCTTGCGGATTCGCGGCTGAGGGTCAGCGATCAAGCGTACGAGCAGCGACAATTCCTCCGGCACGTCGCGGCGCCCGCACTCGCGCAGCAACATCGAACGTACCGTGAAGTCAGCATGGCCCACCGCAACATCGAAGACAGCCGCCAAGTGGTCATCCGGCAACGCTAGCAGGATCGACAACAGATGCCGCGCCACGCCCCCGCGAGCCTTCCCAAAAGCGCACAACACCTTATCTCGGTTCTCCGGAGCCCGTAGCGCATCATCAACCTGCGCGACGAAGAGGGCGTGATCGCCCCGTGCCCCCCGGGCCACCGCAAGGATCAGCTCCAGGCAGTCCAGCAGCAGATCACCGCGCTCCGGGGCGACGAATTTCGCGCTGGAGCGCACCGCCGCCTCGCGCACCTGCGGCACCCAGTCGTTGCGGCGCCTGACCAGGACACGGAAGGCGCCCTCGGAACGGGCAGCCCCCAGCATCCGGACAGCAACTTCCCGCACGAAACCGTCGTAGTAATCCGCCATTTCGACAAGGCGAGCCTCCACCAACCCGTCCGAGACATCGGCGGATGCCAGGAAATCGAGCAGTCGGGCCCGATTGGATTGGTAAGCCGACCAGTTCCAGTTTCGTCCGGATTGTCCAAGGCACTCGTCCAACACTCGGAGCCACTCGTTCTTCATTTCCTATCCTTTCACACAAACCACCTGGCGCAGGGTATGCACCACTTCCACCAAGTCACGCTGGGCTTCCATCACGGCATCGATATCCTTGTAGGCCATCGGTATCTCGTCGATCACATCGCTGTCCTTGCGGCACTCGACGTGGGCGGTGGCCTTGATCTGGTCCTCCACCGTGAAGCGGCGCTTGGCCTCGTTGCGGCTCATGGCGCGGCCGGCGCCGTGGCTGCATGAACAGAAGGCCTCTTCGTTCCCCAGGCCGCGCACGATGTAGCTCTTCGCCCCCATGGAGCCCGGAATGATCCCCAGCTCGCCCTTCTTGGCCGACACGGCGCCCTTGCGGGTCACCAGGATGTCGACGCCGAAGTGGGTCTCGTGCTGCACGTAGTTATGGTGGCAATTCACCGCCTCCACCGCCGCCTCGAAGGGCTTGGCGATGGCATGGCGGGCCGCCGCCACGACGTGCTGCATCATGACCATCCGATTGCGGCGGGCGTAGTCCTGGGCCCAACCCACGGCTTCCACATAGTCGGCGAAGTGCTCGCTGCCTTCCTCGAAATAGGCCAGGTCCTTGTCCGGCAGGTTGGCGATGTGCTGGCGCATATCGGCCTGGGCCAGTTCGATGAACAGGTTGCCGATAGCGTTACCGACGCCGCGAGAACCGGAGTGCAGCATGAACCACACGCAATCGGCCTCGTCCAGGCAGACCTCGATGAAGTGGTTGCCCGTTCCCAAGGTCCCCAGGTGCTTGTAGTTGTTGGTGTTCTTCAGGCGCGGATACTTGTCGGTGATGCGCTTGAAGCCCGGTTCCAGGGCAGACCACATGGCATCAACCGCGGCCGGCGGGTGTTCCCAGGCTCCCTTGTCGCGCCCGCTGCGCGGGCTGGTACGGCCGTGGGGGACGGCCCGCTCGATGGCGTCGCGCAGGCCGTGCAGGTTCTCCGGCAGGTCGGCGGCGGTCAGGGTGGTGCGCGCCGCCATCATCCCGCAGCCGATATCCACCCCGACGGCCGCCGGAATGATGGCTCCCCGGGTCGGGATCACGCTGCCGATGGTGGAACCCTTGCCCAGATGCACGTCCGGCATCACCGCCAGGTGGCGGAAGATGAAGGGCATTTTTGCCGTCTTCATCAGCTGGGCGCGGGCATCCTCCTCCACCGGGACGCCTTCGGTCCACAGCTAGATCGGCTTGCCGTTTTGAACTTCCTGCAATTGGTAAGTCATGACGATATTCCTTTGTAATACGTTCGATTCTATGCCGGGACCGTCATTCCCTTGGCGATCAAGCCGGCAAAATGGGTTCGCCGCGCCTCGGCCTTGCGTGCCCGCTCCTTGGCCCGACAGGAAGCGCAACGGCGGGCGGTGGTGAAGACATCGCCTTTGATGACTTCGTACCACCAGCGCTGGCTTTCCGCCGTCCACACCCCCTCCGCGCCGCAATCAACGCAACGGAAGGGCTTGTCCTCGTAATAGCCGCGCTCGACGAAGAACGGCAGGCCATAGCTGTTGTTAGGCTGCAGCAGGTACGCGCTGACCGGCACAGCCCCCAGCGGATGCGGACGCTGCCACGGCGTCGCCAACGAATCGAAGCACCGTCGGGCCTTGCGCTTCTCCCGCGCCGCCTTGATCTCGGCCCGGCGCTGCTTGCCGCTTTTCACCGCTTTCATCCTCGTTCTCCTTGGTCTGCCAGCCTTCGCTGCGATCGCCCCATGCATTGCGAGAGTCATGCCAGGTGGGAATCGCCTCGGCAACACACCCACAGGCCATTGATTTCAATGAAAAATACAATCCACCGGCAATTTCCGGACCCCAAATTCGATACCGACATGTATAGAATTTGATATCAGCATTTATCTGTTTGGATAACCCATGAAGCGCAACGTGGTCATCGGCTTTCTCGGCACCCAGCTGGATTACGGCGGCAAGGGAATTGCCCGCTGGGAAAAGTGGCGCCCGACCGTGGCCCTCTGCCAGCAGGAAGAACTCGTGGTACATCGCCTGGAACTGCTCCACGACGCCCGCAGCCGGGGGCTGGCCGAGCGCGTCGTCAACGACATCGCGGCGATATCGCCGGAAACCGAAGTCCGGCGCGTGGAGAAGGAGCTGCGCGACCCCTGGGATTTCGAGGAGGTCTACACCACCCTCCACGACTTCGCCCGCACCTACCCCTTCGACACCGAGAATGAGGATTACCTCATCCACATCACCACCGGCACCCACGTCGCGCAGATTTGCTGGTTCCTGCTGGCCGAAGCGCGCTACCTGCCGGCGCGGCTGTTGCAAACCTCGCCGCCCCGCAAGAAGGAGACGGCCAACAGCATCGGGCGCTACGAGATCATTGACCTGGACCTGTCCCGCTACAACCAGATCGCCCAGCGCTTCGCCCGGGAGCACGACGACAACGTCTCCTTCCTGAAATCCGGCATCGCCACCCGCAACCCGGGCTTCAACCGGATGATCGAGCGCATCGAACAGGTGGCCGGCCGTTCCCGGGCACCCTTGCTGCTGATCGGGCCCACCGGAGCGGGCAAGTCATTCCTCGCCCGCCGGGTGTATGAATTGAAGCGCCAGCGGCAGCGGCTTTCCGGGCGCTTCATCGAGGTCAATTGCGCCACCCTGAGGGGCGATTCCGCCATGTCGACGCTCTTCGGCCACGTCCGCGGCGCGTTCACGGGCGCCCAGACCGAACGGCCGGGCCTCCTGCGCGCCGCCGACGGCGGGCTGCTCTTCCTGGACGAGATCGGCGAACTGGGCCTGGACGAGCAGGCCATGCTCCTGAAGGCCATCGAGGAAAAGCGCTTCTTCCCCTTCGGCGCCGACCGGGAAGCGGAGAGCGATTTCCAGCTCATCGCCGGCACCCATCGCGACCTGCGCCGCTGGGTGGCCGAAGGGCGCTTCCGGGAAGACCTCTACGCCCGCATCAACCTGTGGACCTTCGACCTGCCCGGCCTGTCCGCCCGGCCGGAGGACATCGAGCCCAACCTGGATTTCGAACTGGAACGTTTCGCCCGGGAACAGGGCGAGCAGGTACGTTTCAACGTCGAGGCCAAGCGCCGCTACCTGGCCTTCGCCGGCTCACCGGAGGCCCGCTGGGCAGGTAATTTCCGCGAACTCACCGCCTCCGTCACCCGCATGGCCACCCTGGCCGAGGCCGGGCGCATCACCGAGGACAATGTGCGGGAGGAAATCGAGCGCCTGCGCGCCACCTGGACGGACGGCCAGCCCGCCGACCTGGTCGCCGAGGTGCTGGGCGGCCAGGCCGACGAACTCGATCTTTTCGACCGCTGCCAGCTCGCCACCGTCATTGCCGCCTGCCGCACCGGGGGCAGCCTGTCCGCCGCCGGCCGCCAGCTCTTTGCCGTCTCCCGGCTGGAAAAGAAGCAGCCCAACGACGCCGACCGGCTGCGCAAGTACCTGGCGCGGTTCGGGCTGGATTTCGACGGGGTGGCGGGGAAGTAGCCGCCCCCGCTCCCGGATTCGGGAAAGCCATCCCGCGGAAGGGGAGGAAAATTCCCGCCTCCGGGAAACTGCCTGGTCCGTAACCGGCCTTCAGGCGACCGAAAGAGCCTGGGCGTCCTGGAAGCGGGCCACCAGTTCATGCTCCGCCAGGGGCCGGGAGAACCAGTGGCCCTGGGCGTAGTCGCAGCCCAGCTCCGAGAGGATATCCACATGGCCGGACTCTTCCACCCCTTCGGCCACGATGTCGAAGCCCAGGCTCTTGCCGAGTTGGACCACGGAACCGACGATGGCCTGGTCCTGGGGATTCATGTGCAGTTCCCGAATGAAGGCCTGGTCGATCTTGAGCACGTCGATGGGAAAATGCCTGAGGTAGGCCAGGGAGGAATAGCCGGTGCCGAAATCGTCGATGGCGACCCGGATGCCCAGGTCCCGGATGCTGCGCAGGCTGGCGATCACGTCATCCACATCCCCCGCCAGGGCCTGCTCGGTGAGTTCGATCTCCAGCAGCCGGGGCAGGTCCGGCTCCTCTTCCGCCAGCCGGCGCAGGGCGGCGATCAGGCGCTCGCTGCGGAACTGGACGGGGGAGACATTCACCGCCACGGCGATGTCCCGGCCCAGCCGCGACCGCAGCCGGCGGGCAGCGGCCACCGCCTGGTGCAGCACCCAATCCCCGATATCGATGATGAGCCCCATGTCCTCGGCCACGGGGATGAAGGAATCCGGCGAGACGCAGCCGGCGTGCCGGCTGTTCCAGCGCAGCAGTGCCTCCACCGCGGCCGTCTCCCCGTCGGCGATCCGCACCTTGGGCTGGAAGACCAGGGAGAGTTCATCATCCGCCAGGGCGGTGCGCAGGCCGTTTTCCAGGAGCAGCCGCCCGGCGGAGCGCTCCAGCTGGGCGGATTCGTAGAAGCAGCTGCTGTTGCGTCCGTGGCGCTTGGCCTCGAACATGGCCATGTCGGCGTTGCTGACCAGCTCGCCGAGGCTGGCGCCGTGGTCCGGGTAGATGCTGATGCCGATGGACGAAGTCACCCGCAGCACCTTGTCGTCGATGCAGAAGGGCCGGGCGATGCTGGCCATGAGCTCGCCCGCCAGCGCCGTGGCGGCCTCGACCGCGGCCAGCCGAGGCACCACGATGATGAATTCGTCGCCGCCGTGGCGGGTCACCCAGCCGGGCGCCGCCACCACCGAGCGCAGGCGCTGGGCCAGTTGCTGGAGCATGACATCGCCGATGGTGTGGCCCAGGGCGTCGTTGATGTTCTTGAAATTATCCAGGTCCAGGCAGAGCACGGCGACCCGTTCCCCGCGGGCGGAGGCGGCCTCGATCTCCCGGGCCAGGTCCCGGGCCAGGAGGGCGCGGTTGCCCAACTGGGTGAGAGGATCGTGGAAGGCCTGGAACTCGATATGCCGCTCCTTGCGGATTTCCGTCGAGATGTCGGTGAATACGAAAATCATGGCCACCTCGCCGGATTCCGGCGCCGGCAGGGCGCTGATGCGGGCGTCGAACTCCCGGGCGTCGGCGGTGCGGATGCGGACATTGCCCCGCAGGTGGATGGAATTTCCCTCCCGGATCACGGACCGGCAGATACCGGGGATTTCCTCCCCGGAAACTTCGTCCACCACCGCCAGGAGGCGCTCCAGGGACTGGCCTTGCAGGGGCTCGCCGGTCACCGCCAGGAGGCTGCGGGCGGCCCCGTTGGCATGGCGCACCCGGCCCCGCCGATCCACGGCGATGACGCCGTCGGAAAGCCCGCCCAGGACCACCTCGATTTCCGAAGCCCGCTGCCGCAGGCTTTCTTCCGCTACCTGCCGCCGGCCCACCTCGGAAGCCAGTTCGTCGTTGGCTGCCCGCAGGTCCCGGGTGCGCAGTTCCACTTCCCGCCCCAGCACCAGGGGCAGCTTCACAGCGTTGTAGGCGAGCAGCGCCACCAGGAGGCCGACCAGGAGCACGATGGCCGCCTCCCCCGCCAGGACATGGACAGGGGAGTGCCAGCCCTCGGGCCGGGCGATGCTCAGGGTCCAGGTGCCGTTGGGGACCTGGACCTGGTAGGACACGGGGTCCGCGAGGGCCGCCGGGGAAGACGCGGCGAAAACGTCAGGCTGGCGGGTATCGGGATGGATGCGGGACAGCTCGTACTCATAGCCGGACAGGCTGCCCTCATCGAGCTTTGCCGCCGCCAGCAGGTCGGGAATGCGGATGACGGCCGTGGAAAAGCCCCAGAACGCCTCGTAGCCCTCGCCGTCCGGCAGGAAGATGGGCAGGCGCCCCACCACGGCGACGCCCCCCTGGCGTAAGGAAAACGGCCCGGCCAGGGTGAGCTTCTTCGTTTCCACGGCGACGAAGGCCTCCTTGTTGCGGGCGGGGTCCTGGAGCAGGGCGTGGCCCAGGGCCGCCTCGTTTCCCGCCAGCGGGACGATGCGGGAGATGATGCCCTTGGGCGCCAGCTGCAGGGCGCTGGTGCCGCCGTACAGGCGCAGCATCTCGGCCGCCAGGGCGTCGAAATTGTCCACCTCTCCCCGCCCCTGGCGCACCACCGCCGCCAGGGCATAGGTGGCGGACAGGGAGCGGCTGACCTGCTCCTCCAGCAGGTGGGCGTGCATGGCGGCCACATGCATGGCCGCCTTCTGCTCCTGGAGGACCCGGTTCTTCTCGTTCAGGTGAACGAGATAGCCCCCCACCGCCGCGGTCAGGGCGAAGGCAAGGAATACGGGAAGGAAGAGCCGGAAGGGAGTGCGCGCCATCGACGATGTTTCGAAGGGATGAACCGGGGAATGCCGCGGTCAACACGCACATTCCATACCACCTTCGTCATAGACGGGCGCCAATGCCGGCTAGCCGGGGGCATGGGCCTCGATTTCCTGCAATTTGGCGGCCAGATCGCCTTCCGGCACCGGCCGGGAGAACCAGTAGCCCTGGGCGTAATCGCAGCCCAGGCCGGCCAGGATGGCGACATGAGCCTCCTCCTCCACCCCCTCGGCCACGATCTCGAAGCCCAGGCTCTTGCCGAGCTGGACCACGGAACCGACGATGGCCTTGTCCTGGGCGTTGGTGTGCAGGTCGCGGATGAAGGCCTGGTCGATCTTGAGAATGTCGATGGGGAAATTCTTGAGATAGGCGAGGGACGAATAGCCGGTGCCAAAATCGTCGATGGCGATCTTGAGGCCCAGGCTCTTGATGCTGTCCAGCTTGGCGGTGACCTCGTCCACCTTGCCCCCCAGGGCGCTCTCGGTCAGCTCGATTTCCAGGAGGCGGTGCAGGTCGGGCTCCTCCTCGGCCAGCTCCCGCAGGGTATTCATCAGCCGCTCGCTGCTGCGGAACTGGATGGGGGAAACGTTGACCGCGATAGCCAGGTCCCGCCCCAGGGTTTGCCGCAGGCGGCGGGCGGCGGCCAGGGATTCCCGCAGGACCCAGTCGCCGATCTCGATGATGAGGCCGGTATCCTCCGCCACCGGGATGAAGTCCGCCGGGGAGATGGTCTCGCCCGGGCGCTTCTGCCAGCGCAGCAGGGCCTCCAGGGCATGGACCTCCTCGCCGGCGATGGTGACCTTGGGCTGGAAGACCAGGTGGAACTGGTTTTCCGCCAGGGCCACCCGCAGGCCGTTCTCCATGGCCAGGCGTTCGGCGGAGCGCTGGAGCAGGTTCAGCTCGTAGAAGCGGTAGGCGTTGCGGCCCTCCCGCTTGGCCTCGTACATGGCCATGTCGGCCTTGCTGATCAGCTCGCCGATGCTGATGCCGTGCTCCGGGTAGAGGCAGATGCCGATGGACGAGGTGATGCGCAGCTCGTGCTCCTCGATGAAGAAGGGCTGGGCGATGCTGGCCATGAGGGTGCGGGCCAGGTCGATGGCCTGGTTGATATCGGCGCACTGGGGCAGGACGACGATGAACTCGTCCCCGCCGTGGCGGGTGACCCAGCCCGGCGCCTTGACGGCGGTGCGCAGACGCTGGGCCAACTGCTTGAGGAGGATGTCGCCGACGGTGTGGCCGAGGGCGTCGTTGATGTTCTTGAAGTTGTCCAGGTCCAGGGACAGGATGGCGATGCGCCCGCCTTCCCGGTTGGCCCGCTCCAGGTCCTGGCCCAGGTCCCGGGCCAGCATGGAGCGGTTGCCCAGCTCGGTAAGGGGATCGTGGAAGGCCTGAAACTCGATCTGGCGCTCCTTGCTGATTTCCGCCGAGATGTCGGTGAATACCAGGATCATGGCCACATCCCCGGAGCCCGGCGCCGGCACGGCGCTGATCTTGGCGTCGAACTCGCTGCCGTCCCGGGTGCGGATGCGGACATCGCCCCGCAGGTGCATGGGCGTTCCGTCCTGGAGGATGCGGGCGCACAGGCCTTCGATCTCCCGGCCGCTCCTTTCGCTGACGATGGCCAGGATATCCTCCATCCGCTGCCCCTCGACGGGATCGCTCAGCATCCCCAGCAGGGCGCGGGCCGCCGCGTTGGCGTAGCGGACCCGGCACTCGCCGTCCAGGGCGATGACCCCGTCGGACAGGGCCCCAAGGACCACCTGCATTTCCGTCATGCTCTCCCGCAGGCTGCTTTCGGCCCGGGAGCGCTTCTTCATCTCCTCGGCCCGGTCGTGGAGGAAGCGGTTGATGGATTCCACCAGGGTATCCAGCTCATCCCGATGCCGATGCCGGCGATCAAGGGCAACCCGGGCTTCCAGGTCCTTGGGCGCCAGGGCCTGCACATCCTCGGCTAGGTGGTGGAGGTGGCGGGCGATCTGGCGGTAGACGATGACGAAGATAATGAAAGCCAGGCCGATGATCTTGACCAGTTCGGCCCCCACCAGGGTGGTGACGGAGGCGGCAATGCGCTTGTCCACCTCGCCGTAGGATTCCGAGACGCGCAGGACGCCGATCTCCTTGCCCCCCGCCGGTGCGGTTATCGGCAACGACCACACCCGGTCGGCGTTGCCCGTGGCGCCGGTCTGGCGGATGTCGGCCACCACGTCCTGTTCGTCCAGGACCTCCAGCCGGATGATGGAGCCGCCCCGCACCATGCCGTCCAGCAGGGCCGACAGGGCGAGCTTGTCGTAGGACCAGAGGGCGACGCCGACCGCCCCCAGGTTGTTGGCGACGGTGTTGTGGGCTTCGTCGTGGGCGGCGGTGAGGATACGATCCCGCTCCACCAGCACCCCGGCGGTGGAGGCCACCACGAAGACCCCGAGGCTGACCAGGACCACCCACAGCAGGGTGCGCAGGGCGAGAATGGAACGTTTCAGGAAGGACATGGCTTACTTGGTGTTGGGCGACAGGAGCTTGTCCTTGTCGAGGGAATCGGCGATGGCCTCCAGGCGGGCCATGACCTTCTCCGCATCGGGATAGGTCTTGGACAGCACCAGGAAAACCTCCTGCTGGGACAGGGAATCGGACTGGACGCCGGACAGGCGCTCAAGCGCCAGGGTTTCGGCGGCGGGGCCGGCATAGTCGATGAGGTAATCGGCCCGGCCGGAGGCCAGCATGCGGAAGGCTGCCGTGTGGGTGGGCGCCTCGAAGCTGGTCACCCGATTCTTGGGATCGGCCAGGAAGTCCTTGAGCCCGGCATAGCTGTAGCCCCGCACCACGATGACCGAGTGCCCCGCCAGTTCCTCCCGGCTGTGGATCGGTGCGAGAGCCCCCTGGCGATAGACCCGGATATCCGCCTTGGCCACCGGCTTGCGGCTCAACAGGCAGCAGGATTGCAGGGCTGGCGCCTTGACCAGGATGGAGAACTGGGCGGTCCCGTCCTGAAGGTAGCGGAACATGCGGGCGGCGGGATAAGTGCGGCCGTGCCAGGGAATGCCGGCCTTGGCGAACAGCTCGCCGGCCAGCTTGAAGAGGGGATTGTCCGGCTCGCCCTGGTCATTGACCCGGGCGGTCCACACCGACTGGTCGGGGGAAGCGTACTCGATTTCCGGATACTGGGCCCGGGCCGCAGACGCCGCCAGGAACATCGAACAGGCGGCCAGCGCGGCAAGCAGGCAGGAACGGACTGGGTAGCGGTTCATGGGATGCCTGTAGGGCTTATTCGTTGTTTTCCAGAACGATTCCCCGATCATACCCCGCCCCATTCCCGGGGCGAACTTGATTTTCTTCCGGGCGGACCAATATAAGAATTTACTGTTTCCCTGGAGTCCCGCCATGTCCGCCCCCATCCACGTCGTCTGCCCCCACTGCCACGCCACCAATCGCCTGCCGCCGGAACGCCTGGGCGAAGGCGGCACCTGCGGCCGCTGCAAGGAGCGGCTGTTCCGGGGCATCGCCACGGAACTGGACCAGGCCGGCTTCGAAAAGCATCTCGCCAACTCCGACCTGCCCCTGGTGGTGGATTTCTGGGC